>NZ_AYJW01000068.1 GCF_000497205.1 Saccharopolyspora rectivirgula DSM 43747
GCGACCGGGCGACCGTGCGCTGGGAACCGGACCCCGTCGTGCCGATCAGCGGGCACGCCCCGGACGCCGCATACCCCGCCTTGCCGAGCCCGTGCGCGAACTCCGCCGCGACGTGCTCGCCGTAACCGGAAGCAGCCCTGGCCCCCACCACGGAAACCAGCTCGTCCCCGGAGAGCAGGTCCCGGTGCGCACCGCGCACCCACAGCGCCAGCGGCTCGGCCATCGCGGGCAAGCCGACTTCGCGGGCCCCCGACAACAGGCCCACCGCTTCCCGCGGCCACTCCGGATCCTCCGGCACCAACAGCTGGGCTCCTGCTGCCGCCGCGGCGGCCAGCAGATCGGCCGCGCGCACCTTCTCGCGGCGGGCCACCACCTCGTCCCGCACCGCACCCGGCAATTGCTCGTCGGCGCGCACCCGCTCGGCCGCTTCGACCGGTCCGTGCTCGGCGACGAAAGCGGCCAACGCCGGGGCCGGCGGCTCGGCCACCGCACCGAGGTATGCCCGGGCAAGTCGGATGGGATCACTGGTCATGACACCCTCCGATCCCGGAACTCGAGTGCCGCTGCCACGTGCTCGGCGGCGGGGCGGGGACTGCCGTCGAGATCGCTCAACGTCCAAGCCACCCGCAGGCAGCAGTCCGCTCCTCGAGCCGTGACCGCCCCCAGCTCCAGCGCGCGGTCCAGCAGTGCCATCACCTTGGCCGGCAGAGCGAACCGCTGGCGGAGCAGCGGGCCGGGCACTTCCGAATTGGTCTGCCACCCGTGGTCGGCCCACCGCTGGCGGGCTGCTTCCCGCGCCTCGGCCACCCGCTTGCGAACCACTTCGGTCGACTCCGGCTGCTCACCGGTGTGAACGGACATCGCGGTCATCGGCCGCATCCGGACCCGCAGGTCCACCCGGTCCAGCAGCGGGCCGGACAGCCGGCCGAGGTACTTGCGCCGGATGTGCGGTGTGCACTGGCAATCCACGTCCCTGGCTGGCGCGCACGGGCACGGGTTGGCGGCCAGCACCAGCTGGAACCGGGCTGGGAAGCGCACCGTGCCGTCCCGCCGGGCCAGTCTGACTTCCCCTTCCTCCAAGACGGTGCGCAGCGCCTCCAACCGCTTTCCGCCGAGTTCGCACGCCTCGTCCAGGAAGAGCACCCCCCGGTGGGCCTGGCTCACCGCCCCCGGCTTGGCCAGCCCGGTGCCGCCACCGATCAACGCCGCGAGGGACACCGACGGGTGCGGGGCGACGAATGGCGGTGTTCTGATCAGCGAATCCGCTTTCCGGAGTTCCCCGGCCACGGAGCGGATGGCGGTGACTTCCAGCGCGTCCTGCACCGACAGGTCCGGCAGCAGCCCGCACAACCGCTTGGCGAGCATGGTCTTGCCGGTGCCCGGTGGCCCCACCATGAGCAGGTGGTGACCACCGGCCGCGGCGACCTCCAGGGCCCACCTGGCCTCGGGCTGCCCGATGACGTCGGCCAGCTCGGGGGCCTCCGCCGCCGGGGGTTCGACACCGGTGCGCACCGCGCGCTCCAGCTCGCCCAGCTCCCGCAGCCAAGCCAGCACCTGGCCGAGGTGCTCCGCGCCGAGGACGTCGATGCCGGAAACGAGTTTGGCCTCCGCCAAGCAGTCCACCGGGACCACAGCCGTGCGCACGCCTTCCCGGCGAGCCGCCAGCAGCGCCGGCAGCAGGCCGCGGACCGGCCGGATCCGCCCGTCCAACGCGAGCTCTCCGAACAGCACCGTGCCCTCCAGCCGGTGCGCTGGAACCGCCTCGGCACCGGCCAGCACCGCGCAGGCGATCGCCAGGTCGTACGAAGTCCCCGCTTTCGGCAAGGCCGCCGGGGACAGCGCGAGCGTCACGCAGCTGGCCGGCCACTTCTCCTGGCAGTTCTGCACCGCCGCGCGCACCCTGTTCTTGGCCTCCTGCAAAGCGGTGTCCGGCAGCCCCAGCAGCTGCACCGAGGGCAGACCGCCGCTGCGCACGTCCGCTTCGATCTCCACCAGCACACCGTCCACGCCGAACAGCGCCACCGCGTACGCCCGGTGCAAGGCCACTCAGAACACCCCCTCCAGGTGTTCCAAGCGCGGCTTCCCGCCGGGCGGCCAGAGCACGGAGATCACGTCGAACCGCACCGGGCAACCGGTCAGCTCGCGTTCGTTGAGCCAGAGCTGCGCCAGCCGGCGAACACGGCGGACCTTGTCCGGGCCGACCGCCAGCAACGGACCTCCGTAATCAACCCCGGACCTCGCCTTGACCTCGCAGAACACCGCTCTGCGGCGGTCGGTGGCGATGATGTCCAGTTCGCCGTGGCGGCACTTCCAGTTGCGCTCCAGGACCGTCAGGCCCTTCTCCTCCAGCAACTGCGCGGCCAGCCGCTCCCCTTCGCGCCCCAGCGCGTGCCGGTGCCCCAGGGTGTCGTCGTCGGACAGCGAACCGATGACCGGATTCGGCATGCCTCCTCCTACCTGCCAGACGAGTCCGTCCTCACCCAACGTGCCCGCCGGGCCGGCCGAGCGGCAGAACCGAATCGAAAACTGTGGACAACTCCCCTCGCTGTGGACAACCAGCAGCTGCAAAAAAGCGGAGGGCCCGGGCGACGTCGTCGCCCGGGCCCTCCGCCAAGCCGGTCAGTCACGCACCGAATGGCCCGCCTTCTGGCAACCGGAGTTCTGGTTTGTCCAACTCCTCCACGTTGACGTCCTTGAAGGTGATGACCCGGACGTTCTTCACGAAACGGGCGGGGCGGTACATGTCCCACACCCACGCGTCCGACATCGCCACCTCGAAGTAGACCTCCGAGTCGGAGTTGCGCACCTGCACATCAACCGCGTTGGCCAGGTAGAAGCGCCGCTCGGTCTCCACGACGTAGGTGAACTGCCCGACGATGTCGCGGTACTCCTTGTAGAGCTGCAGCTCCATCTCGGTCTCGTACTTCTCGAGATCCTCGGCGCTCATCGCTGTGCGAGCCCTTCTCCGTCGCCGTTGGGACTACAACTCCGCATTGTTCCCCACATCCTGCTCAAAAGCATCGAACAAACCGGGCTTGCTGATCACCGTCCGTGGTGAGCGCATGCCGTGCAGCTTCGCCGCCGACACCACGTTGGCATAGGACCAGCGGTGCTCCACGCATGGCCCGAACTCCTTCAACCGCGCCGAGTGCACCGGGGTCGAATACCCCTTGTGCTCGTCGAACGCGTACTCCGGGAAGTCCTCGTGCAGTTCGACCATCAACCGGTCCCGCGTGACCTTGGCCAGCACGGAGGCCGCCGCCACGCAGGCCACCGCGAGATCGCCCTTGACCACCGCGACGCTCGGCGAGGCCAACCCCTGCACCCGGAAACCGTCGGTGAGCACGTAGCCGGGGTGGACGGACAGCTGCGCCACCGCCCGGCGCATGCCCTCCAGGTTCGCCGCGTGGATGCCCCGGGCGTCCACCTCTTCGGCCGGGATGACCACCGCGGACCAGCTCAGCGCGCACGAGACGATCCGGTCGTACAGCCGCTCCCGCTCCGCAGCGGACAAGAGCTTGGAATCGCTCAACCCGTCCAAGCGGCGCCCATCACCGGGCTTGAGCACGCACGAGGCCACCACCAGCGGCCCCGCACAAGCCCCCCGTCCGGCTTCGTCGACACCCGCCACCGGGCCGAGGCCACGACGGTCCAACGCGCGCTGCAACGCCCAGTTGCCGCTGCTGCGCCGGATCACCGTCCTTGGCGGCCGTAACCCCGCCAGTTCCGTCACCGTCAGTGCTGCTCCCGCGTGCGTCGACTGCGGACCACACCTACGACCTTACGTCCTGCCCAGAGCACCGGGAACGCGCCCGCCACCCCGACGCCCAGCGGCAATCCGGCCTGCCAAGCGGGCGCGCTCAGCGCCTCCACCTGCGGATTGGGCTCGGGAATGCTCTGCCAGCGGCTCGGGGGCAGCACGATGAACTGCGCCTTGCCGATGACGTTCTCCACCGGCACCGTGCCGTTGACACCGCCACCGCCCTGCACCCGGGAGTCAGCGGAGTCGTTGCGGTTGTCGCCCATCACCCACAGGTGCCCCTCGGGGACGGTCACCGGGTCGAACTCCTCCTGGGTGCCACCGCGCCCCGGCTCCCAGTAGATGTAGGGCTCGTTCAACGGCTTGCCGTCCACCAGAACCCGGTTCTGGTCGTCGCAGCATTCCACGGTCTGCCCGCCGACCGCGATCACCCGCTTGACGAAGTCCTTCTCGTTCGGAGCGCCCAGCCCCAGCAGCGAAGCCCCCCGCTGGAACAGCCGGACCACCGGGTTGGCCGACTCCTCGACCTGGTGCTCGTTCTGCACCCAGGCCGGCGGGCCGCGGAACACGATCACGTCCCCGGGCTCCGGATCCGTGAACCGGTAGGTGATCTTGTCGACCAGCACCCGGTCGTTGTTGCACCCGCTGCAGCCGTGCAGCGTCTTTTCCATGGACTGAGAAGGGATCAGGTAGACCCGGGCCACGAACGCCTGGATCAGTACCGTCAGGACCAGTGCTGTGACGATCAGGATGGGCAGCTCGCGCCAGAACGAACCCTTCTTCCCCTTGGGCTTCGCCCGGCGAGAGTGCTCCTGCTGCGCGGACTCCGCAGCTTCGCTGCGTTCAGCGTCCTTGGGGTCTTCCTCTGGTCCAGTGGAGCGCATGACATCGGCCACCGGGCCAGGCTACTCGACACTCCCCCAGCACACCGCAGTCCCCCGCGGGGACAGCGCCCCGCCAGAATCCCGGGAACCGGGCGATGACGTGGTCATTCGTCGGCGAACGTCGATGGGGGTCCGGCCGCTGGTGCGGTCTCCGCGCCGGTAACGATCACCCGTAAGACGGAAAAATACAACGACCCGGGTGTGCTTCACCCGGGTCGTGCACAGCTACGCATTTCGGATCAAGAAGCCGAAGCGGTCTCGCGCTTCTCCTTGATCTTGGCCGCCTTGCCATGCCGGTCGCGCAGGTAGTACAGCTTCGCTCGGCGCACGTCACCGCGGCTCACAACCTCGATCTTGGCGATGTTCGGGCTGTGCACCGGGAACGTCCGTTCCACGCCGACACCGAAGGACACCTTGCGCACGGTGAAGGTCTCCCGGACACCGCCGCCCTGACGGCGGATAACCACGCCCTGGAAGACCTGGATCCGCTCGCGCGAGCCCTCGATGACGCGGACGTGAACCTTCAGCGTGTCGCCAGGCCGGAAAGCCGGGATGTCGGAACGCAACGACTGGGCGTCCAGTGCGTCCAGGGTGTTCATCGGTGGTCCGTCCTCATCCGTGTCGATGGCACCCGTGTTCTCGCATGCCGATGACCCAACCTACTGGTGGGCACCGCCTGACACGGGGTGATTTGTTCTTGGCATGCCGGACACTGTCCGGCTGCAACCGTTCCAGTGTGCCAGATACGCATCCCAGCGCCGAAACCAACCCCAGTTCAACGGGGTCCGCGCTCCGCGTCTCCGGCATCCCGGGAGTCGCCGGAACGATCCGACTCCCGCAGTTTATCCAGCACAGCGCGATCGGCTTCGTCCAGGGCCCCTTCCGGCAGCGCGGCGAGCAGATCCGGCCGCCGCCAGTAGGTCCTTTCCAGCGCCTTGTCGCGCCGCCAACGAGCGATCGCGGCGTGGTTGCCGGACCGCAGCACGTCCGGCACCGAGCGCCCCCGCCACACCTCAGGACGCGTGTAGCAAGGGCCCTCCAACAGCCCGTCGGAGAACGAGTCCTGCTGCGCCGACAGCGGATTGCCCAGCACACCGGGCAGCAGCCGAGCGACGGCCTCCACCATCACCAGCACCGCAGCTTCGCCGCCGACCAGCACGTAGTCGCCGATGGACACCTCTTCCACCGGCATCCGCTCCGCGGCGTCCTCGATCACCCGCTCGTCGATCCCCTCGTAACGACCGCAGGCGAACACCAGCCACGGCTCGGCCGCCCAGCGCTCCGCGGTCCGCTGCGTGAACGGCCGCCCCGCCGGCGTGGGCACGACCAACCGCGGCCGAGCACCGGGTTCCGGGGCCGCATCCGGGGCGCAGACCTCGTCCAGCGCCTCGCCCCAGACCTGGGGCTTCATCACCATGCCGGGACCGCCGCCGTACGGGCTGTCGTCCACCGAGCGGTGCACGTCGTGGGTCCAGTTCCGCAGGTCGTGCACCGAAACAGCGATCTTGCCGCTGGCGATGGCCTTGCCCAGCAGCGCTTCCCGGAGCGGGTTCAAGTAGTCCGGGAAGATCGAGATGACATCAATGCGCATGAATGCCCAGAGCTTTCCACCGACGCCGAGCGGATCAGGCGTCGAACAAGCCTTCCGGCGGGTCCACGACCAGCTTCCCCGCCTCGAGATCGACTTCCGGGACGATCTCGGAAACGAACGGCACCAGCACTTCCCTGCCGTCCCCGGTGCGCACCGCCAGCAGTTCGCCGGCCGGTGTGTGCACGACCTCGTGCACCCGGCCCAGCTCGTCCCCGCCGGTGTTGAGCACCCGCAGTCCTTCGAGCTCGACGTCGTGGAACTCGTCCGGGTCGTCGGTCGGTTCGACCTCCGACGCGTCCACCACCAGCAGGGCGCCGCGCAGCTGCTCGGCAGCGGTGCGGTCGTCCACCCCCTCCGCACGCAGCAGTAGCCGCCCGGCGTGCGGCCGGGCGGCTACCACGGTGAGCTTCTGGGTGCGATCTTCACCCCGCCTCTGCACATCGAGTGCTGCCCCGGAGGCGAAACGCAGCTCCGGACTGTCGGTCAGCACTTCGACAACGAGTTCCCCACGAATGCCGTGCGGCTTAACCACTCGACCCACGGCCAGGGTGCGGGACTGTTGTTCGCGCATCTGCGTTCAGCGGTCGGTGTCAATCACGTCGACCCGGATGCCGCGACCACCGATGCCGGACATCACGGTCCGCAACGCGGTCGCCGTCCGCCCACTGCGGCCGATGACCTTGCCCAGGTCGTCCGGGTTGACGTGCACCTCGAGGGTGCGACCTCGCCGAGTCGTCACAAGCTGCACGTGGACATCGTCCGGATTGTCGACGATGCCCCGCACCAGGTGCTCAAGCGCGTCGGCGAGGACTGTCACGCCTGGCCTTCCCCGGACTTCTGCTCAGCCTCGGGCTTGTCGGCCTTGGTCTCCTCGGCCTTGGCGTCCTTCTCCGCCTTGGCCTCCTTGTCCTCGGCCTTCTTGCCGCCCTTCTTCTTCGGGGTCACCGCCTCGACGCCCGGCTCCTCGTTGGCAGCGGCCAGCGCGGCCTCGAACAGCTCCTTCTTGCTGGGCTTCGGCTCCGGCCGCTGCAGCCGACCCTCGGCGCCCGGCAGGCCCTTGAACTTCTGCCAGTCCCCGGTGATCTCGAGGATGTTGCGCACCGGCTCGGTCGGCTGCGCGCCAACACCCAGCCAGTACTGCACCCGCTCGGAGTTGACCTCGATGCGGCTCGGGTTCTCCTTCGGGTGGTACTGCCCGATCGTCTCGATGGCCCGGCCGTTCCGCCGAGTACGGGCGTCAGCAACCACAATGCGGTAGTGCGGCTCGCGGATCTTACCGATCCGCGCCAGCTTGATCTTCACAGCCACGGGTGGTGGTGCTCCTCAGACTCTCGTTCGTGCTTTGGTGAGCATGCCACGCCGCGTGGGGCAACGGGATGGAACGCTCATACGTCTACCAGCCACGAGCGGTGAGAGGGACCCCTCGCGGCGAACAACTTCTCATTGTGCCAGATACCGTCCAGCTCCCCGTCCGGGGTGCCCGCCTCACGCGGGGAGCACTCCCAGCGAGATCAACAACAACCCCAGCGCGGGCAGGAAGTTGTTCACCTGGTGCACGATCACGCTCGCGGTCAACCTGCCGGTCACCAGCCGGGCCAGGCCGATCGGCACCGCTATCACCAGCAGCAGCATCGTCCGGGCCGGTTCCAGGTGCACGATCGCGAACACCGCGGTGGACAACAAGAACACGTGCAGCTGGCTCCAGCGCAGCCGCTCCATCGCCCCCCACAGCAAACCGCGGTAGAGCATCTCCTCGCACAGCGGCGCCACCAACCAGACGTGCAGGAAGATCACCACCGCCAAGGCGGGCGGCAACTGGACCCCGTCGAGCAGGCTGCTCACCGTCGAGTGCGCGTTCTCCGGCCCCTGCCAGCGCACCCACAGCACCGAAGCGATCGTGGTGGTCACCAGACCGGCCCCGCCGATCACCAACCCGGTGAGGACGTCCGACCACCGCCACTCCAACCCGAAGTCGACCCGCGGTCCGTTGCCCCGGACCAAGCTCACCAGCACCGCCGCCGCACCGGATAAGAGGGTCGGCAGCACCAGCATCAGCACCAGCGCCGCACCGTCCGCCTCGCCCAACGTGGCGGCCAGGAACACCGACGCCAGCAGGAAGACCGCCTGGACGAAGAAGAACGCGCCGAGACCCCAGCGGGGCACCGAGGCTCCGGGCGGCGCCTCACCGGTCGACTTGCTCCGCTTGCTGATCCGTTCCGGTTGAAGTGCGTTCACGGGCGCCTCCGTGATGCCGGCTGGCTGTCCGCAAACCGGCTGGCAAAGGACGAAACCACTGTGGAGAGCCGCCAGACTACCCGCGGCCGCGAGGAAGCGGCAGCCATCAACCGGCGATCGCGAACAGGAGCAGCGCTGGCAGGAAGTTGTTCGTCGCGTGCGCCACCATGCTCGCCGCAACCCGCCCGGTGATCATCCTAGCCGCGCCGATGGCCAGACCGCCGAAGAACAACACGGGCGTGCGCCACGCTTCCTGATGAATCAGGGCGAAGACGAGCGCGGTCAACACCAGGACGGCGTAGCGGGGGATGCGGTAGTGCTCCAGGGCGCCCCACAGCGCCCCGCGCACCAGCAGTTCCTCGGTCAGCGGCGCGCCGAGGAAGGCGAACAGCGCGAACAGGAAGAGCCAGACGGTGCGCTCCCCCTCCATCAACCGGGTCAGCCCGTTCTCCGGAGGCGGTCCGAACACCCCGATCATCACCAGGGTGAGCACCCAGGACCCCAGGAGAGCGATCAGCCCGCAGCTCAACCCGACCTTGAGGTCCCGCCACTTCGGGGCGATGCCGAAGTCCAGCCGCAGCCCCTTCCCCTTCCACCAGGAGAAGACCGCGGGCAGCAGTCCGAGGAAGACGTTCGGGGCGAACGCCAGCAGCAGCACCGGGCCGGCCGCCCCGGCCGACGTGGCGGGGTCGAACCCGGCGATCTCCGACTTCTGCAAACCGCTGATCACCAGGACCAACAGGTAGTAGGCGCCGTAGCCGGCGAAGAACGCGGCGAACCCCCACGCGAGCGACCCGCGTCGGGCGGCTTCCTGCTCCGCTTCCCAATACCGCGAGCGGGATCGCTGGGTGTCGTCGACCGGCCGCATCGGCGGCGCCGGCTCGCGGTCTGCAGGCGGTTGCTCCCTCCGCCACCTCCCGGGCAGGCCGTGGCCGGGACCCTCCTCCACGCTGTCCTCCTCTCGCCACGGTCCACCCTAAGTGCCGTTCCACACCCGTGCCTTGAGGACGGCACCCGGTGCCGCAGCGATCGGAGGGTTCAGCGAACCACTCGCCCCCGGAGGATGATGCGGGCGGGCGCGCGCAGCGCTTCGAGGTCCTTGCGCGGGTCGGTCTCGTAGCACACCAGGTCCGCCACCGCGCCGTGCCGGACACCGCCCCAGCCCAGCCAGTCCCGGGCCGCCCAGGAAGCCGCGCCCACTGCCTGCTCGGCCGACATGCCCACCCGGTGCAGCGCCAGCAGCTCGTCCACCAGCCGACCGTGCTCGATGCCGCCACCGGCGTCGGTCCCGGCGTACACCGGGACCCCGGCTTCAACGGCCTTGGCCACGGTCCGGTCCGCGCGCTGGTACAGGTCCGTCATGTGCGCCGCGTAGTCCGGGTACTTGGTGGCGGCCGCGGCGAAGGACGGGAAGTTCTCGACGTTGATCAGGGTCGGCACCAGGGCGGTGCCCCGAGCGGCCATCAACTCGATGGTGTCGTCGGTCAGCCCGGTGCCGTGCTCGATGCAGTCGATGCCCGCGTTGATCAGACCGGGCAGCGCGCTCTCCCCGAACACGTGCGCGGTCACCCGGGCTCCCTTGCGGTGCGCCACCTCGATCGCCTCGGCCAGCACGTCGTCCGGCCACAGCGGGGCGAGATCGCCCACCGACCGGTCGATCCAGTCCCCGACCAGCTTGACCCAGCCGTCACCGAACTCGGCCTGCTCGGCGACGGCGGCCGGCAGCTGCGCCGGGTCCTCCAGCTCGTTGCCGAGGTGCCGGATGTAGCGCTTGGGCCGGGCCAGGTGCCGACCAGCCCGGATGATCCTGGGCAGGTCGTCGCGCTCCTGCAGCGGGCGGGTGTCGACCGGCGCACCGCAGTCCCGGATCAGCAGGGTGCCGGCGTCCCGGTCGGTCTCCGCCTGCTCGGCCGCCTCGTCGAGCTCCACCGGCCCCTGCGGACCGATCCCGACGTGGCAGTGGGCGTCCACCAGACCGGGCAGCACGTACCCGCCTTCGAACACGGTCTCCGCACCCGGGACGGGGTCGAAACTGATCCGCCCGTCCCGGATCCACAACTGCTGGTGCTGGCCGTCCGGCAGCACCACACCGCTGAGTGAAAGGGCAGTCACTTCTTCTTTCCGAAGTTCAGCTTCGACGGATCAAAACCGGCAGGCAGATCATTCAACCCCTGCTCCAGTTTTGACAAGTCCGGTCCGCCGGGCACGTTGCCCGGCAGTCCGGGCGGGAAGCCACCGGGCAGACCGCGCATCCCCTTCGGCGGGGTCGGCCCCTTGTTCTTGCCCTTCTTCCCCTTCTTGCCCTTCTTGCCCTTGCGCTTGGTGCCGCCGAAGCCGCCGCCGAAGCCGAACTGGCCGGCCATCCGCTGCATCATCTTGCGGGCTTCGAAGAAGCGGTTGATCAGGTCGTTGACGTCGGTGACGGTGACCCCGGAGCCGCGCGCGATGCGCTGCCGCCGCGAGGCGTTGATGATCTTCGGGTTGGCCCGCTCCTCCGGCGTCATGCCGCGGATGATCGCCTGGATCCGGTCCAGGTGCTTCTCGTCGAAGTTGGCCAGCTGCTCCTTCATCTGGTTGGCGCCCGGGAGCATGCCCAGCAGGTTCTGCAGCGGCCCCATCCGCCGGACCGCCTGCATCTGCTCCAGGAAGTCCTCCAGCGTCAGCTCGCCGGTGCCCAGCTTCTCCGCGGCCTGCTCGGCCTGCTTCTGGTCGAACGCCTGCTCGGCCTGCTCGATGAGGGTGAGCACGTCACCCATGCCCAGGATGCGGCTGGCCATCCGGTCGGGGTGGAAGACGTCGAAGTCCTCGAGCTTCTCCCCGTTGGAGGCGAACATGATCGGCTGGCCGGTGACCTGCCGCACCGACAGCGCAGCACCACCGCGGGCGTCACCGTCGAGCTTGGTCAGCACGACACCGCTGAACCCGACCCCGTCGCGGAACGCCTCGGCCGTGGTGACCGCGTCCTGACCGATCATCGCGTCCAGCACGAACAGGATCTCGTGCGGGCTGATGGCGTCCCGGATGTCCGCGGCCTGCTGCATCATCTCCTGGTCGATACCCAGGCGGCCCGCGGTGTCCACGATGACGGTGTCGTACTGGGCCCGCTTGGCCTCCTCGACACCGCGGCGGGCCACGTCGACCGGGTCCCCGACCCCGTTGCCGGGCTCGGGCGCGAACACGGTCACCCCGGCGCGTTCCCCGACCACCTGGAGCTGGTTCACCGCGTTCGGCCGCTGCAGGTCGCACGCCACCAGCATGGGGGTGTGGCCCTGGCCCGCCAGCCACTTGGCGAGCTTGCCCGCCAACGTGGTCTTGCCGGAACCCTGCAGACCGGCGAGCATGATCACGGTCGGCGGGTTCTTGGCGAACTCCAACCGCCGGGTCTCCCCGCCGAGGATGCCGATCAGCTCCTCGTTGACGATCTTGATGACCTGCTGCGCCGGGTTCAGAGCCTGCGAGACCTCAGCGCCCTTCGCGCGCTCCTTGACACCCTTGATGAAGCTGCGCACCACGGGCAGCGCAACGTCGGCCTCGAGCAGGGCGATCCGGATTTCGCGCGCGGTGGCGTCGATGTCGGCCTCGGACAGCCGCCCCTTGCTGCGAAGATTCGTCAGGACCGAAGTGAGCCGGTCAGAAAGAGTGTCGAACACGGGTTCACGGGCTCCAGAGTCGTTTCGGTGTACCTGGGTACCAATGCGAGGGTAACCGCCCCGCCGTCACGGCCGAGGCGGTATAGGGGACATCACCCCGGTGTCAGCCCCGGGAGAGGTTGCCGACACCCCGTTTGGTGTTCACCGGACGGCCGGACTGCCCGTAGGAGCGCTGCCCCTTGCGGTGCGGGCGGGGCTTGTCCCGCCCGGCCCGGCGCGGACGGCGGTTGATGACCTCCCCCTCGGCCCGGCTGATCCGCAGGCCGCGGCCGGCCACCTGGGTGGTGCGGAGCCTGCTCAGCAGCTCTTCCGGCAGATCGGCGGGCAGTTCGATGAGGGTGTGCTCGGCCCGGATGTCGATGTGGCCGATGTACTTGCTGGGCACCCCGCCCTCGTTGGCCAGCGCGCCGACCAGGGCCCGCGGGGTGACCCGGTTGCGGCGGCCCACCTCGACCCGGTAGGTGCCGGTCTCGCGGCTGTTGGACTCGAACGGGGCGAAGGGCTCGGCCCGGTCGATGTCCTGCGGGTCCAGCAGCAGCGGCCGGTCCCCCTGCGCCATGCTGGCCAGGGCTGCCGCGATCTCGATCGCGCTGACCTCGTGGGTGCGCTCGTACTCCTGCACCAGCTCGCGGAACACCTCCAGGTCCCCCTTGGCGAGGGTGTCGGTGATCCGCTGGGAGAACTTGGCCAGCCGGCGCTCGTTCACCGCCTCCACGCTGGGCAGCTCCATCTGCTGGATGTTCTGGCGGGTGGCCCGTTCGATGGCCCGCAGCAGGTGCCGCTCGCGCGGGGCGACGAACAGGATCGCCTCACCGCTGCGCCCGGCCCGGCCGGTCCGCCCGACCCGGTGCACGTAGGACTCGGTGTCGTGCGGGATGTCGTAGTTGAGCACGTGCGAGATCCGCTCGACGTCCAGGCCGCGAGCCGCCACATCGGTGGCCACCAGGATGTCGATGCGGCCGTCCCGCAACTGGCCGATGGTGCGCTCCCGCAGCGGCTGCGGGATGTCGCCGTTGATCGCGGCCGCGTTGAAGCCCCGCACCTTGAGCTGCTCGGCCAGTTCTTCGGTGAGCTGCTTGGTGCGGACGAACACGATGACCGCGTCGAACGGCTCGACTTCGAGGATGCGGGTCAGCGCGTCCAGCTTGTGCGCCGAGCGCACCGAGATGAACCGCTGGTTGATGTTGTTGGCGGTGGTGGTCTTGGTGCGGACCGAGACCTCGGCGGGATCGTTCAGGTAGGACTGGCTGATCTTGCGCACCGCGCTGGGCATGGTGGCCGAGAACAACGCCACCTGCCGCTGCTCCGGAACCGACTGCAGGACCTTCTCCACGTCCTCGATGAAGCCCATCCGCAGCATCTCGTCGGCTTCGTCGAGGACCACGTGCTTGAGCCCGGAGAGCACCAGGGAGCCCCGTTCCAGGTGGTCGATGACCCGCCCCGGGGTGCCGACCACGACCTGGGCCCCCCGGCGGAGACCGGCCAGCTGCGGCGCGTAGCTCTGGCCGCCGTAGATCGGCAGCACGTTGATGCCCGGCAAGTGCTTGGCGTACTGCTCGAAGGATTCCGAGACCTGGATCGCCAGCTCCCGGGTGGGGGCCAGCACCAGCGCCTGCGGGTTGGCCGCGTCCGGGTCCAGGCGGGTCAGGATGGGCAGGGCGAACGCCGCCGTCTTGCCGGTCCCGGTCTGGGCGAGCCCCAGCACGTCCCGCCCCTGCAGCAGCAGCGGAATGGTTCGTTCTTGAATGGGAGAAGGTGTTTCGTAGCCGATTTCCGCGAGCGCTTTGCAGATTCGCGGGTCGAGATCGAGCTCTTCAAAGGTCGGCATGCTGGTTGCGGGTCTCCTCGTAGGGTCGGCATGGGGCTGATGCGCCGAACGGCCCGGGCTGCCCAGGTGTCCGGGACGATCTTCGGCGGATTGGTCCGCCGGGAATAGCCGCGGGGTCGGAGGCCATTAGCGCGTTTCGAACCACGCACAGCTGGACGCACACCCTGTAGCCAGTCACCCGCAGCTCGATGATTCTCAGCCAAGCGCAGCGGGCAGCTCCCGCGCGCTGGTTGTCCAGCCTACCGATCGACTTCGCCGTCCTGCTCCCCCACCCGGTTTAACGGGACGTTGCTCACCCTCGGGTGCGCAACCGCAGTCCGGTGGCCACTTCCCGCCGGGTGAACACGTGGATCTGCCGCCAGCCGCGCAGTCGCCGCCCCTCCCGGAGCCGCCGTTGGACCCGGTCGGTCCGTCGGACGTGCCGGTGGAAGGACGCCGAGCGGATCACCCGCCCCCTGGCCCGTTGGCCGGCCCGCGCCTGACCGGCTTCGGCCTGCAACCAGACCAGCACCGGTCGTCGCGCGCCCAGCAGGGCGAAGAGCAGCAGCAGGACGCGGGTGCTCGCCCTGGTCGCGGGCTCGTGGGCCACCACCGGTCGCGAGCTGAACAGGCAGTGCCCGGCGATCCGGCTGCGGTGGACCAGGTGCACCAGCGGCCGGTACCAGGCGTACGGCAGCGCGGGCAGCCACCGGCGCAGCACGTCGCGCACCTGTTCGGAATCGAGGAGGACCACGGGACCGTCGCAGTCCAGTTTGGTCAGCACGGTGCTCTTCCCGGCTCCGGGCAAGCCGGCCACCACGGTCAGCGAACGCCGCCCGGGGCGCACGACCGGCACCCCACCCGCAGCGGGCACATTCGGATCATCCACGGCATGCCCAGACTACGGGATTTTCGATCTTGGGCGGTGGGTCCGGCCGCGCGGGAACCGCGCACGAAGAAAGAGGTGACTCGTTCCCCCCAAGACGAGCCACCTCTGCTCCCCCTGATACCCCCGTCGCGGCCGGCCACACCTGCTCTCACCCGCCCGACCCCCAGACGGGCGGGTGATTCTCGTGGCCCCCGGCCGCTGTTGACCACCAGTCTGGTCGTTCTCGAGGCCTGCCGTGACCGTGAACCCCCGTGGATCGAGCTGCGTAGTGTTACGCAGTCGAACCGGCCAATACCCACTACGACGCGCATCGGGGCGCGGAGCTCTCCGCCCCGCGCCCCGATCGTTCGCCGCTGCCGTCAGATCGCTGCTTCGCCGGTTTCCCCGGTGCGCACCCGGACCACGGTTTCCACCGGGGTCACCCAAACCTTCCCGTCCCCGACGCTGCCGGTCCGGGTCGTGCTGACGATCTCCGACACCACGTCGTCCAGCATCGAGTCCGCCACCAGGATTTCGATCCGGAGCTTCTCGATGAAGTCCACGGCGTACTCGGCACCCCGGTAGACCTCGGTGTGCCCCTTCTGGCGCCCGTAGCCTTGGGCCTGGCTGACCGTCATGCCCAGCACCCCGAGCTTGCCGAGCGTCGTTTTGATGTTGTCCAGTTTCGCCGGCTGGACGATCGCGGTCACCAACTTCATACCCGGCTGCCCTCCAGCTCGACGTCGTTCTTCTCGGCCCGGAGCGCAGTGCTGCGGACGAAGCGCTCGTCGGTGAAGCTGTACGCGCTCTCGGCGTGCTCGGCTTCGTCGATGCCCTGGTCCTCGGCCTCGGCCGTGATCCGGAAACCGACCGTGCCCCGCACCAGCAGCGCGAGCAGCAAGCTGACCACGAAGGAGTAGGCCAGCACCACGACCGCGCCGACCGCCTGCCGCCACAGCTGGTCGAGCCCGCCGCCGTAGAACAGCCCGGACACCCCGGCCGGCGCCGCGTCGGAAGCGAAGAAACCGACCAGCAGGGTGCCGACCAAGCCGCCGACCAGGTGCACCCCGACGACGTCGAGCGAGTCGTCGTAGCCGAACCGGTACTTGAGGCCCACCGCCAACGCGCAAACAGCGCTGGTGAGGGCACCGACGGCGATCGCCCCCAACGGGGTCACCGAAGAGCAGGCGGGCGTGATGGCCACCAGGCCGGCGACGATGCCGGACGCCGCGCCCAGCGTCGTGGCGTGGCCGTCCCGCAGCCACTCCACCGCCAGCCAGGCCAGCATTGCCGCGCTGGTCGCGACCAGCGTGTTCACCAGCACGATCGCCGCGGCGGTGTCAGCCGCGAGAGCCGACCCGGCGTTGAAGCCGAACCAACCGAAGAACAGCAGTCCCGCGCCGAGGACCACGAACGGCAGGTTGTGCGGCTTGCCCGGGCTCCCGGGCCAGCCGCGCCGCCTGCCCAGCACCAAGGTCAGGGCCAGGGCGGCCGCGCCGGCGTTGATGTGCACCGCGGTGCCGCCGGCGAAGTCGATCGCCGCCAGCCGGTTGGCGATCCAGCCCCCGGTGGCCAGGACGTTGCCGGCCTCGTCGGTCTCGTCGAACGCGAAGACCCAGTGCGCGACCGGGAAGTACACGACCACCGCCCACAGCGCGGCGAACAGCAACCACGCGCCGAACCGCGCGCGGTCCGCGACAGCACCGGAGATCAGGGCGACCGTCAGGATGGCGAACATCGCCTGGAAACCGACGAACGCCATGGTCGGGATCGAACCGGAAAGCTGGTCCTCGCCCAGCAGGGAAGTCAACCCGAAGAACTCCACCGGATTCCCCAGCAGACCGGCTCCGCCGAGGTCGGAGCCGAACGCCGTGGAGTAGCCGACCAGCACCCACAGCACCCCGACCACACCGAGGCTGCCCAGACTCATCATCAGCATGTTCAGCACGCCGCGGGCGCGCACCATGCCGCCGTAGAAAAATGCCAGCCCGGGAGCCGTCATGAGCAGCACCAAGGCCGCACTGACGAGCACCCATGCGGTATCGCCTGAATTCACCAAATGCCTCCCCGTGCGAACCGGTTACCGGCATCCTGGGGAGCACCTGTTTCAGGCGATCCGCTCGCATGTTTCCGCCTGATCAAATCAGGCGCGCAAAAGTGACGAAACGGTGCCCGATGGCGGTCTCCGGTTACGAGGAGATGACCGACGGCACTTGACGCGGGCGACCGACCAGCATCCCCATCGCCATCCAGCTCGCGCAGACCGCCAGCACCACGCACAGCGGAACCACCCAGCTGCCGGCGAGGTCGAAGATCACCCCGATGAGCAGCGGGCAGGCGCCCGCGATGAGGTATCCCCCGCCCTGGGCCATCCCGGACAGCGCGGCGGTGGTGGCGCTGTCCGGGGCCCGCAGGCCGAACAGCGTCACCGCCAGGTTGAACGCGGCCCCCTGGGCGCAGCCGAGGACGACCGTGGCGGTCCAGATCGACACCGGTCCCGGCCCCAGCAGCACTCCGGTGAACCCCCCGGCGATCAGCACGCCCAGGACGGTGGTGACCACCCGTTGGTCGCGCAGCCACCGGAGGAGCAGACCGACGCTGCTGGCCCCGACCGCCTGCACCGCCGCCTGCACGCCCAGCGCCACCCCGGCGGTTTCCGGCGGTACCCCCCGGCTCTGCAGCATGGTCGGCAACCAGCCGAACACCACGTAGGCCAGTCCGGACTGCAGCCCCATGAAGACGGTGATCTGCCAGGCCAGCGGGTGCCGCCACAGCCGCCTCGGACTGGTCACCGCTTCAGCGGCACCGGGCCGACCGCGCGTGCTGAAGACGGCGAGCAGGCAGGCCAGCAGCACCGGGACGGCGAGCAACCCGAGCGGCAGCCGCCAGCCCGCGCCGAACGCGTTCCCGATCGGCACCACCACGCTGGCGGCGACCGCTCCGCCCAGGGTGAGCAGGGCGGTGTACAGCGCGGTGACCGAGGCGACCCGGTCGGGGAAGTCGCGCTTGATCAGCCCCGGCACGATGACGTTGGCCACGGCCACACCGCTGCCGACGACCACCGTGCCGCCCAGCAGGCTCCACTCGGCGCCCAGCGCGCGCAGCAGGTGCCCACCCGCCAGGAGCGCCATGGCCCCGGCCAGCACCCGTTCCTCGCCGAACCGCTGCCGCAACCGCGGGGCGGCGAAGGCGAACACCCCGAGGCAGACCACCGGCAAGGTGGTGAGCACCCCGCCGAACGTGGTGGACACGCCGAGGTCGCGTTGTATCTCCGGCAGCAGCGGGGCGACCGCGGTGAACGGGGGCCGCAGGGCGAGCGCGGTGAGCACGATCAGCGCCACCGTGAGCACCGCCGTCGAACTGCTCGCCGCGGCGCCGCGGGCGAGACCGGGCCGCTGCATCGCTCACCGCTCCGAGGGGACGATCACGGTGACTCCGGCTTGCCCGGGGGCCGGGGTGTCCATCCCGGCCAGCGCTTCCGGTGCCTCGTCCAGGGAGATCCGCCGGCTCACCAGGGCGGTCAGGTCGATGTCGCTGTGGGTGACGAAGTCGAGCATCCCGGGGTACTCGTGCGCGGCGAGGCCGTGGCTGCCCAGCAGCTGCAGTTCGTCGGCGATCACCTGGTGCATCGGGATCTGCGGGACGCCCTGCTCCGGAGGCAGCAGGCCGACCTGCACGTGGCGGCCGCGCTTGCGCAGGCTGCGCACCGAGGACTCGCAGGTCTGCGGCAGCCCGGCGCAGTCCAGGGACAGATGGGCGCCGCCTCCGGTGAGTTCCCGCACGGCTGCCACCGGGTCCGGCACCTCCGCGGGGTCGACCGCGGCCTGCGCACCCAGCCGGACGGCCGCGGCGCGCCGCTCCGGATCGATGTCCACCGCCACGACCTGGGCGCCCGCGGCTCGGGCGATCAGCACGGCGGACAGGCCCACCCCGCCGCAGCCGTGCACCGCCACCCACTCGCCGGCGGCCAGCGCCCCTTGGCGCAGCACCGCCCGGTAGGCGGTGCCGAACCGGCAGCCCAGGGCGGCCGCAGCGGCAGCGGGGAAGGAGTCCGGCAGGTGCACCAGGTTGACGTCGGCGTGGTCGAGGGCGACCAGCTCGGCGAACGACCCCCAGCCGGTGAAGCCCGGCTGGAACTGGTGGTCGCACACCTGGTGGTTGCCGCTGGCGCACTGGTCGCAGCGCCCGCAGGCGCAGACGAACGGCACGGTGACCCGGTCCCCGGGCTTCCAGCGCCGCACCCCGGACCCGACGGCCACCACTTCACCGGCCAGCTCGTGCCCGGGGACGTGCGGCAGCGACACGTCCGGATCGTGGCCTCGCCAGGCGTGCCAGTCGCTCCGGCACAACCCGGTGGCCAGCACCCGCACGACCGCGCCGTCCGGGGACGGTCGCGGGTCGGCTACTTCTTCGACCGACAGCGGTCCGCCGAACTCTTCGAAGACGACAGCGCGCACCGCCCCAAGATACGTCGCGGCCGGCGGGTTGGTACCGGACGAGTGGACTAATCGAGCAGTGCCTTGACGAACGCCTCCGGCTCGAACGGGGCGAGGTCGTCGGCACCTTCCCCGAGGCCGACCAGCTTGACCGGAACGCCGAGTTCGCGCTGCACCTGGAAGACGATGCCGCCCTTGGCGGTCCCGTCCAGCTTGGTCAGCACGATGCCGGTCACGTCGACGACGTCGGAGAACACCCGGGCCTGGACCAGCCCGTTCTGGCCGGTGGTGGCGTCCAGCACCAGCAGCACCTCGTCGACCTGGGCCTTCTTCTCGACGACCCGCTTGACCTTGCCGAGCTCGTCCATCAGGCCGGTCTTGGTGTGCAGTCGGCCGGCGGTGTCGATCAGGACCGCGTCCACCCCGGTTTCGGTGGCCCGCTCGACCGCTTCGAAGGCGACGCTGGCCGGGTCCGCGCCCTCCTTGCCGCGGACGACTTCGGCGCCCACCCGTTCTCCCCAGGTGGCCAGTTGCTCGACCGCGGCGGCGCGGAAGGTGTCGGCCGCCCCGAGCAGCACGGTCCGCCCGTCCGCCACGAGCACTCGGGCGAGCTTGCCGGTGGTGGTGGTCTTGCCGGTGCCGTTGACGCCCACCACGAGCACCACGGCCGGCTTGCCGCCTGCCGCGGGGTCGCCGTGCGGCAGCGCCCGCACCGAGCGGTCCATGTCCGGCCCGAGGGCGTCGACGTTCGTCGACGTGCCGAAATCCACCACCACGCAGTTCGTGGCGTGCAGGTGGTCCGCGTACATGGCCTTGATGAACTACCCGGGGTCACCGCAGAACAGA
>NZ_AYJW01000069.1 GCF_000497205.1 Saccharopolyspora rectivirgula DSM 43747
CCCTCCCGTTCCGCTGAACCGCCGGCTGCTCCTCGGGGGTCTCGGTGGGGCAGCGCTGGTGGGGCTGGCCGGGCGCGCCTCCGCAGACGGGCCTCGCGACGCGGCTGCCGTCTCGGACACCGCCCAGGCGATCGGTGACGCGAAGCTCGGTTTGGTGCTGCTCGGCACGCAGGCCGGGCCGCCGGTGGTCGCCGACCGCGCCGGGATCTCCTCCGCTCTGGTCGTCGACGGGCAGGTGTACGTCGTCGACTGCGGCCGCTCGGCCGTCACCAGTGCCTGCGGGCCGGGCTGGAGCTCCAGCGGCTCAACTCGATCTTCATCACCCACCTGCACGCCGACCACATCACCGACTACTACAACTTCTTCCTGCTGGCGGGGCACATCCCCAACATGAGCGGGGACACCCTTCCCGGGCCGATCACCGTCCACGGCCCTGGGCCGGCCGGTGGTCTGCCGCCGAAGTTCGGCGGAGGGGAAGCGCCGACGATCGCGCCGGAAGGCCCCACGCCCGGCCTCGCCGAGATGACCGATCGGCTGCACGCCGCGCACGCCTACAGCAGCAACGTCTTCTTGCGGGACATGGACATCCGCGACATCCGCTCCATGGCGCGGGTGCGGGAGATCGAGCTGCCGGACGCGGGGGCGGACCACCGGAACACGGCTCCGCCGATGCGGCCCTTCCTGGTGGTGGAGGACGATCGGGTGCGCGTGACCGCCACGCTCGTCCCGCACGGCCCGGTGTTCCCGTCCTTCGCGTTCCGCTTCGACACCGAGCACGGATCGGTGACCTTCTCCGGTGACACCGCGAGAACACCGAACCTGATCGAGCTCGCCGCGGGCACCGATCTCCTGGTGCACGAGGCGATCGGGGTGCGGGGAGCCGACTTGTCGCCGGCGGTGCGGGACCACATGCTCCAGTCGCACGTCGAGGTGCAGGAAGTCGGCGAAGTCGCGCAGGCGGCGCAGGCGCGGAAGCTCGTGCTGTCGCACATCGCGGACATGGCGCGGGAAACGATCGACGAGGAAGCCTGGCGGAACTGGGCGCAACAGGGCTACGAAGGTGAAGTCGTGATCGGGAAGGACCTGCAGGCGTTCGTGCTCGCATGAACTTCCATGAAGTCTTGTGTGGACTGGTTGGCACAACGAGTGATCTTCTTGTGCTAGTTCGGGAAAAACGAGTCGATTTCTCATTTGTTCCTGTGTGGACATCAGTCAAGGAAATTGAGTCCTCAATGAACTGAAGTGGTGGTCGAGCCGCTCGGATCGCTGAGCAGTGCCGAGCACCGCAGCCGGCTGAACCGGGCGGCGGGAGCAGGTCGCCGGCCACCGGCGCGGACCACCGGAGCGGACGATCCTCGTCGGCTCGAACGGTCCAGCCGCGCCGCGCGGGCTCGCCCGGCTCAGACCTCGCGCGACCGCTCGACGAGCGACCGGTGCCCCGATCGACCCCGCGGCGGCCCGGTACGCCCCCAGGGGGCATTCCGGTGCTTTCCCTGGTCAGCGCCCCGCCGTTGCCGCATGATCGGGGGTGGGAGCGATGGCCGAGGAGCCGCGTCGAGCGGTGGCCGCCGGTCGTCGGTTCGCGGTGCATGCGAGCTGGTGGTGCTCGGGGTGGATGCGCTGGGAGGGCTCATGTCGGACAGGGTGACCGTGGTGGTCGATGACGCCCAGCTGGACCGGATCGACGAGCTCGCCGACCGGCTGCGCGACGCCGGCATGCAGGTCGAACAGGTGCTCGGGGGCATCGGTGTGATCACCGGCGTGCTGCCGCGGGAGCGCCGCGCGGAGGTGAGCGCCGTGGTCGGGGTCGCCGGTGTCGAGGAGGAGAGGTCGCTCTCCCTTCCACCGCCGGACGCGGACGTCCAATGAGACGTTGCCGGGAGGCGAGGCCGCTCCGCGGTGTCCACTGGGGAACTCGATTCCGGTTCGTGCTCGTTCCGCTACCCGGTGTGCTCCGCCGTCGTTTCGGGGCGGAGAAGTGCGCAACAGGAGCGGCGGACATTTCCGGCCCCGCTCGAGCGCGCGGCAATTCCGTTCTTTTCGCGAGGGTGATTGTTCGCCGAATAGTTTTCGGTTCGGTTTTCCGTTCGCCGCATGTTCTGCTGGTGCGCGGCTCCACCTGAACGGCGGTTTCCGTGAAATGGTGATCCCCTGGGGAGTGAGCGGTTCCTCGCGAACACCGACCGCTGCTCGATCCGGGTCGATGCCCTGGTAATTTCCCTACGCCGCTGGTGGTTCGCCACCGTTGACCGGTTCCTGCCGCTTGCGGTGGCCGGCCTTGCCACGTGCTTGCAGCTCCTGGATTTCCGGCGCAGGCCTCGGGTGGAGTCGGCCCGCTGCTGGTGGAGCCGTTGACGCTGCACATTCGCGATGCATAAAGTCGGGCGGCATTTTTTCCGGGGCCGCGGAGCGGGGGCGGTCCCGGCGGAATTGCGAGAACTGGTCGGGAAGTGCGATGTCGTTTTTGCGCCACAACACACCGCGACGAGCACCGCAGGCGGGGATGCGGGGCGCGGCGCTGCTTGCCGTGAACACCGCGGACCTCCTCCGGAGGACGGCATGAACCCGGCGGGCTGGCGACGCCTGTTCCGGCGCATGCCGGTCAGCCAGCTCAACCACGACGCGGGGGCGGACACCGGGAGCAGCGAGCTGAAGCGCTCGCTCGGGGTCTTCCACCTGACGATGATCGGCGTCGGCTCCACGGTGGGCACCGGGATCTTCATCGTGCTCAACGAAGCCGTGCCGGAAGCCGGACCCGCGGTCGTCGTTTCGTTCGTCATCGCGGGCATCACCGCGGCGCTGACCGCGCTGTGCTACGCCGAACTCGCTTCCAGCATCCCGACGTCCGGATCGTCCTACTCCTACGCGTACGCGACGCTCGGGGAGGTCGTCGCCTACCTCGTGGGCGCGTGCCTGCTGCTCGAATACGGGGTGGCTTCTTCCGCGGTGGCGGTCGGGTGGGGCGAGTACCTCAACGAGCTGCTGCGCTCCACGACCGGGATGTCCCTGCCCGCGGAGCTGAGCGCCCCGCCCGGGGAAGGTGGCGTGGTCAACGTGCCCGCCGCGGTCCTCGTCGGTCTGTGCTGCCTGCTGCTGGTGCGCGGGGCGAGGGAATCCGCTTTGGTCAACACCATCACCGTGGGCATCAAGATCGCGGTGCTGGTGCTGTTCATCGCGGTGGCCATGAGCGCGTTCTCCTCCGGGAACCTGGACTCCTTCGCCCCGTTCGGCATCGCCGGGATCGGGACCGCGGCCTCTTCGGTGTTCTTCTCCTACATCGGCATGGACCTCGTCTCCACGGCAGGGGAGGAGGTCCGCGACCCGCGCCGCACGCTGCCGCTGGCGATCTTCTGGTCGATCGTGATCGTCACGACGCTCTACGTGCTCGTCGCGATCGCCGGGGTCGGTGCCCAGCACTGGACCGAGTTCGAAGGCCAGAAGGCCGGGCTCGCCGCGATCCTGAGCAAGGTGGCGGGGGCCCAGTGGCCGGCCGTGGTGTTGGCCGCCGGCGGGGTCGTGTCGATCTTCGGCGTCACGCTGGCGACGATCTACGGGCAGACCCGGATCCTGTTCGCCATGGGGCGCGACGGCATGGTCCCCGCGGTCTTCCGGAAGGTCCACCCCCGCACGAAGACCCCGGTGCGCAACACCCTGATCGTGTGCATGGCGGTGGCCCTGCTGGCCGCGTTCGTGCCGCTGTCCGTGCTCGCCGACCTCACCAGCATGGGCACCCTGGTGGCGTTCGGGATCGTCTCGGTGGGGGTCGTCGTGCTGCGGCGCACGCAGCCCGACCTGCCGCGTGCGTTCCGGGTGCCCGGCTACCCCGTGACCCCGGTGCTGAGCATCGCGGCCTGCGCGTACCTGCTCTCCCAGCTGGGGTCGACGACCTACGTGCTGTTCGTCGGCTACGTGGCCGTGGCGCTGGTGTTCTACTTCACCTACAGCGTGCGCCATTCCCGGCTGGCCACCGGGGACGTGACGTTCGAGGTGGCCGCTGTCGGCGACCGGGTGGACTGAACCACTGGTCGTGCGGGGCGCTGGGCGGGTCGGCCCGGCGCCCCGAGCGCTTCCGGTCCTCCCGCGACGGGTCGGTGCGCGTGGAATCCGGCATCTGCGTCCTGGAACAGCCGGACGCGGTCCGGTGGCTGTCCCGACCCCGCGCGGAGGCCGCGGGGGAGAGGCCGCAAGATGGACGGTGTGGAAGCCAAGGAGCAGGACGAGCCGCAGGTCAAGACGAGCGGGGCGGTGTGCGCGCACATCGGCGCGGGCGCGGACAACGAGCAGGTGAGGATCGCCCGAGCGCGGTTGACCAAAGTCCTGGACAGGTACCGGCGGCTGTTCTCCGAACAACTCTGAGCGAGCTGGGCAGCAAGGGGGTTCTCCTGCCGGTCCGCGGCAGGGAGGTTCCCCTGCTCGCCGCTAACCGCGGCTGGGCATGCGGATGTCGAGGATCTCGGCCTCTTCGGTGCCGGCGGCCGTGGAGTAGGTGATCCGATCCCCGGGTTTGTGGCCGGCGATGGCGCTGCCGAGCGGGCTCTTCACGGTGATCGTCTCGTCCTCTTCGCCTTCGATGATCTCCTCGGTGATCGCCACGATCCGCATGGTCTGCGTGGTCCCGTCGGAGAACTTCAACGTCACCCGGGTGTCGGTGGGCAAGGCTTCGGAGAAGTCCGCACCGCCGGACAGCCGTCGCTCGAGGTCCCGAATGCGGTTGTCGTACCAGGCCAGCTGACGGCTCTCCTCCAGCGCCTGCGCGGTGTCGGCGTCGTCCCCCACCACGTCGCCGCTGTCCAGCGCGCTGGCCAGGTTCCGGCGTTGCTCCCGCAGGTTCGCCAGTTCGCTTTCCAGACGTTGCCGGGCAGCCCCACGCGGTTCCGGAACGCTTCCTCCGGTGCTCATACCCACCTCCTGCAGCGCAGACTCACCCAGCTGCTAGTTCGTCACTGCCGGTAGTTCTCCACTTCGCTTCTCGAGCGCGTCCGGGTCTTCTCCGGGTCGTCGCCGAACTCCCGCTGGGCCCGGCGCTGTCGGAGCAGGTCCCAGCACTGGTCCAGTTCCACCTCGATGTTGCGCAGCCGTTGGCGCTCTTCGTCCGGGGCGAGCTTCCCCTCCTGCACGGTGGAGCGCAGCCGCTGTTCCTCGGCGATCAGCTCGTCGATCCGGCCCAGGATGTCAGCATCCGCCATCGGGTTCCTCCTCGGTCGTGCAAGCGCACTGCCGTGCTCCGGGTACCCGTCCGGCGGCCGGCTTCAACTAGGGCCGCGGTGCGCTGCCGAACCGGGTGCTCGGCGGCCCTGCGCCGCCGCGACCGGGGCCGGCGGTGAGGAGCGCACCGCACCCGGCTCGGATTCGGGTCCACCCCCCGGGAGCCGTGCTGGTCCACCACCTCGGATCCGGGAGCCGGGCCCTCGGCTCAGTGGTGCAGGCCAATGGATTCCTCGACAGGAGGAGGGCCTTCGGTCCGGCCGTTGTTCAGTCCACAGAGTCCGTACCAAGTGGATCGAAAAGATCGTGCAACGGCCGAGCGGAATTCGATCAGGTGCGCCCCGGGTGGTGCACCCGGACCACCAAGCGGTCAACAGCGGTGGGCCGCACCCCGGACGGGGCCAGCACGATGTTGCCGAACTGCCGGCGCGGCGGCAAGTCCTCGCCGGCGAGCCGAGCCCGCACCAGGGCCTGCAACCGGCGCCCGCTCTGCCGGTAGAAGCGCAGCTGCATGTGCCGGCCGAACAGCAGCCACCCCAGCTTGATCACCGGTCCCAGATCGGGGGCGCGCTGCGAATACCCGTTGGCGATGAACTCCACCAGACCGGTGTTCGAATGCTTGACCACCTCGTAGCGCATCTTGCCGCGCTCCAGGTGCCCCTGCAGGGTCGAGTAGGCCCACCCCCACACCCGCCGGTCCGGCAGCTCGTAGTCGATGATCTCGGTGACCCGCACCCCCAGGTAGAACCGCATGCCGTAGAACCTGGCCTCCAGCAGCATGTTCCTGCCGTCCAGGCACTCCCGCTCGTCGTACACCGCGCGCACCAGGTCGGGGGAGGAGAACTCGTAGTCGCGCACCAGTTCGCACGCGGTCTCCCACGGCCCGCAGCGCTCCGGCGGCCCCGGGGCCTCCCAACCGAGCGGGTAGCGCCAGGTGTCGAAGTGCCACTCGGGGCCGACGACCTCTGCGGGGGAGAAGTTCAGCTGCAGCTCGTCCAGCCGGAGCAGGGTGCCGACCGGGGAGGCAGCGCCGAGCAGTCGTTCGGGCACGGTCACTCGAGCTCGCGCAGCGAATCGCCGATCAACCACAAGGTGGGTGGCCACAGTCCGATGAACAGCGCGCGGCGTTCCGCGTTGCCGCGCTCGTCCTGGCCGACGCTCTTGGCGCGCAGCCACAGACCTATGCACAGCGCTATCCCGAGCAGCGAGCCGAAGTGGAGGTGGGTGCTGCGCAGGCCGGCGTTGTGCAGCAGCTTCACGATCATCGCCGCTCCCTGATCAGTGTCGTCCGGTGGCGTTCGGGGCATACCCGGTGTGGAGGACTTCCACGCTGCGGACCCTGGAGGAGCCACCGACCGTGCTACCCGATTCCGTGAAACGCGGGCGCTCGTTGCTCGGCCAGTTGCGGCACCTGGCGGGCATTCCCGTGGTGTCCTGGCGCTACCTGTGGCAGACCACCCCGCTGCACCGCGGGGACGAAGCCGGGGACGACAGCGACCTGCCGCCGGAGCTGCCCGAGGAGCTGCTGGACGACGCGGTGCAGCGGGTGTCGGACGGCACCGGCCCGCTGCTGCACCGCACGTTCCGGGTCCGCATCGAGGACGCCGCGTGCGCCCCGCAGGACCTGATGGCGTCCATCACCGAGGACATGAACCGGGCCATGCCCAAGGAGGTGGTCTTCGTGCGCAAGACCCGGGGCGAGCTGCGGGGGTTGCGCCCCGGGGACGAGTTGTCGGTGCACATGCCCGGGCCGTGGGGAGCCCCGGTGCGGGTGGTGAGCTGCACCCCGGTGTCGTTCCGGCTGGCCACGCTCAACGGGCACCTGGAGGCGGGGGTGATCGAGTTCCGCACCAGCTGCCTGGACGATTTCCTGTGGTTCGAGATCGAGGCGTGGGCGCGGGCGAGCACGCGCACCGTGCACCTGCTCTACAACACCACGCGGCTGGCGAAGGAGATGCAGCTCAACATGTGGGTGCGGTTCTGCTTGGCCGCGGTGGAGCTGTCCGGTGGGCGGGCACCGGACGGGGTGCAGATCAGCACGCGCCGGGTGGAGTACAGCGGGGCGGGCTAGGCCAGGGCCGCCGCCAGGCCCGCGCAGTCGGCCACGGTCACCGTCACTCCGGGGTGCCGCAGCAGGCCGGTGGGTTCGATGCCGGGCACCGGTTCGGCGAACTGCACGCACAGTCCTTGCTGGGCGTTCGTCGCGCAGGTCAGGCCGCGGTCGGCCAGGGACAGGTGCGGTGGCCCGATGGTCTTCAGGGTCTTGTAGGGGCCGGTGACCGCGGTGGACCGGATGTTCGACCGGGCGGTGGTGAGCCGCCAGGGACCGAAGATCACGGTGAAGTTCCAGTCGGTGACTCGAACCAGGGTGGTGCCCGGGGTGATGCCGAACAGCACGCCGGCGGCCCGGTAGAGCGGGTCGAACTTGAACTCGAATATCCTGGTTTTGCCCATACCGCTTTTCGTACCCGGGGCGGAAATCACCGAACCACGCGGAAACTCCTTGGCAGAGCTGCTTTTTCGCAACTCCAGAGCCACCCTTTAGTGGGTAAATATCCACACGATCAGGTGTAGCTGTAGTTGTAACGCGAGGTTCCGTCGGCTCACCCGGCTCCGTTTGCGCTGTTCAGCAGCGGATCTTGCGCTGCCGTCCCGGAGGTGATCGCTGCAGCGGCGGTTGCTCGAGGGGCTAGCGTCCTACAGCGGTGCGGATCTTGCCGTCTCCGCGCCGGGCACTCGCCGCCGAGGCGGCTGAAACCCGAACGGGCCAGGAGCCGAGCATGAGACCACGAAGATGTTCCGGATCCGACGCTCCCCGCCGGAATCGGCGCATGCAGGTTGCCGCGGTGCTCGTGGCGCTGTGGACCGCGGTCGCCGGCTGCGCGGCAGAACCGGCCGACCAGGCCCGGCCTGCGGCCCCGCGTTCTGCTCCTGTTCCGGTGCGGCCGGCAGTGGTCGAGCCGGACCTCGCCGCGCTGCCCGAGGCCACGACGTTCACCGAAATCCCGCAGGCCCCGGTGGACCAGGCGGCCGACCAACCGGCCAGCGGAGTGCTGCTGCGGATCAAAAGGGACACCGCGGTCCACTCGGCACCGGGTGGCGCTCCGTTCGCCAAGCTGCCGCCGGTCCAGCTCGGCAACCCCACCTGGGTGCCGGTGGTCGAACAGCAGGGGGAGTGGGCTCGCGTGCTGCTCCCGTCCCGGCCGAACGGGTCGACCGGGTGGGTCTGGACCGGTAGCGGGGCAGAGGTGGAGAAGGCCCGCTCGCCTTACCTGGTCGATGTGGACATCGATGCCCGCCGGTTGCGGGTGTTCCGGGATGGTGCGCAAGTCGGGGGGTGGACCGTCGGGGTTGGGGCCGAGGAGTCCCCAACCCCGCGGGGGCGCACCTACATCATGGCGGCGATCGAAGAGACCGTCACCAACTTCAGCCCGGTCATCCTGCCGTTGGGCACGCACTCCAACACCTACACGACCTACGGCGGCGGCCCGGGAACCGTAGCCCTGCACACGTGGCCGGATCCGGCCGTGTTCGGCCAGGCGAGCAGTGACGGATGCGTCCGGGTGCCGCAGGAGGCGCTGCAGTTCTTGGCCACTCTGCCGCTGGGCACCCTCGTTCTCCTGCGCTGACGCGCAGGGATCCTCCCGAGATCACGGAAAGGGAAGTGCATATATGCGCAGAACAGCCTCCATCGCCGGTGTTCTGGCGACGAGCACCGGCATGCTGATCAGTGCTCCGGTCGCGTTCGCCGACAGCGCCAGCAACGACGGCATCAACATCGGCAACGACAACAACATCGTCGTCGCCCCGATCCAGGCGTGCGGCAACACCATCGCTGCCGTGATCGGCGCCGTCATCCCGATCGGTTCGCCGCAGGACGTCAACTGCGTCAACGATCCGGTCGCGGAAGACCCCGAAGTGGAGGTGCCGGCCCCCGAGCCGAAGCCGCTGCCCGATCCGGAACCCCAACCGGAACCCGAGCCGGACCCGGAGCTGCCGGAGGCGCCGGCGCCGGAGATCATCCCCGGTCACCACCCGGTAACCGGTTGATCGACCGAATGGCTGGCTTCTGCCACACGAAAAGGCTTACCCGCCGGTTGGCGGTGGCCAGCCCTTCCGAGCAGCACTAGATTCCGGGCTGCGCAGTCGAGGCGCTGCGCTTGGAAGTGGCCGTCCACTGCGGCCATGCCCTCGTGGTGGTGCCCGGAGAAGTACTCCCCCTCTCTTCGCTGGGCACCACCACTCCTACCGCTCGATCAGTTCTTGAAAGACCTTGCGGCAGCGAGGAAAGCGTCGTTCTCCTCGGGCTGTCCAATGGTCACCCGGGCGCCTTCCTCGCCGAACGCCCGAACCACCACTTTGTTCTGCAGGCAGTGCTCGTTGAACGCGGGGGTCTGCTCACCCAGCGGCAACCAAACGAAATTCGCTTGGCTCTCCGGGACTTCGTACCCCAGAGCGGTCAGCTCTCGGTGCACCCGCTCGCGTTCGGAAACCACGTTCGCGCAACGCTTCCGCAGTTCGTCCTGGGCCTGCAGGGAAGCTAGCGCGGCCACCTGGGCCAGCGAGTTGACGCTGAACGGGATGTACACCTTGCGCAGTGCTGCCACGACGTTCTCCGGCCCCACGGCGTAGCCGGCGCGCAGCCCGGCCATCCCGTAGGCCTTGGAGAAGGTCCGCAGGGCGGTCACGTTCGCGCGGCGCTTCGTGATCTCCGCACCGTCCGGCGCGTCCGGGTCGGTGACGAACTCGAAGTACGCCTCGTCGAGCACCACCAGCACGTCCTCCGGAACTCGGTCCAAGAAGGACTCGAGGTCCTCCCGCCGCAGCGAGGTGCCGGTCGGGTTGTTCGGGGTGCACACGAAGATCATCCGGGTGGCCGGGGTGATCGCCGCGGCCATGGCGTCCAGGTCGAGTTCGTGGCCCGCGGTGAGCGGGACCTTCACCTGCTTGGCGCCGACGACCTGGGTGATGATCGGGTAGGCCTCGAAGGAGCGCCACGGGAAGATCACCTCGTCGTCGGGGGTGCAGGTGGCCTGCACCAGCTGCTGGCACAGCGCGACCGAACCGCAGCCGACGGCGATCCGCTCCGGGCTCGTCCCCAGGTGCTCGGCCAGCGCCTCGGTGAGCTTGCCGACGCCCATGTCCGGGTAGCGGTGGATCTCCGCGGCGGCCTGGTTCACCGCCTGTACCGCGGCCGGCAGCGGGCCTTCGGAGACCTCGTTGCTGGCGAGTTTGATCGATCCCGGAACGGTGCGTCCCGCGACGTAAGCGGGCAGCTGCTCCAGATCAGCACGTGTGCGAACGCTCATCCGCCACTCCTAGCCTCGATGCTTAACCCGGACGTTAGCTCGGCGACGGCTTTCTCCGGAACAGCGGGGTCGTGAGCGGTGTGCTCCAGCGAGAGCAACCGAATGGCGCAAAACGATGACCGGGTGTGGAAATCGCTGGTCCATCCGGATGATCTGGTTCACCGGTTTCAGCCGGACGTGATTACCTGCAGGCATGATCAAAATCCGGACGGAGAACGTTGCGCTGGCCGGCGGCGACCAGTTGCGTCTCTCGGTGGCCGAGCCGGAGACCGTGGTCCGCGGCGGCCTGGTGGTGCTGCACGAAGCCCGCGGGGTCACGGAACCCATGCGGCGGGTGGCGGGTGTGCTGGCCGGTGAGGGGTGGCTCACCGCGGTGCCGCACCTCTACCACCAGGACGCCGGGGAGCCGCAGCCGGAGGAGCGGGTGCGGGAGTTGTCCGTCGATTCCCTCCTCGCCGACACCGACGCGGCGCTGCAGTGGCTGTCCGAGCGCGGAATCGCCCAGGACCAGCAGGGGGTGGTCGGGTTCGGAACCGGTGGCACCGCGGCGTTCCTGGTGGCCGCTCGCCGCTCGGTCGGGGCGGCGGTCAGCGTGGGCGGCGGGATCGTGGACCCGCTGACCGGGGGGTGGCCGCCGCTGGTGGAGATCGCTGGTGATCTCTCCTGCCCGTGGCTGGGGCTGTACGGCGAGGACGAGCACCCCTCCCAGGAGGTGGCGAAGCTGCAGGCCGCGGTGGAGAAGGCGGAGATGGCGACCGACGTGGTCCGCTACCCGGGGGCCGGGCACCGGTTCGACCGGGACGTGAGGGCGGCGCGGGAGGCTTGGCAGCGGCTCTGCAACTGGTTCGACCTGCACCTGCGGTGAACGGCCGCTCGCCGCGTTGGTTCCACCCCTGGTCTGAACGGCGCGCGTGAGCTAGGAAAGGCACATGACAGCGACCAATCCAGAGGCTGCGGCCGAACTGCTGTGGCAGCCGGACCCGGACCGTGTTGCGGCCAGCCGGATGTCGGAATTCCGGGAGTGGCTTCGCACCCACCGCTCCCTCGACCTTCCCGACTACCGGGCCCTGTGGCGCTGGTCGGTATCGGATCTGGCCGGCTTCTGGGGAGCGGTGGCGGAGTTCTTCGACGTGCGCTTCCACGATCAGCCGCAGCGGGTGCTGACCGCGGAGGAGATGCCGGGGACCGAATGGTTCCCGGGGGCGACGCTGAACTACGCCGAGCACGCGCTGCGCTCCGGCCCGGGGAAGGCCGACTCGGATCTGGCGGTGGTCTTCGTCCGCGAGGACGGGCGGTCCGAGCGGTTGACCTACGGGCAGTTGCGGGAGCGGGTCGCTGCTGCGCGGTCGGCGCTGGTCGAGCTGGGGGTGCGGCGCGGTGACCGGGTCGCGGCGCTGGCGCCGAACTGCCCGGAGACGCTGATCGCCTTCCTGGCCGCGGCGAGCTTGGGTGCCACGTGGTCGTCCTGCTCGCCGGATTTCGGGGCGCGGGCGGTCGCGGACCGGTTCGTGCAGATCGAGCCGAAGGTGTTGATCGCGGTCAACGGCTACCACTACGGCGGCCGCACCTTCGACGTTCGCTCCACTGTGGATGATCTGCGCCGGGAGATGCCCGGGTTGGCCGGCACGGTGCTGATCGACTACCTCGGCAACGGGGCGGAGCTGCCGGACGCGGTCGACTGGGCGCAGCTGCTGGACCGGCACCGGGGGGCGGAGCTGGCCTTCGAGCCGGTGCCGTTCGACCACCCGCTGTGGGTGCTGTACTCGTCCGGTACCACCGGGCTGCCCAAGGGGATCGTCCACGGGCACGGCGGCATGGTCCTGGAGCAGTTGAAGACCACGTCGCTGCACTGCGACCTGGGGCCGGGGGACCGGTTCTTCTGGTTCACCACCACCGGCTGGATGATGTGGAACTTCCTGCTGGGCGGTCTGCAGGTGGGCGCCACGCTGGTGCTCTACGACGGCAGCCCGGGATACCCGTCGCTGTCCGTGCTGTGGGAGCTGGCCGCCGAGCACGGGATCAACTACTTCGGCACCTCGGCGCCGTTCATCCAGTCCTGCCTGAAGAAGGGGCTGCGGCCCGGGGAGGAGCACGACCTGTCCCGGCTGCGGACGGTCGGCTCGACCGGGGCGCCGCTGACGGCGGAGGGCTTCCGCTGGGTGGCGGACGCGGTGGGCCGGCACGTGCAGGTCGCCAGCGTTTCCGGGGGCACCGACGTGTGCACCGCGTTCGTCGGGGCGTCCCCGGACCTCCCGGTGTGGTTGGGGGAGATCTCCTGCCCGATGCTGGGGGCCGCGGTGGCGAGCTTCGACGAGGCCGGCAACCCGGTGCGCGACCAGGTCGGTGAGCTGGTGCTCACCAAGCCGATGCCGTCGATGCCGGTGTTCTTCTGGAACGATCCGGACGGTTCTCGGTTGCGCTCCGCCTACTTCGACACCTATCCGGGGATCTGGCGGCACGGCGACTGGGTGGAGATCACCGACCGGGAGACGTTGATCATCTACGGCCGGAGTGATTCAACTCTCAACCGGGGCGGGGTGCGGATGGGCACCGCCGAGTTCTACCGGGTCGTGGAGGCGTTCGACGAGGTGCAGGACTCCCTGGTGATCGACACCTCTGGGGCCGGGCGGAGCGACGGCGAGCTGCTCTGCTTCCTGGTGCTCGAGCAGGGCGTGGAGTTGGCCGAGGTGGAGCCGCGGCTGCGGGAAGCGCTGCGCGAGGAGCTCTCGCCGCGGCACGTGCCCAACCGGTTCGTCGTGGTGGACGAGGTGCCGCGCACGTTGAACGGCAAGAAGCTGGAGGTTCCGGTCAAGAGGATCCTGGCCGGGACGCCGCCGGAGCGCGCGGTGAGCCGGGAGGCGCTGCAGAACCCCTCGTCCCTCGACCTGTTCGTGCAGCTCAGCAAGGGTGGAGGGGAGTAGAACCGGTCGGGAGGGCGGCAGCAGCGCCGCCCTCCGGCTCGCTTAAACCCACCCCCCTGTGACAACCCGATCTGAGGTTGTGTACTCTTTTCTCCGGTGGCAGCGAGATGGCTACCGGGAGGCTTCGCCTAGTCTGGTCTATGGCGCCGCACTGCTAATGCGGTTGGGGGCAACACCCCCTCCCGGGTTCAAATCCCGGAGCCTCCGCTGAGTCTCCGCCGCGAGGCGGGGGCTGACACAAATGAACATGCGCCCGTAGCTCAACGGATAGAGCATCTGACTACGGATCAGAAGGTTTGGGGTTCGAATCCCTACGGGCGCGCTGAAGCAGGAAACCCCCTCTGAGCAGGGGGTTTCCTGCTGTCTGGGGGTCGACGCGCCTGCGGGGGTGCTGCAAGCGCCGCTCGGGCAGGGCCGGGGACGTAGCGGTCGTTGGTCGCTGATGAGTGATGCGCATCCCAGCAGATCGGGAACGACCTTCCTGGCGCCGGCGAGCACCGGGGGTGCGGCCACGTGGCGCCCGATTGGCAGCCCGAGCTGAGCGACGAGGCGCTCGAAGCGGGCGCTGACCTCCACGACGGCCGCAGCGGCTCGCCGCTGGGTTCGGTGAACAGCTTGCTCGAGTCGACCCGGGAGTCGTCCCACCTGAGCCGGTTCTGTTACTTCCTCAGCAGGTGTAGCCGAACGGCTTCGCCTGAGGCGCGGTCGAGGCCGATCGTGCGGCTGCCCGCCTGGGGCTTGGGCTTGGTCTCCTCGACTTCGCAATCAACTTCTGCGAGTTGATTCACGACATTGATCAAGCTGAAGTGAGTGGCGACGTCGGTTCCGTCGAGGCCGCACAGTTCGCCTCGCCGCGGGCCGCGGTACAGCGCCGGGTGGTACAGCACGCACAGCGGATCATCGGCGATGCCGTCGAGGAACTGCCCGTTCTGCTCCGGTGTCCAACGCCATGACCGGACGGCGAGGGCTTCTTACCAGTCCTTTGCTGCTCAGCGACCTTCTCAGGCGTCCAAATCAGTGGCTTGGGCGTGTGCCGCCCTTCAGGTGGATGTGTTGGGCCGGATTGAAGGTGATCAGACCCTCAGCGATCGCGTCGTTGAGCGCCTTGCGCAGCGTCGCCTTGATGCGGTGCGTGGTCGGTCCCGCCGGTCGCCGATACGGCGGCAGGGCATCGAGCTCCTCGCGGAGCTTGCGCCGGATCGAGCGGGGGCTCGTTGGTGCGGCCTTGTTCGAGCTTCGAGCGCGTACCGGTCATCGTTGTTGGCCGAGATGCGCTCGTTTCCTCCTTGATCTTGGCGAACATGTCCAAGATCAGGGGCACACTGGGTCGTCGAGATCGTAATCGCCAAGATGAGGCTTGAGGTAATCCTCAATATGTCCCTTGCAATTGATGCATGTTGACCAGGCCAAGTGACTTTTGCGTCGCGGTAGCCGATCGCCGAGCCAGGTGCCCATATTGCAGTTGACTTGCATTCGTACCTCGTGCTTCAGCAAGCGCGTGACCTTTTTCGTGCTCGGAAGGTCTTTTTCCGGTCGCGCTCAAATCGACGAGTAGATCGGCGATCCGGTTTCGCTGGCGATCGTTTTTCGCAATCACAAGGATTGTGCGAACTCGCTAAGATCCTGCTAGCTGATCCTTTTCCGTAGCTGCTACGGCGAAAACAGCGACGCCGCCCGTTGTCAGTTGTGGGTAATTCTTGCTTGATTGACAAGGTGCCATGCCCTGTTCTGTTGACCGCTCCCGTGCTGTCTCCCGGTTTTCGGCCTGCGTCATGCGCAACGCTTGAACACGCTCTCTGATTTCAATTTCCGGTTATCTCTTCGAGGTGTGCAAGTTGTTCAGGAAGTGGTCGAACGCTGATGTTCGCGTTCCGCATTTCGCTGCGACACTTCCTGATTTCATTCTCGGTGTCCCTCAACATCTGCTCGCGGTCCTCGATTACGGCCGCGAGCATCTTCTGCACGTTCTTGTCGCTGGTGTTGACGAGTTCCCTTCTCGTGGAGGCGATCTTTTCCCGGTCCCTGCGCCACGTCTCGATAAGACGGTCTTCCCTCGTGTATGCGATGAGCGCGCTCGCGCCTTCCTCCCACTCGTCGAGCAGGTGGTCGGCTTCGAAGGATGACCGGGCATCCGCGTCGGGGTTCGCCGGGTACGGCGCGAAACCGGCGAACCACTGCACGGCATCCCAGAGGGGGCGTGACTGGTTGGGTAGTGGCTCGCACGACAGGGCTTCACCGACGGGGAATACCAGCAGTGCCGGCGGCACGCCGAGAGCCTTGCCGAGTACGAGCAGCTCGGGGACCGGGACCGCGTCGCGTCGGCCGTTCTCCAGGTTGGTGAGTACCTGGCGTTTGATCGGATACCCGAGTTCGGCGCAGGCGTCTGCGAGTCCCTGAGTGCTGAGCCCACGGCGTTGCCGGTGCCGGCGTACCTCGGCAGCGATCGTGCGCACCAATGCACCTGCCCAATCATATTGGGCCATGAGTGCACAATAATGAAATCGTTTGACACTCTAAACACAGTGCGGGTGATCGAACCCGCTGCGGACCAACAGGGGAGGGAGAGCAGCGGGAGGAGTCGGCATGAGCCGGGTGGAACTTCTCGCCCCACCCGCCTCGTTCGACCTCGTCACCGCGGGGCGGGCGCTGGGGATCGGACCGGACGCTTGAAGGTCTACGAGCTCGCGCGCCGCGGCGCGCTCGAACGCGAGTTTCAGGTGAGGGGCTTGCGTCTTAGCAAGGCCTACGGGGTGGTGACGGTCGACTTGCTACGGGTGCTTGGCGTGGAGCCTCCGCGCGCCGGGCTCGGGGCCACGTCGAGCGATAACAGTCCGCAGTGCACTGCGCAGGATGCTGTTGTCGTCACGTAGGCATGAAAGGATGCTGCTACGCCCAGAGGGCGCAGCAGCACGCGTACGCCTGTCGGTGCTCAGTTGCCCGAGTCCAGGTCGCCGCTCTTGACGGAGCGGAGGAAGCTCGTCCACTGGTCGCGTGGGAACACCAGGATGGGGCTGGCGTCGCCGAGCTTGGTGTCGCGCACACCAGTCGCAGACTCGGTCAAGCCGACTTCGACGCAGGCACCGGTACCGTTGCTTCTCGATGACTTGCGCCACCGCGCTCCGGTGAGGTCGGGGGTACTCATCCCGTCACCTTCCATTACTGAGCTCGCTGATGACTCGGTCCAGCAGGGCCGCAGACTCGTTCATGCCGAGCGCGGCCTTGCACAACCGGTCGAGAACGAGGGTATAACTTTCGACATGATGCTGTCGATCGAGGTAGTCAGCGTTTGTGATGTCCTCGATGTAGACCGTGCGTAGCCGCTGAGTGCGCAGCGTCAAGATCGTGAACGAGGTGCCGAGCGACGCGTGCGCGCCGCTGCTGAACGGCAGAACTTGCAGCGTGACGTTGTGGAGGTCGGCGACCTCGCGTAGTAGTTCGAGCTGCTGCCGCATGACTGCTGGCCCGCCCACGAGGCGCCTGAGCTCAGCTTCGCCGAGGACGATGGACAAGAGCGGCGGATTGTCGGAGTACAGCTTGTTGCGCCGCTCGACGCGCGACTTGACGAGCTGGTCGATGTCGGGCTCCTTGGCCAACACCGATGCCTTGGCGATCTCCCGGGCGTAGTCCTCGGTCTGGAGCAGTCCAGGGATCAGCTCTTCGGCGAAGATATCGATCTCGCTGGCACCCGCTTCCATGCCGACATACGTCCGCGCCCAGTCTGAGACCTTGCCGTAGCTACCGCGTTTGCGAGCCTCGGTGCCGAGGCGGCGGATGCGCTCTGCTGTCGCCGGGTCTGCGTCCAGGAAGCTCACCAGCGCATCGATCTCGGTGGCGCTGACGGTCGCCGTCCCCTGCTCAACCTTGCTGACCTTCCCGGGGTACCAGCCGAGGCGAGCGGCCACCTCCTCGCGATCTTTGCCGGCACGTTCCCGAAGCTGTTGCAGCTCCATGCCGAGCTGTAACCGGCTGATGGTCGGGCCAGATCCGGCCATGTGCACAACCTCCTGGCGGGTGACGACTGCGAGACCAGTCTGCCCGTGTACTCACAGCAACCGATCAAGATTCGCCCGTTCGCTGGATCCCTAAGTAGAAATCCCACTTGTAGTCTCCACGTCACCTATCGTGATCGACAAGCTATCAGGTTCAACGAGATGGATCAGCTAGCTGGAGTCAGAACACGCCATGGAGGCTGGGGGATGCACCACGAGAGGTGGTCTGAAGTCAAGTGCTGGGTCGGCCGAGCTCAGCCGTCAGTGGGGGTCCTTGGGGGCAAGGACCGCGTCCTGGTCCGCACACCAGGCGGATTCGTGGCGGAGTTCTCCCCGGAGAACGCTGAGCAGTTCCGCGATGCGCTCGACGTCGCGCTGGAGCACGTCCGCCAGCTGTCGCACGTGAGCGAGGTGGAGGGAGCTGACGCCGGATGTCGCTGACAGGGGAGCACTCTCATGCTGATGCGCTACCTGACTGGTTGCGCCCACACATCGAATCGATCAAAGAATCTCGGCGAGCTGGATTTTCCTTTCTCTACCTGCCGAATCTGAAGAACATCGCTGCGATCCAGGGGTTCCGCCAGGCGCACGGAGTGATGGATGTCTACAGCGCTGCCTCGGTGTCGGATGCCGTCGCAGCGCGGTATCGCCTGGACGACCTCGACCGCAACCGTCCGTGTCCGTTGTGGACCGCGCACGGATCGGTGAGCGACGTGGTGACCGAGCTGTTGCGCTTGCCGCCGCACGGTTCTCCGGGAGCGCCGAGCCTCGCGCTGGCGCTGCCTGGTGACCTGTCGCTTCCTTCGACGGTGCGATAGCGCTCCATCGGCACGTTTTCTGGGAACCCGTCTCAGTTCATTCACGCGGTAAGGGGCTGTGGGGCCACGCATGTCAAAAAACGGGAGGAACGCATGTCTTTGCTAATTCTCATGATGGCGATGCTCGTCATCGGGTTGGGAGTGTTGGCCTGGGGGCCGTCGGAGCACGGGCAGCACACCGCCGATGAGGGAAAAGAATGAGCCGCCCGGACATCCCGATACCTCCACCGGAGGACTTCGTCTGGGCGGTGGGAGCGTACGAGTCCCGCCTGCACCTCGTCGGCACATCCAACGCGAATCGTGACGAGGTCGAGGCGCGATGTACTCATCGGGTACGTCATGTCATCGGCGCGTGGACCACACTGCCGAACATTGATGGGTATGTGCTGTGCGAGCCCTGTTGCGTTGCCGCGAACGTTCACGGGCTGTTGACCGGGCCGGCGATGACCCTCGACGAGGCGCTGAGGCTGCCGACGGCGATCTCGGGTGAGCATGGCCGGCATTCAACGGACCGGCCGACGGAGCTCATACCCGCGGTGGACGTTGTCGACGAGTCGCCGACGGCCATGCTGCCCCTGTTCAAGGAGGCGCTCGACGCGGTATCGCTCGGCACGGTGCCGCTATGGCCAGAGACCGATCCGGATGACGGCGAATCGACTTCGGGTGATGGCGCCCCCGGCAGCGAAGAGGAACGGTCCTGGCAGACCTCACCTGCCAGGCTCGTTCGTTGCGATCTGCCGGGGACGGTCGGCGATCGTACCTGGGAACCAGCACCGAGGTACAGGTCGCGTCACGCGCTGTGGGTAGGGGAGGAGGCAGCGGCATGATCGGATGCGTCACACCACCCGATGCCCTTCCCAATCGGAAGTTCCGCTCCCTGGTGCCCGACGTCGTGTACCAGGCCGTACGAGATGCGGGTGGGTACCGCTCTTGGGATACCCCAGACCGCGACCTGTACTGACTCGAATCGAATGTCGTCGAGCTCTATCGCGCCGGTCCAGTGTGGGGCTTAGCGGTGCATGGCCGGAGTGCGGACCCGGTTGGCGAATGCTTGCGTCGGCTCCGCTGCGACTCGGACAGCGACGTTCATGAAGTCGAGGGAGCAGTGTGATCACAGCGCTGGTCGTGATCTCAGCCTCGTCACGGGCGGAATTGTCGCTTGGTACTACGCGCAAAACCCCGGAAGTCACATCGGTTCCAGCGTCGGGGTCTACAACGTGCGCACGCTCGTGTGCTGGGCCGCTGATGTGAACAGGGAACGCTGCGAAAGCCCTCGGGCCAAGGGGCGTGCCTCGGCACGGTGACTCGGAAGGAACCAGAAGTTCAGGCCTGTGCTGGGAAATGGCGCTGAAACGCCATACCACAGCTCGGACCGGGTGGTGTCGTCAACCACGGGGCTCGGTCCGTTTGACCCTGGCCGCTATCTCAACGGCGAGGCAGCGGCTGGGG
>NZ_AYJW01000070.1 GCF_000497205.1 Saccharopolyspora rectivirgula DSM 43747
AGCACCGCGGCCAGCGCGAACACCAGACCGGTTCCGGCACGGCCGCGGTCGCAACGCACCCGGCCACCGCAGCACCGGCGATCACATGTCCAGCCCGATGTCCAACGCGGGCGCGGAATGGGTCAATCCGCCGACCGCCAGGTAGTGCACCCCGGTGCTGGCGTACTCCCCGGCCACCTCGAGGGTCAACCCGCCGGACGCTTCCAGCTCGGTCTTCGGGGAGAGCTCCCGGGTCATCCGCACCGCTTCCGCGCACTGCGCGGGGGTGAAGTTGTCCAGCAGCACCAGCTCCACCCCTTCGGCCAGCACCTCGGCCAACTCCTCCAAAGTGGAGACTTCGACTTCCATGGGGAGCTGGGGAGCGCGCTGGCGGCACGCCCGCACCGCTGCGACCACCGAGCCGGCCGCGACGACGTGGTTGTCCTTGACCAGAACCGCATCTCCCAGCCCCATCCGGTGGTTGACCCCACCACCGCACCGGACCGCGTACTTCTGCAGTTCCCGCAGTCCGGGCAGCGTTTTGCGGGTGTCCCGGATGCGGCAGCCGGTGCCCGCCACCGCCCGCACCCACTCGGCCGTCGCGGTGGCGACGCCCGACAGGTGGCACAGCAGGTTCAACGCCGTCCGCTCGGCGGTCAACAGCCCCTGGACCGGGGCTTCGACCCGCAGCAGGCAGTCCCCGGGCGCCAGCCGGTCACCGTCGGAGCGGGTTTCCAGCACCGAGTAGCCGTCCGGGCCCAAGACCTCGTCCAGCACCAGCCGCACCACCGGCAGTCCGGCGACGACTCCGGCGCGGCGGGTGTTGAACGCCGCTTCGGCCACGGCGTCGGCGGGAACGGTCGCCGCCGTGGTGGCGTCCGGCCCGTAGCGCAGGTCTTCCTCCAGCGCGGTGCGCACCACCTGGCGGGCGCGGTCCAAATCCACTGTCATGCTGCTGTCCTCGCAATCCCGGTGCCGGACTGGATGAGCTGCCCGGAAACGTCCAAGCGCAGCGAGGTGCTGCGCCGCCAGGCCACGTCGTCGGTGGCGGGGAAGTCGGTGCGGCGGTGGCAGCCGCGGGATTCGGTGCGGATCCGCGCCGCGGTCAGCAGCGCTCGGGCGGTCAGCAGCAGGGCGGCGTCTTCCACCAGCTGTCGGGTCCGCAGCGGACGGACGACCGAGGAGCGCTCCAGCGTCCGCTGGGCCTCGGCCAGTCCGCGGTCGTCGCGGCCGATGCCCGCCCAGCGGCTCATGGTGTCCTGCAGCAGTTCCCGGTTGACCACCGGCATGGCGGGGAGCACCGCCTCCACCGCCCGCCGGCGCGGTTCGCGGCGCAGGTCCTCGGCAGCGGCCTCCGCGGCGCGCACACCCACCACCAGGCCCTCCAGCAAGCTGTTGGAGGCCAACCGGTTGGCGCCGTGCAGGCCGGTGCAGGCGACTTCACCTGCGGCGTAGAGCCCGCTGACCGACGTCCTCCCGTCCGCAGTGGTCACCACCCCGCCGCACGCGTAGTGCGCCGCGCTGGCCACCGGGATCGGCTCCCGGGCCGGGTCCACCCCGATCTGCTGGCAGGCCGCGTGCACGGTGGGGAACCGGTCGGCGAACTTCGCCCCGATTCCGGTGGCGTCCAAGTACACGTGGCCCGCACCGGTCTCCGCGGCTCGACGCGTGATCGCGGCCGCCACCACGTCCCGGGGGGCGAGGTCTTCCAGCGGGTGCTCGCCCCGCATCACCCGCTCCCCGTTGACGTCGACCAGCACCGCGCCTTCTCCGCGCACGGCTTCGGTGACCAGCGGCCGCCGGCCCCGCGGACCACCGGGGGCGTACAGCACCGTGGGGTGGAACTGGACGAACTCCAGGTCGGCGACCACGGCTCCGGCCCGCAGGGCGAGCGCGATCCCGTCCGCGGTGGCCCCTTCCGGGTTGCTCGTCGCCGCGTAGAGGTGTCCCAGCCCGCCGGTGGCCAACAGCACCGCCGGCGCGTGCAGCACGCCCGGCCGCCCCTGGGCGTCGATGGCCAGCGCCCCGGCCACGCGACCGCCGTCGGCCCGCAGCAGCTCGGCGGCGCAGTGCTGCTCCAGCACCGGGATGCCGTCCTCCCGCACCGCCGCGGACAGGGCTCGCTGCACTTCCGCACCGGTGGCGTCACCGCCGGCGTGGATCACCCGGAACGCGCTGTGCCCGCCTTCCCGGGTGCGGGCCAGCGAACCGTCGGCGTCGGTGTCGAAGCGCGCGCCGAACCGCTGGAGCCGGGTGATCGCCCGGGGCCCGTCGGACAGGATCTGCTCCGCAGCGGTGCGGGAGCACAGCCCGGCCCCGGCCGCCAGGGTGTCCGCCACGTGCTGGGCGGGGCTGTCGTCGCCCGTTCCCCCCGGGCAGGACACGGCGATCCCGCCCTGCGCCCAGGCCGTGTTCCCGGCGGAAACGGAGTCCTTGCTCACCACCAGCACCCGCAGGCCCAGCTCCCGGGCGCGCAGGGCCGCGCTGAGCCCGGCCACCCCGGTGCCGATGACCAGCAGGTCGGCGGCGGCTTCCCAGCTCACTCGCCGCTCCCCGGGTTGCCGATGGCGATCATCCGCTCCACCGAGTCGCGCGCTCGTTTGGCGATCTCGGGGTCGACGTCCACTTCGTCGGCACCTTCCCGCAGGCAGCGCAGCAGGGCCGCCGGCGTGATCATCTTCATGTACCGGCAGGAGGCCCGGTCGTTGACGGGCTGGAAGTCGACCTCGGGGGCGGCTCGGCGCAGCTGGTGCAGCATGCCGACCTCGGTGGCCACCAGGACCGAGCTGGCCCCGGTGCGCCGGGCGGCGTCCAGCATGCCGCCGGTGGACAGGATCTTCACCCGCTCAGCGGGAACGGTGCCTTCGCCCGCCAAGTAGAGCGCCGAGGTGGCGCACCCGCACTCGGGATGGATGAACAGGTCCGCTTGCGGGTTCTGCTCGGCCCGCTCGGCCAGTTCGGGACCGTTGATGCCGGCGTGCACGTGGCACTCCCCGGCCCACACGTGCAGGTTCTCCCGCCCGGTTTCCCGCTTGACGTGGGCGCCGAGGAACTGGTCCGGGCAGAAGAGCACTTCCTGCTCCTCCGGGATGGACCGCACCACTTCGACCGCGTTGGAGGAGGTGCAGCAGATGTCGGTCTCCGCTTTGACGTCAGCAGTGGTGTTCACATAGGACACCACAACCGCGCCCGGGTGCTCCGCTTTCCAGGCGCGCAGCTGTTCCGCGGTGATCGAGTCGGCCAGCGAGCACCCGGCCCGCTCGTCCGGGATCAGGACGGTCTTCTCCGGACTGAGGATCTTCGCCGTCTCGGCCATGAAGTGGACACCGCAGAACACGATCGTGCTGGCGGTGCTCTTCGCCGCGATCCGGCTCAGCGCCAGCGAATCCCCCGTGTGGTCGGCGATGTCCTGGATCTCCGGCAGCTGGTAGTTGTGCGCCAGCAGCACGGCGTCCCGCTCGTCGAGTAATCGGCGCACCTCCCGGGCCCATTCCTCGGTGGGTTCCACCCCGGTGTAGCCGGTGTCGGTGCGCTGCCACGTCGCGACCATCTGAGCCTCCTCCCAGGGCTCTCCACCGGCGCGGGAGAGCCCTTGAACACCCGGTTCCCAGCCCCCAAGTTTTCGACTTATAATCGAAAACGTGCCTAATCCTAACACCGCCACCCGCGGCGGAGATGGGGACGTTCGTCACGAAGTCGCCGGGGACCTTCGTCACGAAGTGCTCGCCGGAGTCCTGCAGGTGCGCGACGACCAGCTGCAAGTCCTGCTCTGGGAGCGCAACCAGGAACCGCACGCGCACCGGTGGTCCCTGCCCGGCGGTCTCCTCGGCGCCGGCGAAGACGTGGAGAGCTCGATCCGCCGCCAACTCGCCGAGAAAGTGGACGTGCGCAAGCTCAGCCACGTCGAGCAGCTCGCGGTCTTCAGCGACCCGCACCGGGTGCCCGGGACCCGCATCCTCGCCACCGCGTTCCTCGGCCTGGTCCCCTCCGACGCCGACCCGGAAGTGCCGGCCGACACCCGCTGGCACCCGGTCGACCAGCTGCCGAACACCGCGTTCGACCACGGCCGGATCATCAACGCCGCCCGGGAACGACTGCAGGCGAAGCTCTCCTACACCAACCTCGGCTTCGCCCTGGCCCCCGCCGAGTTCACCATCTCCGAGCTGCGCCGGCTCTACTCCGCGGCGCTCGGCTACGAGGTGTCCGCCACCAACCTGCAGCGGGTGCTGTCCCGGCGGGGTGTGCTGCAGCCCACCGGCCGCACCGCCTCCTCCGGACCCGCCGGCGGACGCCCCGCCTCCCTCTACCGGTTCACCAGCCGCGACCTGCAGATCACCGACCCGTTCGCGGTGTTCCGCCCACCGACCGCTGATCGATAGCCCGCAGCGGGCTCGGCACGTAGGTTTGGAGGCGTGACGGAAACGATCCCGCTGTTCCCGCTCGGCTCGGTCCTGCTGCCCGGCGGGCCGCTGTCCCTGCACATCTTCGAACCGCGCTACCGGGAGCTGACCACCGACCTGCTCAACGAAGTCGTGCCCGACCAGCGGTTCGGCGTGATCACCATCCGGCAGGGTTGGGAAGTGGGCGAGGACAACGTGGACTCGCTCCACGACGTCGGCTGCACCGCGGTCCTGTCCAGCGTGCGGCAGTTGGCCGGCGGCCGCTACGACATCACCGCCACCGGCGAACGGCGGTTCCGGCTGCTGCAGATCGACCGGCACGCCGCCCCCTACCTGATGGCCCTGGTGGAGTGGCTCCCGGACACCGAACCCGACAACGACACCCCCGACCGCCGGCAGCAGCTGCGCGCCGCCGCCCAAGCCGCGCACGCCCGCTACCGCGCCACCGGGATCCGCGGACAGCACCACCAGCCACCCGCGGAGGACACCGACGACGCCACCCTGGCCTACCGGCTCGCCGACGACTGCGTGCTACCGGTCGAAGACCGCCAAGCCCTGCTCGACGAGACGAACCCGCTGACCAGACTGCGCATGGTGCGGCGAATGATGCTGCGCGAAGCCGAATTCCTCCGCGAACTGCGCGCGATTCCCGCCCCGCTGACCGAATTCGCCGAACAACCCAGCGTCAACTGATCCTGCCCGACTAGGATCACCCGCATGTCAACTCCGGGTGGCAACTGGGACTCCGGACAATACGGCCAGCAGCCGTACCACGGCAGTCAACAAGGCATGCAGTACCAGGGATTCGGGGTCTTCTCCCAGCAGACCTCGACCCCACCGGACGGTCCGCAGAAGCCCAAGTCGAACTTGGGCGCCATCGCCCTGGTCTCCTTGGGCGTGGTGGCAGTGCTCGTCTTCGTCACCGTGGTGGTGCTGACCGCCAACGGCGGCAACGACGACAACGGCAACCACGTGGCCCAGTCGTCCACCTCGCCGGCCCCCACCTCTTCCGCCGCCGAACCGGTCTCGACGGCCTCCCCGGTCGTCCCCGACTGGCAGGTGATGGAGGTCCCCCGGCGCAACGCCCGCTACGACGTGCCGCGGACCTGGAGCCTGGAGAGCCCCGACAACATCGTCGGCTTCGGCGAGCCCGACGACGCCTTCACCCTCTCCGGGGTGGCCCTCTACCAGCGCGGCTTCTGCCCCGGCAGCCCGAACAGCTACCGCGCCATCGCCGGCGCCACCGCCCGCCGCGGCCCCGACGACACCACGGTCGCCAACGAGGCCCTGCGCAAGTTCGCCGAGACCGCGTACACCGTCAACGGCCAGCCGCCCGAGATCGTGCCGTCCCACCCGCAGAAGGTGTCCCTCTCCGGCGGCCGCGAAGGCGTGCTGATCAACGCGACGCTCGCCATCCCCAACCCCGGGGAGTGCGACTCGCCGAGCGTGGCGGTCAGCCTGCTGGCCGCGCAGAACGACGGCAACGCCTCGGTCGTCTTCGTCGTGGCCTCCGACCAGGGCATCCCCGACGCCGTCTCGCCCACCGACCAGCGCCAGATCGTTCAGTCGTTCCGCCCGGCGTCCTGACCGGTCGGGCCGGGGCGCTGCGGCCCACCGGCCGGGCGCCCCAGGTCGTCCAACCCGTTCCAGGAAGCCGCCAAGCCGTACCCCAGCGCTGTGCCCAACGGCTGGCCGAGCACGGCCAGTCCCGAGTCCAGGGCGGGCGCCAGTTGGAACAGCTGTCCGGCCGGCACCTCCTCCGGCCCCGGGTACGCCAGCTGGGCGAACTGCGGTCCGAGCCAGCTGCCCAACCACGCGGCCAGCAAGGAACCGGCCACCCCGGCCAGCAGCATCACCGGCCCGCGACGACTGCGCACCGCCCACAGCGCCGCTGCGGTGAGGATCCCGGTCGCGAACCCCAGCAGCAGGTAGATCGCCAGTGCGTCGAACTGGTGGTAGCTGGCCAGCGTCAGCGGCACCAGCTGCCCCTGTTCCCCGAGCAGGCTCTCCTGCGGCGGGGCCAGCCGCGACCACACCCAGCCCACCGGCGCGCCCAGCACCGCGATCACCACCGCGGCGAGCAGCGCCGGACGCAGGTCGGCCCGCACCACCACCCGCGGGCGCGGCCGGGCCAGGGCCTGCGGCAGGAAGGGGGAGTCCGGCACGACCGGGCCTTCCGGTGCCGGCGTGACCCGCGCCCGCCCCGGCTCAGTCGTTTCGTCGGACACCCCGGACCTCCTCACTCACGACAGCCGCCACACCCTACCGCTCCGCAGCGTGCCCACCACGTCACCCGATACGTGGTGGAGTGGTGCGCATCAATTATTCTTCGGCGAGCGCAAATGTCAGTCATCTTCGAAGGATGAGCCAAGTGGCGGGAATCTTCCCGAGCCCCTTGTTAACCGGACCGCAGCCGATCGACGAACCGCGACGCGGTTCAGTCGTCCGACTCTCCCTGCGCAGCACCATCGTCGAGCTGCTGCTCGGCTCGGTCGTCGCGGCCGTGGTCAGCCTGCTGCTGCAGTTCGCGATAGCAAGGCTGAGCATCAGCGAACCCAGCTACGCACCGGAGGCGCTCGCCTCGGTGAGCACCGCCCTGGTGCTCACCGCCCTGTTCCTGCTGCTCGCCTTCGGCTTCCGCCACGGCCGGCAGTGGGTCAAACTGCTGGGCACTTGGATCTCGCTGAGCGCGTTCAGCACGCTGGCGCTGGCCATTCCGCTGCAAGCCACCCGGTACTACTACGGCGGATCCTCTGTGGACAACGGGTTCCGCATGCAGTACATGACCCGGATGGCGGCCACGCTCGGCCTCGCGGACATGAACTACCCCGACACCCCGCCCTACTACCCGGGCGGCTGGTTCTGGCTCGGCGGCCGGTTCGCCAACCTGATCGGCTGGGAAGGTTGGGCCGCCTACAAGCCCTACGCCTTGGCCTGGGTGGCGGTCACCAGCGTGCTCGCGTTCACCATGTGGAGCGTCGTGCTCCGCCGGCGCGTCGCCCTGCTGGCCGCCCTGATCACCACGATGTCGGGGATGATGCACGGCATCGAGGAGCCCTACGCCTGGCCGTCCGCGGCCCTGCTGGCGCCGGCCGCGGTGCTGTGCTGGTACGCGCTGCGCCACCCGGTCACCCCCCGGTGGACCTTGATCGGCATCGGCTGCTACGTGGGCTTCGCAGCGGTCACCTACACCCTGCACTTCGGGTTCGCCGTGCTGATGGTCCTCACCATGGCCGTCATCATCGGCGCCTTCCGCGTCCACCGCGGCAACCCGGTGGGCCAGACGGTCCGCCAGCTCTTCTTCCGGCTGCTGCCGATCGGCATCATCAGCCTGGTCCTCGCCCTGCTGGTGTGGCTGCCCTACCTGTGGCAGACCCAGTTCCTGCTGAACAACCCGCGCAGCGCGGCGCAGCACTACCTGCCGGCGGACGGCGCGTTCCTGCCGACCCCGATGACCGAGGGCACGGTCCTCGGCGCGGTGTGCCTGGCCGGTCTGGTGTGGCTGCTGCTGCGGTGCCGCCGCAACGAGACCGCCGCGGCGATGCTCACCATCGTCATCGCGGTCTACTGCTGGTTCGTCCTCTCCGCCTTCGCCCTCGTCGCCAAGACCACCCTGTTGGCGTTCCGGCTGAACGTCATCCTCGACGTGGTGCTGTTGACCGCCGGCGTCTTCGCCGCCCTGGAGCTGATCGGCCACCTGCGCGAGAAGCTCGACCCGAAGTACGCGCTGCAGATCAGCATGGTCTCGTTCGCCGTCGGTCTGCTCGGCGCGGTCACCCTGGTCCAGGGGGCGATCGGCAGCAGCCTGAAGGATTCCACCCAGAGCGCCTACGACGACTACTACCCCACCGGGGTCAACGCCCAAGGGCACCGGGACCCGATGCAACCGGGTTCGTGGCTGGACGACGAGATCCGGGCCATCGCCCAGCTCACCGGGCGGGAACCGGAGCAGAACGTCGTGCTCACCACCGACTACAAGCTCATGTCGTTCCAGCCCTACTGGGGCTTCCAGCAGGAAACCCCGCACTACGCCAACCCGCTGGGGCAGTACCAGCAACGGGCCGACGAGATCCACCGGTGGACCACGGCGGAAACCAGCGAGGAACTGCTGGAGATGCTGCGCAGCAGCCGGTTCCAGACGCCCAACGTCTTCGTGCTGCTCAACCCGTCCAGCCCGTACCTGTCCGACGAGGAGAAGGAGGGCATCGGCGAGGAGAACATGGACAAGCTGGCGCTGGAGCTGAAGGCCGACTCCTTCCCCCAGCAGCCGAACGTCCGGGACTACTACGTCTTCTTCAACCCCGAGGTGTTCGACTCGCCCGAGTTCGTCAAGCAGGACGTCGGCCCCTACACCATCGTCGTGCGGCGCTGAGGCACCGAGCAGCAGAAGAGGGGCGCGGGATTTCCCGCGCCCCTCTTCTGCGTCCGCTGCTCAGAACGACTCGAAGCAACCGGCGCCGAGCAAGCCCTTGAGCTCGCCCTGCAAACCGTTGTCAGTGGACACGAAGAAGTCGCGGGAGAGCGCGAGCTTGGTGGTGCCGCGCGCCCCCTGCAGCTTCACGTGCACCGGTGTGGTGCCCGCGTGCGCCTGCAAAGTCCGCTTCAGTTCCGCCACCAAGGACTCGTTGACCTTGTTCACCGGGACCTTGATGACGAACGCCGGGCTGACCCCCGGATCGTGCTCGGCGGCGGAGATGTCGATCGTCATCGCATCGGAGGCGAACACGCTGATGGTGCCTTCCCGCTCGTTGATCCGCCCCTTGACCGCCAGCGCGGTGTCCTCCACCAAGCATTCCGAGTACATCTCGTAGGACTTGGGGAAGAACAGCACATCGACGCTGGCGTCCAAGTCCTCCAGCGTGACGATCGCCCACGGCTGGCCGTTCTTGTTGATGCGCCGCTGGATGCCGGAGATCATGCCCGCGATGCGCACCTGCTCCTTGCCGGGGCTGCGCTCCCCACCGACCAGGTCCGCGATGCTGGTGTCCTGGTACGGGGCCAGCAGTCGCTCAGCGCCGTCCAGCGGGTGCGCCGAAACGTACAGCCCCAGCATCTCCCGCTCGTAGGAGAGCAACTGCTTGCGCGGCCACTCCTCCGAACTGAACTGCAGGTGCGCCAGCGGGGAGGAGTCCTGACTGTCCGAAGTGGACGGATCCGCCCCGAACAAGTCGAACTGCCCCATGGCTTGCTGGCGCTTCAGCCCGGTGATCGCGTCCACCGCGGCCTCGTGGTGCTGGGCCAGCGACATGCGGGTGTGCCCCAGCGAGTCGAACGCGCCGGCCTTGATCAGCGACTCGATGACCCGCTTGTTGCACACCGCTATCTCGGACTTGTCCAGGAAGTCGGCGAACGAGGTGTAGCGGCCCTTCTCCTCGCGGACCTTGATGATCGAGGACACCACGTTCGAACCGACGTTGCGGATCGCGCTCAGCCCGAAGCGGATGTCCGAGCCGACGGCGGTGAAGGTGTCGTTGGAGTCGTTGACGTCCGGCGACAACACCTTGATGCCCATCCGCCGGCACTCGGCGAGGTAGACCGCCATCTTGTCCTTGTTGTCGCCGTTGGCGGTCAGCAGCGCTGCCATGTACTCGGCGGGGTAGTTCGCCTTCAGGTAGGCCGTCCAGTAGGCCACCAGGGCGTAACCCGCGGCGTGGGACTTGTTGAACGCGTAGCCGGCGAACGGCAGCACCGTGGCCCACAGCTTCTCGATCGCCTCTTCGGAGAAGCCGTTCTCCAGCATGCCGTCCCGGAAGCCCTCGAACTCCTGGTCCAGGACCTCCTTCTTCTTCTTGCCCATCGCGCGGCGCAGGATGTCGGCTCGGCCGAGGCTGTAACCGGCCACCCGCTGGGCGATGGCCATGATCTGCTCCTGGTAGACGATCAGACCGTAGGTCTCGGCCAGGATGTCCTTCAGCGGCTCGTCCAGTTCCGGGTGGATCGGCTCGATCGGCTTCTTGCCGTTCTTGCGGTCCGCGTAGTCGAAGTGGGCGTTGACCTCCATCGGGCCCGGGCGGTACAGCGCGTTGCAGGCCACGATGTCGGCGAACTCGGTCGGCTGCATGCGCTTGAGCAGTTCCCGCATGCCGCCACCTTCGAGCTGGAACACGCCGAGGCTCTCGCCGCGGGCCAACAGCTCGTAGGTCTTCTCGTCGTCCAAGCCCAGAGTGGACAGATCGATCTCCACCCCGTGGTTCTGCTTCACCATCCGCAGCGCATCGCCGAGGATGGTGAGGTTGGACAACCCCAGGAAGTCCATCTTCAGCAGGCCGATGGCCTCGCACGAGGGGTAGTCCCAGCCGGTGATGATCGAGCCGTCGTCCCGCATCCACAGCGGCACCGTGCCCATCAACGGCTGCGAGGAGAGGATCACCGCGCACGCGTGCACACCCGCGTTGCGGATCAGGCCTTCCAAACCGCGCGCGGTCTCGAAGATCTGCGCCACGGTCGGGTCGTTCTCGATGAGGTTGCGGACCTCGGCGGCTTCCGGGTAGCGCTCGTGGTTCGGGTCGACGATGCCGGACAGCGGGATGTCCTTGGCCGCGATCGGCGGCGGCAGCGTCTTGGAGATCTTGTCCGCGACCGCGAAGCCCGGCTGCCCCAGGTGCACCCGCGCGGCGTCCTTGATGGCGGCCTTCGTCTTGATCTTGCCGAAGGTGATGACCTGCGCGACCTTGTCCCGGCCGTACTTGTTGATGGCGTACTGCAGCACCTCGTCCCGGCGGCGGTCGTCGAAGTCGAGGTCGATGTCCGGCGGGGAGTTCCGCTCCGGGTTCAGGAACCGCTCGAAGATCAGGCCGTGCTCCAGCGGGTCCAGGTTGGTGATGTGCAGGATGTAGGCCAGCAGCGAACCGGCCGCCGACCCGCGCCCCGGCCCCACGTGGATGCCCTGGGACTTCGCCCACCGGGTGATGTCACCGACGACCAGGAAGTACGCGCAGTAGCCCTTGCGGTCGAGGACGTCGAGCTCCTTCTCGATCCGCTCCCGGCACTCCGGGGTGGGCCCGTCGGGGTAGCGGGTGGGCAGGTAGTGCTCGATCTCCTCGGCCAGCTGCTCCCGCTCGGTCTTGCCGCCCTCCACGGAGACCCGGGGCATCCGGTCGGTGTACTTCCACACCTCTTCGTAGGACTCGACCCGCTCGGCCACCAGCAGCGTGTTGTCCGCGGCACCGGGGACTTCCTTGTCCCAGTACTCGCGCATCTCCTCCGAGGACTTCAGGTAGTAGCCGTCCCCGTCGAACTTGAACCGGCTCTCGTCGTTGAGGGTCTTGCCCGACTGCACGCACAGCAGCGCCCCGTGCGACTCGGCCTGGTCCTTGGTCACGTAGTGGCTGTCGTTGGTGGCCAGCGGTTTGAGGTCGAGCTCCTTGGCGATCTTCAGCAGGCCTTCCCGGACCGACCGCTCGATCGCCAGCCCGTGGTCCATCAGCTCCAGGAAGAAGTTCTCCTTGCCGAAGATGTCCCGGTAGTCCGCGGCCGCCTGCAGCGCCTCCTCGTACTGCCCCAACCGCAAGCGGGTCTGCACCTCTCCGGACGGGCAACCGGTGGTGGCGATGATCCCCTCGGAGTACTGGGAGATCAGCTCCCGGTCCATCCGCGGCTTGCGGTAGTAGCCCTCGAAGCTGGCCAGGCTGGACAGGGTGAACAGGTTCCGCACCCCGGTGGCGTTGGCCGCCAACATCGTCATGTGCGTGTAGGCACCGCCACCGGAGACGTCGCCGCCCTCACCGAACTCGTCGGTGGAGCGCTGCCTGGCCTCTCCCCAGAAGACCGGCTTCTTGTGGAACCGACTGCCCGGAGCCACGTAGGCCTCGATCCCGATGATCGGCTTGATGCCGGTCTTCTTGGCCTGTTGGTAGAACTCGTCCGCGCCGAACATGTTGCCGTGATCGGTCATGCCGACAGCGGGCATGCCGAGCCGTTCCGCTTCCGCGAACAGCGCCCCGACCTTCGCCGCTCCGTCGAGCATCGAGTACTCGGTGTGCACGTGGAGGTGGACGAAGGGGTCAACAGGCACGAGGAGGTCCTCCTTCGCTTCAGGACTTTCACCGGGATTGCCAGCCTATCCCCTTGTCCCCCGGTCGTTTTCCAATCCCCCGGCGTTTCGCACGACCGGGAAGCGCGCCCCGGGAATGCCCGAAAAGCGTGCCCTCGACCTGAGCGCTGATCAAAAGAGGTAGCGTGGAATCCGTGGCTGGCCCTGATCCTGTAGACGTGCGTCTGCTGAGTCTCATCGCAGAAACCGGACGAGCGGCGATACCGGACGTCGCCGCCCGGCTCGGCATGGATGTGCGCGACGTCGCTGCCCGACTCGCCGCGCTCTCCACCACGGGTCTACCGCTGATCGTCGGCGTGGAGTGCGACCCGCAGGGCATCCGGAACGCGCTGGCGTTCGCCCAAGCCTGGACGGCTCAGCACATGGCCAGCGGTGGCTACCAAGTCCCCGGTTCCGGCAGCGGCGGGTACCAAGTCCCCGGTTCCGGCAGCGGCGGGTACCAGGTCCCGGGTTCCACCAGCGGCGGGTACCAAGCCCCCGGCTCCGCCAGCGGCGGCTACCCGGTCTCCGGTCCGGGCAGCGGTCCCCACCCGAACACCTCCAGCGGCAACCACCCGGTCCCTCCCGCGCCCGGTCCGCACCCGGCGCAGACCGGGCCGAGCGGGCCGCACGTGCCCCCGGCCCAGCCGTACGCCCCACCCGGCGCGCCGGCCCAGCAGCCGGCCGGGCAGGACCCGATGCTCATGTGGGGGCCACCCGGCTCGGCGGGGTGGGCCCGCGGGGACCAGCAGTACCAAGGCGGCCACCAACCGGCGGCGCAGCCCCAGCCCGCGCCCGCTCCGCTCCGGGTCGGCCGGGTCGGCAGCAAACTGGACGTGGAATGCCCCTCCGGCGAGCGGCTGGCCATCAAGCTGGTCGAGGTCGTCGACCCGGCGGACTACCTGTTCACCGCTGCCGGGCACGAGCTGCAGGACGGCGAGCGCGCCGTGGTGGTGCACACCGAGGTGACCAACTACGGACCGGGCAGCTACGGCGCTGTGCCCGACGAGCACCTGGAGCTGATCGCCAAGGACGGCACCGCCATCAGCAAGTCGTCGGTCACCCTGTCGTCCCGGCCCCCGCACCGCGCCGGCATCGGCGTGGGGGAGACCGCCGGCGGCCACACCGTCTACGTGCTGCCGGATTCCACCGAGCTGTCCTCGGTGCGCTGGCGTCCGCAGCCCGACGCCGAGCAGCACACGCTCAGCTGGGACATCAGCGACCTCTGAACGCCCTCCGCGCTCGGCGGAGCACGAGCACGGGCCCGACGGCCCGAACACACCTCCACCGGGGCGGTGCCCGCACCGGAGCACGCCCCTCGGTGGCCGACCGCTCCCGCGGCGCCGGCCACCAAGACCGGGGAAGAGGTGCGGGCCGCGGCCGGCCCCGGCTCAGCTGTCCTGCTCCCGCAGGATGTCCAAGGCGCGCTGCAGGTCCTTCGGGTACTCGCTCTCGAAGGTCATCCACTGGCCGGTCACCGGGTGCTCCAGACCGAGCTGCCGGGCGTGCAGCCACTGCCGGGTCACGCCCAACCGCCGCGCCAGCACCGGGTCGGCGCCGTAGGTGAGGTCGCCGACGCAGGGGTGCCGGATCGCCGAGAAGTGCACCCGGATCTGGTGCGTGCGACCGGTCTCCAGCTTCACGTCCACCAGGGAAGCCGCCCGGAACGCCTCCACCGTCTCGTAGTGGGTCACGCTGGGCTTCCCGCCGCTCACCACGGCGAACTTGTAGTCGTGCCGGGGATGCCGGTCGATCGGCGCGTCGATGGTGCCGCGACTGGGATCCGGGTGCCCCTGCACCAGCGCGTGGTAGCGCTTCTCCACGGTGCGCTCCTTGAACGCCCGCTTCAGCGCCGAGTAGGCCAACTCGCTCTTGGCGACCACCATGACACCGCTGGTGCCCACGTCCAGGCGGTGCACCACACCCTGCCGCTCCGCCGCCCCGCTGGTGGCGACGCGCACCCCGGCCGCGGCCAGTCCGCCGACCACCGTCGGCCCCTCCCAGCCGGGGCTCGGGTGCGCCGCGACACCGATCGGCTTGTCGATCACCACGATGTCGCTGTCCTCGTAGAGGATCCGCATGCCCTCCACCGGGACCGCGACGACTTCGACCTGATTCCTGCCGGTGTCCGGCAAGGTGATCTCCAGCCAGGCGCCGGCGACGAGCCGATCGGACTTGCCGGCCGGAACACCGTTGAGCAAGACCTCGCCGGATTCGGCCAACGCGGCCACCGAACTGCGGGAAAGCCCGAGCAATTTCGCCAGGCCAGCGTCCACCCGCATGCCGTCCAGGCCTTCTGGAACAGGAAGTGTTCGAGTATCAGTCACGACTCATTCCCAGCAGCTCGCTGCTTCTTGCGGTGCACTGTGCCGTCGTAGTCGCGGCCCAGCAGCGACAACAGAACGATCAGTACGGCACCGCAGGTGATGCAGGAATCCGCGACGTTGAACACCGGGAAGAACTCACCGTTGGGAGCCAGCACTGAAATGAAGTCCACCACGTGTCCCTGCAACGGCCCGGGCGCCCGGAACAACCGGTCCCCGAGGTTGCCGAGCGTCCCGCCGAGCATCAACCCGAGCCCGGCCGCCCAGCCCGCCGAACGCAGCCGCGGAGCCAGCCAGACGATCACGCCGACCACCACGATCGCCAGCAGGGCCAGCAACCACGTCATACCGGTGGCCAGGGAGAACGCCGCCCCCGGGTTGCGCAGCACGTCCAGGTAGACCAGCCCGCCCAGCAACTCGACCGGCGGGCCGCCTTCCAGCGCGGCCACCACCGCGCTCTTGGTGATCACATCGAGGACCAATCCCGCAGCAGCCAGCCCGAACAACAGCACCAGCAGTTTCGCGGACTTCCCCGACCGGGTTCGTTCGGCATCGCCGTCCCCCGCACCGGGCTTTTCAGATGGTTGCTGCTCGCTGCTCACGGGGCCATTGTCCCTGAGCCGTTCCCGCGAACGCCCAAGACCACCAGGCCGCCGAGTTCCGGGGCGGAACCGGGCACCAGCTCCGCCCCGGAACAGCCGTCACACCTTCGCGACCGCGACCGCGATCTCGGTGCCGTCCCCGACGCTGCCGGCGAAGCCGTCCGCATCACCGAACTCCACCGACTCCGCCAAGGTCTCCTCGGCGATGAACTCGCGGTGCGCGGCAACCGCCTCCTGCACCTGCTGCGGCGCCGAAATGGTGACGGTGATCCGGTCGGACACCGCGAAGTCGGCCTCCCGGCGAGCCTGCTGGATCACCCGCACCACGTCCCGGGCCAGGCCCTCGGCGGCCAACTCCGGGGTCACCTCGGTCTCCAGGGACACCAGACCCGCCCCGTTGGGCAGCGCGGTGGACGCGCCGGTGTCGGTCGACACCAGCCGCTCGGTGAACTCCTCGGGCAGCAGCTCGATGCCGGCGGCGACCACCTTGCCCTCCGGGGTGCGGCTCCAGTCACCGGCCTTGACCGCCTTGATGACCTTCTGCACGTCCTTGCCCAACCGCGGCCCGGCGGCACGGGCGTTCACCGCCACCTCGAAGCGGCCGTACGCGGCGACGTCGGTGCTCAGCACCACTTCCTTGACGTTGACCTCGTCGCGGATCAGGTCCACGAACGGCCGGAGCTCCTCCGCCTCCGGGGTGGCCACCCGGAGCTCGGCCAGCGGCAGCCGCACCCGCAGCTTGTTGGCCTTGCGCAGCCCCAGGGCCGCCGAGCACACCTGCCGGACCTGGTCCATGGCCGACACCAGCGCGGCGTCCGCGGGCAGCTCGTCCACCTCCGGCCAATCCGCCAGGTGCACCGAACGCCCACCGGTCAGTCCGCGCCACACCGCTTCCGCGGTCAACGGCAGCAGCGGCGCCACCGTCCGGCAGGTCACCTCGAGCACCGTGTGCAGGGTGTCGATGGCGTCCCGGTCGCCGGCCCAGAAGCGGTCCCGCGACCGGCGCACGTACCAGTTGGTGAGGACCTCCAGGAATTCGCGCACGCTGCCGCAGGCACCGGCGATGTCCAGCTCGTCCAGCGACCCCTGCACATCGCTGACCAGCTCACCGGTCTTGGCCAGGATGTAGCGGTCCAGCACGTGCTCGCTGTCCACCCGGTACGTCCCGGAGACCCCTTCGGCGTTGGCGTACAGCGCCAGGAAGTACCAGGAGTTCCACAGCGGCAGCACCGCCTGGCGCACCGCGTCCCGGATGCCGCGCTCGGTGACGACCAGGTCGCCCCCGCGCAGGATCGGGCTGGACATCAGGAACCAGCGCATCGCATCCGAACCGTCGCGTTCGAAGACCTCGTTGACGTCCGGATAGTTGCGCTTGGACTTGGACATCTTCTGCCCGTCGTCACCGAGCACGATGCCGTGGGCGACCACGTTGGAGAACGCCGGGCGGTCGAACAGCGCGGTGGCCAGCACGTGCAGCGTGTAGAACCAGCCGCGGGTCTGGCCGTTGTACTCGACGATGAAGTCGCCCGGGTAGTGGTGCTCGAACCACTCCGCGTTCTCGAACGGGTAGTGCACCTGGGCGAACGGCATCGAACCGGACTCGAACCAGCAGTCCAGCACCTCCGGCACCCGCCGCATCGTGGACTTGCCGGTCGGGTCGTCCGGGTTCGGCCGGGTCAGCTGGTCGATCGCCGGGCGGTGCAGGTCGGTCGGCCGCACCCCGAAGTCGCGCTCCAACTCGTCCAGCGAGCCGTAGACGTCGATCCGCGGGTAGGCGGGGTCGTCGGAGACCCACACCGGGATCGGCGAACCCCAGAACCGGTTCCGCGAGATGTTCCAGTCCCGCGCGTTCTCCAGCCACTTGCCGAACTGGCCGTCGCGGATGTGCTCCGGGACCCAGTTGATCCGCTTGTTCAGCTCGACCATGCGGTCCTTGAACTTGCTGACCGCCACGAACCAGGCCGACACCGCGCGCTGGATGAGCGGGTTGTCGCACCGCCAGCAGTGCGGGTACGGGTGGTCGTAGGTCTCGTGCCGCAGCAGCAGACCGGCTTCCTTGAGGTCCCGGGCGATCTGCTTGTTGGCGTCGAAGACGTGCAGCCCCTCGTACGGCGGCACCTCGGAGGTGAACTTGCCGGTCGCGTCGACCGGCACGACCGGCTCGATGCCGGCTTTGTCGGTGACCTGCTTGTCCTCCTCACCGAAGGCCGGCGCCAGGTGGACGACACCGGTACCGTCCTCAGTGGTCACGTAGTCGGCCGCCAGGATCCGGTGCGCGTTCTCGCGGCCGAGGAAGAAGTCGAACGGGGGCTTGTAGGCCGTGCCGATCAGCTCGGTGCCCTTGAACCGGCTGACCACGTGATCGGCCACGTCCTCGCCGAGCTCCCTGCTGTAAGCCGCCAACCGGGCCTCGGCCAGCACGTAGCGCTCCCCGGACTCCGGCGGGGCCACCAGGACGTAGTCCACGTCCGGGTGCACGGCCGCGGCGAGGTTGGACGGCAGCGTCCACGGGGTCGTCGTCCACACCAGGGCGAGCGCACCGTCGTAGGGCTTGTCCGGGGCCTGGAGCCGCAGCCCCACCGTGACCGCCGGGTCCTGCCGCTGCCGGTACACGTCGTCCAGCCTGGTCTCGCTGTTGGACAGCGGGGTTCCGCAGCGCCAGCAGTACCAGAGCACCCGGAAGCCCTGGTAGATCAGACCCTTGTCCCACAGGGTCTTGAACGCCCACATGACGCTCTCCATGTAGTTGAGGTCGAGCGTCTTGTAGTCGTTGTCGAAGTCCACCCACCGGGCCTGCCGGGTGACGTAGTCCCGCCACTCGTCGGTGTAGCGCAGCACGGAGGTGCGGCACACCTCGTTGAACTCGGCCACGCCCATCGACTCGATCTCGGCCTTGGACGTGATGCCCAGCTGCTTCTCCGCCTCGACCTCGGCGGGCAACCCGTGGCAGTCCCAGCCGAACCGCCGCTCCACCCGGCGACCGCGCATGGTCTGGTAGCGCGGCACCGAGTCCTTGACGTAGCCGGTCAGCAGGTGCCCGTAGTGGGGAAGGCCGTTCGCGAACGGCGGGCCGTCGTAGAAGACGTACTCGTTGGAACCGTTGACACCCGCCTCGCGGGCCTCCACCGAAGCGCGGAAGGTCTTGTCGTCGGCCCAGTACTTCAGCACGTCGCGTTCGATTTCGGGAAGCGACGGTTGGGCCGCTACACCGCGCTGCAGAGAACCAGCGCCACTGATCTCAACCTTCGGGTAAGCCATCGCGGATGTGCTCCTAGCGGTGTGCCGTCGGGTCCGCCGCACAGCCACCGAATCAAACCGGCGTCCACGCGGGGACGGCACATCGCGCGCCTGGTCGCGCGAGTCCGCGGTACCACCCCGCTTGCCGTGCACCCCCGCACGCTCCGGCGAGGCCACGCACGACCACTCATTTGCCGGCTGTCACGGGCCGGTCCCGTCCGGTTCTACTGAGGCAAGCACTGCCCGTTCTTCCGGAAGCTCCCCGGTGATGGCCGGATCATCGCCTGTGGGATCCAGCATAACGTGCTCGACCGGCAAAACTCGCGGCGGCCCGGCTCAGTCCGCGCCGCGCACCCGCGCCACCAGCGTGGAAACCGGTTCGCACCGGCCGCACGGGGTGAACCCCAGTTCCCGGGCCTCGCTCAAGGACAGCGCCACCGTTTCCCGACCGACCAGCCAGTCGCAGCCCGGCAGGTGGTAGCGCGGCCGTTCGTCGACGACCAGCACCTGCTCGGACAGCTCCGCGACAGCGGCCGCATCGGCTGCGGACACCAGCTCCGCGGCCGGCTCATCATCGGCATCGGCGAACTCCGGACCGGCCGACCCCGCCGCGGACTCCGCGGAAGACCGCTGCGCCCGCCTGCGCCGGAACCGGTCCACCCCCAGCAGCAGCACTCCGATCCCGCTCAGCAGGACCGAAAACCACGCCGAATCCGGCTGACCGCTCAGCACCGCCCAGACCAGCACCCCACCGGCGGCGAGGACCAGCA
>NZ_AYJW01000071.1 GCF_000497205.1 Saccharopolyspora rectivirgula DSM 43747
GTGATTCCGAACCGGGTGCTGCTGCAAGCGGCCAGCCAGCAGTAGCCCACCGGAACGCCCTTCCAGCAGCCGGACCGAGTGGAAGCCGGTACCGGTGGCCACATCCAGCACGGACTTGACGCCCCGGGCCTTCAGCTGATCGATAAAGAACGAACCTTCGCTTTCGGCTCGTTTCTTCCAGTCGATGAGCTCATCCCATTTTTCGACGAAAGACCCGACGTATTCGTGCGTGTAATGATCCGACTCGCGCACTTCCAACGGATTGTCGCCGAAGACCTGCTTCTCACGCTGCACCAGCTCGGAGGTTTTGGAACTGGCGCTGCCGCCAGAAGTCAGATCGCTCACGCTCTTGGCCATTCTTCACTCCCACCCACTCACGTTGGTCATGCGCCACCGCTAATCCGAGCACCTGCGAATTGCCGTGCCCGAGGTCGTCCTCGTGACCGTGCTGGGTCGCCACTGTGAAAAAAGGCAACACCATGACCGGAGCGGCAGCCGAGAAAACTCAAGGCCGCTAACTCAACACCGGCCCGCACTCGGTCAGCTTCTTTGCCGACCGGCGCTGACGCAATTCCGTGCGTCGGGTAACCAACCTAGGCGAAGAAGATCCGAAGGCAAGCGTGCAAATGTGTGACACTAATCACCGGAATAGGAAGTTAGCGTGATTTGAGTCGTCACCCTGGGTGAATAAATCCGCTTTCACCTGGGAGGATTCCGGATATTTGATTTTCCTACAACAACGGGACAAGTGCAAAATCGCTAAATATTGTGTATACTCGCGCGCATTATTTACCACAAAAGAGGCCGGTGTGGCAACAGCGAAATGGCCTAAACTTGACGGAATAGCAAGAGAGAAGACCCGTTCGCCGTGGTCTTCCCAACGGCTGCATCGAAGGAAGGGCCCCGGATGTTACGGCATCACCTCGGCCGGGGCCAGCTTTTCGGGCACAAGTGAGGTTCTTCACCGGAGCCGCCGCTGTGGGAAAGTGCACAGCGGCGGCTCTGCGGTCTTGATCCATTCACCGCGGTGACTTTTCGCACCGGGCGCGCGAGCAGGACGAGCACCGCACCCGCCCTGACCGGATCACCGCTTCAGCTCCGGGAAGTCGGATTCCCGGTACTCGTTTTCCGGCGATCTTCCCCCCTGGTCCAGCTCGTTCTCCCGAGCCCGCAACTGGACCCGGCGGATTTTTCCGGAAATCGTTTTCGGAAGTTCCGCGAATTCCAGTCGGCGAATCCGCTTGTACGGGGCCAGGTGCTCGCGGGCGAAGCGCAATATCGACAGCGCGGTCTCCCGGTCGGATTCGTAGCCGTTGGCCAGCACGACGTAGGCCTTGGGAACCGCGAGCCGGACCGGGTCCGGGGCCGGAACCACCGCGGCCTCCGCTACCGCTTCGTGCTCCAGCAGCACGCTCTCCAGTTCGAATGGTGAGATCCGGTAGTCCGAGGCCTTGAAGACGTCATCGGTCCGACCCACGTAGGTGATGTAGCCGTCGGCATCGCGAGCTCCCACATCACCGGTGTGGTAGTGCCCACCGCGCATGACTTCCGCAGTGCGCTCTTCGTCATCGGCGTACCCGGTCATCAGGCCCACCGGGCGCGGCGCGAGCGACAGGCAGATCTCCCCCTCGTCCGCTGGTTCACCGGTCACCGGGTCGAGCAGCGACACCTCGAATCCCGGCAGCGGCCGTCCCATCGACCCCGGCTTGACCTGCTGCCCCGGCGTGTTGGCGATCTGAACGCTGGTTTCGGTCTGCCCGAACCCGTCCCGGATCGTCACCGACCAGGCGCGGCGCACTTGTTCGATGATCTCGGGGTTGAGCGGCTCACCAGCTCCCACCACCTTCGTGGGCGGCGAGCTGAGCGCGCGCAGGTCCGCCTGGATCAGCATTCGCCAGACCGTCGGCGGAGCGCAGAAGCTGGTGATCCCGCACCGCTCCATCTGCACCAGCAACCGCTGCGCGTCGAAGCGCTCGTAATTGTAGATGAACACCGTCGCCTCGGCGTTCCACGGAGCGAAGAAGTTGCTCCAGGCGTGCTTCGCCCACCCCGGCGAAGAGATGTTCAGATGGACGTCACCAGGCTCCAACCCAATCCAGTACATCGTGGACAGATGGCCAACTGGGTAGGAAACGTGGGTGTGCTCCACCAACTTCGGTTTCGCCGTCGTACCTGAGGTGAAGTAGAGCAACAGCGGATCAGTCGCCTTGGTGGCCCCATCCGGCTGGAAATCAGTTCCGGATTCATAACTGTCTGCATAGGACAACCAGCCGCTCACCGGATCACCGACTGCGATCTTGGTGTAATTTCCGGGAACTTCGGCGAATTTCTTGCTGTTCTCCGTGGAAACGACCACGTGACGGACCCTGCCGCGCTCGATGCGGTCGCGCAGATCCTCCGCGTTCAGCAGTGGAGCTTCCGGAATGATCACCACTCCGAGCTTCATCGCTGCCAGGATGGTCTCCCACAGCTCCGCTTGATTGCCGAGCATGAGCAGCAACCGGTCACCCCGGCTGGCGCCAAGACCGCGCAGCCAGTTCGCCACTTGATTCGAACGCCTGGTCAAGTCTCCGAACGAGAACTTCTGCTCGCTCCCGTCCTCGTTCACGATCCACAGTGCAGTGCTGTCCCTGCGCTGGGAGATCGTGTCGAACCAGTCGAGGGCCCAATTGAACTCCGTTAATTGCGGCCAGCGGAATTCGGCGCGGGCGGTCTGGTAGTCCTCGCGGTGCTGGAGCAGGAAGTCGCGCGCTCGCCGGAACTCCTCGCCCGGGCTCAGTGCGGTCTCTGCGGTCACCACACACCTCCTGGCAGTCGGTGCCATTGCCGGCTGATTGTGGCCCCACAACCTAGCCGGTTCGGCCGTCTGGAACCAGAAGTATTGCTCCGATTTGCGGGGCGCCGTTCAACCACGTTGACTTCCTGTGCGTTCGTGGTCGATTGTTGTTCGACGATGGTGATTTTCTTTCACAATTCGACATTCGAGGCCGGGAGGCGATCGTGCCGCTTCGCTTCACCCCACTGCGCTTCTTGCTGATCACCGCACTCCTCGCCAGCGCTGCCGGGATGTCCGCTGCACCAGCGGACGCAGCAGGTTGGCGTCCCGCAGAGCCCCCGCTGACCACCCCGTGGACGCATCAGGTGACCCCCGAGAACGCGCTGCCCGAATACCCGCGCCCGCAGCTGACCAGAGACCGCTGGATGAACCTCAACGGGTTGTGGGACTACGCGGGCGGGAGCAGCCGCCCCACCGAGACCAGCGAACAGATCCTGGTCCCGTTCCCACCGGAATCCGCGCTCTCCGGCATCCAACGGCACGACGACCACATGCTCTACCGGCGAACCTTCACCATCCCACCGGACTGGCGCGACCAGCGGGTGCTGCTGCACCTGGGAGCCGTGGACCAACGAGCGGAGGTGCTGGTCAACGGCCAGCGCGTGGCGGTGCACGAGGGCGGGTACACCGCGTTCAGCGCCGACATCACCGATGCCCTCGCACCCGGCGACCAGCAGCAGATCGAGATCTACGCCCAGGACCGGAACGAACAAGCCCCTCACCCGGTGGGCAAACAACGCACCTCGCCGGGCGGGATCCTCTACACCGGTGCCTCCGGTGTTTGGCAAACCGTGTGGTTGGAGCCGGTCCCCGCCTCGCACATCACCGATCTCGACATCACCCCGGACCTCGACACCAGCAGCTTCACCCTCAGCGCCGGCACCACGGCAACTCCAGACGAACGCTTGGAAGCCGTCGTGCGCGACCGGGAGGGGCGGGAAGTCGCCCGCGCCAGCGCCCCGGTGCACGACGAACTGCGGCTCCCGATCGCCGATCCGCACCTGTGGAGCCCGGACGACCCGTACCTCTACGACTTCACCGTCCGGCTGCTCGACGCCGACGGAGAGGTGGTCGACGAAGTCGGCAGCTACGCCGGCATGCGGTCGGTCGGCCTGGTGCACGACGCAGAAGGGCGACCGCGGATCACCTTGAACGGCGAGATCGTCTTCCAGCACGGACCACTGGACCAGGGCTACTGGCCGGACGGCATCTACACCGCTCCCACGGACGAGGCGTTGCGCTTCGACTTGGAGCGGACCAAGGAACTCGGCTTCAACATGATCCGCAAGCACGTCAAGGTCGAACCCGCCCGCTGGTACTACTGGGCGGATCGGATCGGCCTGCTGGTCTGGCAGGACATGCCCTCGCTCCCGGTGGACTTGGCCGTCCCGCCGGAGCAGACCCCGCCCCCGGACCAGGAGTCGCAGGCCAACTTCCGCGAGGAACTGCTGGAGCTGGTCGATCAGCTCCGCAACGTCACCTCGCTCGTGGTGTGGGTGCCGTTCAACGAAGGATGGGGCGAGTTCGACACGGCTGAGATCGCCGCCCTGGTCAAACAGCAGGACCCGACCAGGCTGGTCAACGCCAACAGCGGTGTCAACTGCTGCTACTCACTGCCGGACAGCGGCGCCGGCGACATCTACGACGACCACACCTACGTCGGGCCAGGACACCCCGGAGCAACCGATGACCGGGCCATAGTGGACGGCGAGTACGGCGGGCTCGGGTTGGTCGAAGAAGGGCACCTGTGGCCGGGCGAACCGCAAGCGTACGAGATGACCACTTCCCGGGAGGAGCTGACCCGCAGGTACAGCGAGGTGAGCCGCGAGCTGGAAGAAGTGGTGCTCGCGAACGGTCTGTCCGCGGCCGTCTACACCCAGATCACCGACGTCGAGAACGAGGTCAACGGTTTCTTCACCTACGACCGGCGGGTTCTCAAACCGGATTTGGCCACGGTCCGGGAGCGCAATCTCGCGGTGATCGCCGCCGGCACCGCCGGCTGACCGCTTCGCGGACCACCAGCACCGACCTCATTGGAGCAGCACCATGTCCGAGCCTTCGAAAGCCTTCAGCAGACGCGCTGCGCTCGGTGCCGCCGCAGGGGTGACCGCTGCGGCGGCCCTGGCGGGCAGCGCCCAAGCACAACCGCAGCACGGCCGGTTGACCGCCAACGGGCGGACGTACCGGATCCGCCGCGGAGCGCACCAGGTCGTCATCGCCGGGGTGGCCGCGACCTTGCTGTCGTGGCGGGTCGAGGGAGAAGAACTGCTGCTGACCCACTCCGCCGACGAGGTCGGGGAGGGCTACCAGGGCAAGACCATCCTGCCGTGGCCGAACCGGATCGATGGTGGGCAGTACGAGTTCGGCGGCCGGAAGCTGCAAGTCCCGGTGAACGAACCGGAGCGCAACACCGCGCTGCACGGCCTGATGAACTTCGTCGAGTGGGACCTGGTGCGCCACCTCCCGGACCGGGTCGAGCTGGAGCACGTCCTGCCGCCGTCCTACGGCTATCCGTTCCACCTGTCCTTCCGCATCACCTACGCGGTGGACGAGCAGGGCGTGACGACCACGCTGACCGCCCGGAACATCGGCACCGAGCCGGCTCCCTACGGAACGGCCAACCACACCTACATCGCTGCCGGGACGGGACGCATCGACGACATGGTGCTGGAGCTGCCGGCCGAAGCCTACTACGTGACCGATGACCGGCTGCTGCCCATCGACAAGCGGCACGTGGCCGGGACCGAGTACGACTTCCGCACCGCCCGCCGCATCGGAAGCACCGAAATGGACACCGCTTTCACCGCGCTGCGCCGGCAGCCCGACGGCACAGCGGTGACCCGGTTCCACCGAGCGGACGGCCGAGCGATCGAACTGTGGGTGGACCGGGCGCACGGCTACCTGCAGGTCTACACCGACGACTCCCCGGAGGCGGATCGCCCACCGCGAGCCGGCATCACCGTCGAACCCATGACGTGCGCTCCCAACGCCTTCGTCACCGGGGACGGGTTGGCCGTCATCGAGCCCGGCGGCACCCATCGGGGCCGGTGGGGGCTGCGGCTCCGCTGACCGGTTCGGCGGCTTGAACGCTGCGGTCGGGCGGATAGAGTGCTCCGGTGGCCGAACACATCCAGATATCCACGGAAGCAGGTTGTTTCGACGCGCTCGCGGCAGGCCCGCAGGACGGCCGGGAAGTCATGCTGCTGCACGGCTTCCCGGAATCCGGTCTGCAGTGGAGCGCCCAGCTGGAAGTCCTCGGCAACGCCCGGTGCCGGGCAGTGGCCCCCGATCAGCGCGGTTACTCACCGGGCGTGCGACCGGAGCAGGTCGCGGACTACCGGATGGAGGCCCTGGTCGGCGATGTGCTGGACATCGCCGACTCACTGGGGTGGCACGAGTTCGACCTGGTGGGGCACGACTGGGGAGCCGCCGTCGCCTGGAACACCGCCGCGGCACACCCGGAGCGGGTCCGCACCCTCACCGCGGTTTCCATCCCGCACCCCGACCCGTTCCAGGACGCAGTGCGGCAGGACGAAGACCAGCGGATGCGATCGGCCTACATGCGCACGTTCCGCTCTTCCGGGGCCGAACGCATCCTGCTGGCCGACGACGCCCGCAAGCTGCGCGGCATCTACGACAACAAGGTGCCCGCCGAGCACGTCACCGAGTACGTCCGGCGGCTGTCGGAGCCGGGAGCGCTGACCGCGGCGTTGAACTGGTACCGGGCCATGCGCTCCACCCGGGTCCGAACAGGTCCGGTGAAGGTGCCCACGTTGTACGTGTGGAGCACCGAAGACGTCGCGGTCGGTTCCACCGCGGCGCTGGCCACCGCCGAGCACGTGACCGGCGACTACCGCTTCGAGGTGCTCGAGGACGTCTCGCACTGGATTCCCGAAGAGGCGCCGGAGGCGTTGACGCGGCTGCTGCTGGAGCACCTGGTGGCCCACCCGGCGTGAGCCGATCAGCTCACCTGGTCGATGCCCTGCGCCAGGAACTGCACCATCTCCGAGCCGACGGCTTCGAAGACCGCCGCCTCGTGCCCGCCCGGTAGCACGCTCACCACCGGCGTGTTGGGGTAGTCGGCGACCAGCTGCTGGCTGCCGGGCAGGTACGGGTCGGCGTCACCGATCCACACCCCCACCGGGGTGTCGCCGAGGTCCTCCAACCGGCGCAGGGGGTCGTACTGGGCCCACTCCTGTTCGTCGGCGAAGACGTTCTTCTCCTGCATGTGCTCCCACGTGACCGGGAGCGCGGGGGCCAGTTCGGCGGCCACGCTGACCGGATTGCCGGCGAGGTTGCGGTCCGCGGCGTAGTTCAGCGCCCCGAACCCGCCGGTGGAGATCCCGGCAACGGCGAAGGGCAGCCCGTTCTCGTCCCCGAGCCCGCGCTCCTGCAGCCACCGGGGGAGTTCTTCGTGCAGCATGCTCGACAGCTGGCCGTTGGCCGAAGCGTCGTGCCACCAGGGGTTGTAACCGCCGTCGACGACCACGAACCCGAATGCCGGTATCGTTCCGTTGTGGTATTCGGTTTCCAGGGCTTGCAGGGTGTCGTACGGAATCGGCGTGGGGTCGACCCCGTCCCTGCCGTGCAGGTAGAGGACCATGGGCAGGTTCTGCAGGTCACTGACCCCGGTCGGGTAGGCGACGTAGAGCTGCACCTCGGTCTGCCGGTATTCGGAGTAGACGTGCTCGGTGCGGATCACCGGCATCTGCTGCTGCTGGTCGGCGACGCTCACCCCGGCCTGCGGCTCGCGTGTCTCGCCGGTCTCCGGCGGAACGGCCGCGCATCCCGCTACCAGTGCAGTTGTGACTAAAGCCGCAGGCACCCAGCGGCACTGCCGGGTGAAGGTCGTCTTGTGTATCCGTAACACCACTCGTTCCTTGTCTCTAAAGACGAGGTCGGCTCGTTCCGCACCGCTAGACCCTACCGGGCTGCTGTTCCGGGGATTGCCGCATACCCCGAGAAGCAGCGGTGGGAGCTAGCTCGCCGGTCCAGCCGGTCGCCACACCTACCTCGCGGGGAGTAGCGGTGAAAGGTTCGGAAAGTCTCTTCGCCACCGCGCGGGCCGCCGGCGTGGAAGTCTGCTTCGCCAACCCGGGGACCACGGAGATGCCCCTGGTGGAGGCGTTCGACGACGCCCCCGGTGTCCGACCGGTGCTCGCCTTGCACGAAGGCGTGGTGACCGGCGCCGCGGACGGGTACGCCCGGATGCTCGGTCGGCCCGCGATGACCCTCCTGCACTTGGGGCCGGGCTTGGCCAACGGGATCGCCAACCTGCACAACGCCCGGCGCGCGCACTCCCCGGTGGTCAACGTGGTCGGGGACCAAGCCAGCTGGCACCAGGTCGCCGACCCACCGCTGTCCAGCGACATCGAGTCGCTGGCCCGCCCGGTGTCCGGTTGGGTCGGGCGCACCACCGGGCCGGAGAACACCGCCGAGGAGTTCGTCCTGGCCTGGCAGGCCGCCGTGCAGCAGCGGCTGCCCGCCACGCTGATCACCGCCGCGGACCACCTGTGGAGCCAGGGCGGGGAGCCCGCTGAAGTCCCCGCGGCCGCCTCCCGGCCGGAAACGCCCCACGAGCAGATCACCGAGCTCGCGGAGTTCCTCTCCAGCACCCGGGGGCGGATCGCCTTCCTGCTCGGCGGCAACGCCCTCACCGGGGCTGGACTGCGCGCGGCCGCCCGGATCGCGGCCAAGACCAACGGGGAGCTCATCGCCGAGCAGTCACCGACCCGGCAGGAACGCGGGCCGGGCATCCCGATAGCCCGCCGACTCCCCTACTTCCCGGGTGAGGTGCTCGAGCTGCTGAGCCGCTTCCAGCACCTGGTGCTGGTCGGCACCCGCACCCCGGTCGCCTTCTTCGGCTACCGGGGCATGCCCAGCCACCCGATCCCCGCGGACATGAAGGTCCACCAGCTGGCCACCCCGGAGCAGGACGCCGAGCAGGCGTTGCAGCAGCTCGCCGAGGCCGTCAGCGCCCCGGCGGAAGTCCCGGAACCGGAACGCGCCGAACCCGCTAAGCCCCGGGGGGAGCTGTCGCCCGAGGCCGTTGCCGCGGCGATCACGGCGACCCAACCGGAACAAGCGATCGTCGTCAACGAAGGGGTGTCCGCGGCCAACGCGTACTCGGTCGCGGCCGAGTCGGCACCACCGCACACCGAACTCACCAACACCGGTGGTGCCATCGGCATGGGCCTACCGCTGGCCACCGGAGCAGCGCTCGCCTGCCCGGACCGGCCGGTGATCACCTTCGAGGCCGACGGCAGCGCCTGCTACACCGTCCAAGCGCTGTGGACGCAGGCCCGAGAAGGCCTGAACGTGGTCACCGTGGTGCTGGCCAACTCCGCGTACCGGATTCTGCAGACCGAGCTGTCCGATGGGAGCGATCGCCCGAGCGCCCGCCAACTGACCACGCTGGACCACCCGGAGATCGGCTGGACCGATCTCGCCCGCGGCTTCGGCGTCCCGGCGGCCCGGGCCACCACCGGGGAGGAACTGCTGAACGCGCTGCAGGAGGCGCACTCGGAACCCGGCCCGCAGCTGATCGAAGCCGTCCTGTGAGCAGCGGTCACCGCGCCCCAGCGGTGTCCGCCCTGGTGTCCCGGAGCAGGTCGTAGCGCATGGCCAGGGAAGCCGCCTGCAGTCGGGAGTGGACCCCCAGCTTGGTCAGGATCGACTGCACGTGGGTGCGCACCGTGGTCTCGGCCACTCCGAGCTGCTTGGCCATCGAAGTGGTGTGCTCCCCTTCCACCAGCAAGCTCAGGCACTGCCGTTCACGGGCGGTGAGCTGCTCGGCCAGCCGCAGCACGTCATCGCCCCGCTCCGAGGGCGGCGATCCGTTGTCCGCCAGTTCCACCACCACTTCACCGTCCATCACTCCGCTGAGGGCGGTGAGCAGCACTTCGAGTCCGCACATCTTGCTGACGTAGCCGTGGGCTCCCCGAGCCAGCACCGCCCGCATCGACCGGGTGTCGGTGTCCGGGGACAGCACGACGACCCGGCTGCGGCGAGCGGCTCTGCGGATGTCGCCGATGGTCTCCGAGTCGGCCACCAGGCAGCGGTCGAGCAAGCAGATGTCGGGCTGGCAGCGCTGCGCGAGCCGGACCGCTTCCGCCGCGTCGGCCGCGACGCCGGCCACCTCGAACCCCCGTTCGGGCAGCACCGACCGGAGCGCCTCGGCGAACACCCGGTGGTCGTCGGCGATGACAAGTTCCACCATGCTTCCTCGCCCCCTGGAAGCGCCAGTGCCCGTGCGGACTGGCACAACCGGTCGGGAACGCGGGCGGCTCCGCTTGCCGCTGCCGGAGACCGTCCTGCGTCCACGACCGACTCCCCCATGTGTTGTAGTGCTGCTCGTACCCTGCAGCCGTCCGCGGGCACGCGCATTCCGCTACCCACCAAATTGGCCCCTATTCGGCGAATTCCGCCGCCTGAACGGGAATTCGCCGCTGCTCAACCGCACCGACGCCGCTCGATCCCGTGGCCGGTGCCCGCTTCTGCCCCGTAAGCCGTGACGAGGGCTGCCGCGAGGTCCTGCTCGCGATGCCGTCCTGCTACCCATTCCCTCGCTTCCGCGGCCATTCGGGTTGCCTCTTCGGGATGGTCGATCAGGTAGGACACCGCAGCGGCCAGCTGATCCGGCCGCTGCGGTGCCACCAGCAGGCCGGTCTCCCCCGGTACGACGACATCGGGGACCGCGTTGACCGCGGTGGCCACCACCGGCACCCCGCAGCGCATGGCTTCCACGACCGCCAGGGGCAGTCCCTCGTACCGGCTGGGTTGCACGAAGACGTCGAAGGCCGGCAGCAGGGCGGCGACGTCGTCGCGTTCGCCGACGAACCGCACCCGGCCGCCGCCGTTCCGCAGCGAAGCGCCCAGTTCCCCGTCCCCGATCCACACCCCGAGCACGTCCGGGCGGGCGAGCCGGTCGAGCGCGGCCAGGAAGTCCTCCGGCGCTTTCTGGTAGGTCAACCGCCCGACCGCGCCCACCACCACGGCGTGCGCCGGCAGCCCGAGCCGCTGCCGGGCCCGCGCCCGGTGGTGCGCGTCGGCCACCGGCACGTCCTCGGGCACCGCCACCCCGGTGGTGCGGACGCGATCGGGGCTGATCAGTCCTCTGCGGATCGCTTCGGCCGCCACTCCGCTGCCGACGCACAGTGCGAGATCGGTCAACGCGCCCAGCGCTCGCTCGATCCGCACGTACAGCTGTCGACGCAGCGGTGACTGGAATTGGTGGAACGGAAATCCGTGGTAGGTGTGCACGATGCGGGACGTGCCAGCCCGGTGTGCCGCCAGTCTCCCGACAGCGCCGGCCTTGGCGCAGTGCGTGTGCACCACGTCGAACCTCCGTTGCCGGAAGAGCCGGGTCAACCGCTGCAGCGCGATGAGGTCCACCGGTGGGCGGATGGGGACGCGCAAGGCGGGTTCCAGGATCGTCTCGATGCCGGCTCGCCGCGCGGCGACGAGCAGTTCACCGCCCCGGCCGGTGATGATCGTGCTGCGGTAGCGGTGCGGGTCCAGCGCCAACAACCCGCGCAGCGCCAGCACCCCCGCGCCACCTTCCAGTCGAGTGATCACCGTGGCTATTCGCAGCTGTTCCGCGGTCACCGTCAACCGTCCTTCCGAACCGACGTTCGACCGCGGGGCGACAGACCGGCGGCGCAGGCCACGCTCACCGCCTCCAGCTGGCTGTGCACCTGGAGCTTGGCCAGGATGCTCCGGGTGTGGGTGCGGACGGTCTCGGTGGAGATCAGCAATTCCTCGGCTATTTGGGCGCAGCGCTTGCCCGCCACCATCCCCCGCAGGACGTCCCGCTCGCGTTCGCTGAGCACGCTCAGCGGCCCCTCCCGGTGGGTTCCTCCGGAAGCCGTTTCCCGGAGTTCCCGGAGCACCGGCCCGAGCAGTTCGGGCGGGAACCAGCTGTGCCCTTGGGCGGCACCGCGCAGCACCGCGATGAGCTCCTCGATCCCGCTCCCCTTCGAAACCCACGACAAGGCACCGGCGCGGGCCGCTTGCACCGCCTTGCGGACGTCGAGCACTCCGGACAGCACCACGACTTCGGCGGTGGGGCGGGCTTCCTTCAGCTTGTCGACCAGGTCCTCGGTGTCTGACACCGGCTCCACGTCGAGCGTGATGACGTCGGGGCGGGTGCGGCCGACCACGTCCAGCAACCGGGGGTCCGCGGTGGTGCACCTGCCGACCACCCACAGGTCCGGGACCATCCCCAGCCGGGAGCTCAGCGCCTCGGCCAGCATGAGCTGATCGTCGATCATCAGCAGCCGCACCATGTTCACCGGTTCGACGTGCCCGTTGCGGCTCATCCTGGCCTCCCTTGCTCCTGGGGAGAACCGGTCGACATGTGCGCACCGTCCGCGATCGGAAGGCCGTTGGTTCTGCCGACGGGTTCTCGACCAGCGCCCTGCTCGGGGGAGAACGGCCCGGCCGTTCCAGTCGGTTCAACAGCGCCCGCTGCCGCGGGCCCGGTCGCCCGGCGGCTCGGACTGCGCCACCGGCCGGTCGAGTGGGACAAGTACGCCGCCGGTAGTGCCGCCAACCCGATCGCGGCGTCCAGCACTCGCATCAGCAGGAAGAACCAGCCGAAGATCAAGTAGCGGGGCTGCCGGAGGACGAGCGCCACCACGCACGTCATTCCCAGATCGGGCAGGACGACGCCGTAGAGCAGCGACTCGGTGTTCACGTAAGCGCTGACGAAGCCGTAGGCACCGGCCACCGGTGCGATGGCCAGCACTTCCCCGAACAGTTCGGGGAGGAACAGCACGAGCACCACCAGCGGCAGCAGGAGGAGCATGATGCTGCTGGACAGCAGTTCGAGGATGAGCAGTCCCAGCATCGCGCTGAACAAGTTCAACCGCGGCGGGTGCCGGCGCACCGTCTGCCACAGCCCCAGCGCCCAGCGCCGGCATTGCCGGACGTAGTCCTTGAACGTCCCCGGATCCTGCGTTCTGGCCACCGCGCGCGGGGTGAAAGCGACCTTGCCGAGGCGCTTCTGGTAGACCTCGAACGTCATGTTGAAGTCTTCGATGACCAGCCCGGGAGGGTTGACGTCGATCAGCGGCAGCACGTCGGTGCGGTAGATGCTGGCGAACCCGGGGACGATGTGGGTGGCGTTGCAGTGGCGCCAGGTCTGCCCGTACTTGAGCAGGAATTGGGTCGTGAGGTAGATCCGGGCCCGGTGCAGGGCCACCAGTTTTCCGAACCAGCCCAGCCCCTGGTGCTCCCACCTGTTCTGCACGCATCCGGCCAGGGCCACGACTTCGGGATCGGAGAAGAACGGCAGTGCTGCTTGGAAGTACTGCGGATCGACCTGCGTGTCCGCGTCCAGCAGCATCACCGCTTTGAAGCGCTCCACGATCCGGAACCGGCGGAACGCTTCTTGCAGGGCGCCGGCTTTGCCGACGTTCGCCGAAGTGGAGATGACGTGCACACCGCACTTCCTGGCCAGCTCTATGGTCCGGTCCGTGGAGCCGTCGGAGACGACGTGCACGTTGCGGAGGGGAACCAGCGCGGTGATCGCCTTGATGCTCTCCACGATCACCGATTCCTCGTTGTGGGCGGGTATCAGCACCGCGACATCGGCGACGGTCAACTGGGTGGGGCGTTCGACGCGCACCCGGTTGGGCTTCCTCCCCACCTCGACCGTCCGCACGGCAGGGACGTCCTTCCGCCGCTCCACCGGGCGGCACAGCGCGGTGTGCACCGCGCGCAGCAAGCCGATCGTGCCCCACAGCGCGAAATTCGTGCCGAACACCGCTATGGCCAGCAGCCACCACGGGAGCATCCCACCACCCCCCCGAACTCCGGATTCTCCGCACGTCCCGTGCCGGCGGGATCCGCTAGCTGCCGGCCGGCAGGCTTCGCTTGAGTTCTTCCCAGGTCTTCGTGTCCTCATACCCGTACATCCACAGGTACACACCGCGGATCCCGGATCCGCGGGCCACTTCGAACTTGGCCTTGGAACTCGCCGAGTTCTCGAACCACACCTCGTGCTCTCGACCTTGGTCGTCGGTGTACCGGAACCACGGGGTTTGGCTCTTGGTGTCGTAGTTCGGGCGGACGTTGTGCTCCTCGGCCAGCTGCAGGGCTTTCAACCAGGTGACCGAAGTGGCCCGATTGCCCACCCAGTCGTAGCCGTAGAGCGGCACACCGAGCACTACCCGCTCCGGCGGGATCTCGCTCTTGGCGTACTCGACCACGCTGCGCACCCAGTCGATCGGCGCGGTCGGACCAGGAGGTGAGGTGGCCCAGTGCCGGTCGTAGGCCATCAACCGGACCTGATCGGCCACCTTCCCCAGGGCCGCGTAGTCCTGGGCCACGTTGCGCTCGTCGTAGCCCTCGTCGGTCTCCTTCGCGAACACCGCCACGGAGAGGATCTTGTCGTGCGCGTCCAGCTCTTTCCCCAGCTTGGTGATGAACTCGGTGAACGCCTGGCGATCCCCCGCTTTGAGGTTCTCGTAGTCGATGTCTATCCCGGCGTAGTTCTCCCGGTTGACCAGGTCGACGATTTCGTCGATGTGCTGCTCCATCAACTGCGGGTCGTGCAAGATCCTGGCCACCGGTTCGTACTGCCACAGACCGTCGGTGATGTTCGCCAGCGAGGGAACGATCGGCACCCCCGCCTGGCGGAGCTGGTTGATGTGGGTGGTCACTTCGGCTTCCCGCTCCGGGGGGTACTGGTGGACGATCTTGCTGTCCGCGGACAACCCGTACATCCACGGGGACACCTCGTTGACGGTGTCGCGGTGGCGCAGAGCCGTTTCCGACCCGTTGGCGATGTTCCAGAACGGCAGCGAGGCCACCACCAGCGTGCTCGACGGCGAAGCCGGCCCGGTGGCCCGCGGCACGACGATCATGACGACCATGACGGCCAAGACCGTGATCACGATGCTCAGCAGCCACAGCGAGCCACCGAATCTTTCGTGCAGCCGGCGCAGCGAGCTATCCCCTGCTGCGCCACCTCGTCGCGAACGCCGCAGCCAGCTGGACACCTTCTGCCGCATGATCGTCGGACCCTCCGCTCAGATCTTCTGCACCTGCTCGTCGATCACCGACTGGATAATGTCGTCCAACGTCCTCTTCGGCTGGAACCCGATCAATTCCCGGGCCAGCGTGCAATCCGGAACTCGCCGCTGCATGTCCTCGTATCCGGGCCCGTACGCCTCTTCGTAGGAAACGTAGACCTTTTCACTGCTGGAACCGGTCATGCTGATGATCCGGTCGGCGAGTTCTTCTATGGACACTTGTTCGGAACTACCCAGGTTGACGGCCAACCCATTGGCCTCTGGCATGTTCACCAGTTGGATCAGAGCTGGAACCACATCGGCAACATGGCAGAAACACCTGATCTGCTTGCCGGTCCCGAAGATCGTCAACGGCCGGTTCTGCAACGCTTGCGCCACCAAGCGCGGAATGACCATTCCGTACCTACCGGTTTGACGCGGCCCCACCGTGTTGAACAGCCGGACGATCACCGCTGACAAGCCGAGTTCCTCGACGTAAGCCCGGGTCAAGCTCTCGTCCACCGCTTTGGCCTCCGCGTACGTCCAGCGCGACTTCAGCGGTGACCCGATCACCCGGTCGTCGTCCTCCCGCAAACCGATCTTGGTGTTCTTGCCGTAGATCTCGCTGGTGGAGGCCACGAGCAATCGAGCGTTGTGCCGCAGAGCGGACTCCAGCACGTTCTCCGTTCCGTGCACATTGGTCATCAAGCTCTGCCTGGTGCGCTGCTGGATGACGAAAGCACCCACGGCAGCGGCGAGGTGGAAGACCACATCCGTGCCCGCCACCAGTTGGTCGACCAGTTCGCTGTCCAGGATGCTGCCCTGGACGAGCCTGAGCTCGTCCCGCTGCGGCGCGGGGAGGTTTTCCGGCCTGCCGGTGCTCAAGTCGTCCAGGCCGATGACCTGGTGTCCCGAGCTGAGCAGGCGATCCACGAGATGGGAGCCGATGAATCCGGCGGCCCCGGTGACCAGCACTCGCATCACGGCCTCCCCACTGGCGCCAGTCCGCTGCGACGCTGGTGCAGCCGCAGGTACAGCTCATCGATCCGTTCGGTCACCGATTCGATTCCGTACCGGCGCCGCACTTCGGCTTCTTCCGCTCGGACCCGGGGGAATTCGATCTCGGCGGCCATCGCCGCCCGCATGCCGCCCACCTCCCCGGGGACCCGCGTGGCCCGCTCCGTCGGCACTCCGTCCAGGGCAGGGCAGGTGGTGTAGAGCACCGGCAGTCCGTTGGCCAGCGCCTCCAGCACCGACAGCCCGAACGTCTCCTGGGCCGAAGCCGCCACGAACAGGTCGAACGCGGACAGCACAGCGGCGACGTCGTGCCGCTCACCGGCGAAGACGACGTGTTGGGAAACCTGGTTGCGTCCAGCTGCCGCCCGCAGGTTCTCCAATTCCGCACCACCGCCGACGACGAGCAGTTTCGCCTTCTCCCCCAGCAGCGGGGCGGCAGCTTCGATCACCAAGTCGAACCGCTTGTTGGCGTCGAGCCGGCCGAGCACCCCGATGACGAAGGTGCTGTCGTCGATGCCGTGTTCGGCGCGCACCTTCGCTCGTTGCACCGGGTCGAAAGCCACCCGCTGGAAATCGACTCCGTTGGGGATGACCGAGATCTTCCGAGCCGGCATTCCCCAGTTGATCAGGCGGGTGGCCACCGCGTCGGACACCGCGATCGTCTCGTCGCAGAACTTGTCGGTGGCCAGGTAGAGGGCCCGGACCCCTTGGGTCATGCGGCGTCTTTCCAAGTGGGTTTCCCCGATGGAGTGCTCGGTGGCCACCACGACCGGGGTACCGGCCAGCCAGGCGGCTGTTTTCCCGTAGATGCAGGCCCGGTACAGGTGCGTGTGCACCACGTCGTAACCCCCGTCCCGGATCAACTTCCACAGCCGCCACAAAGCCGGCACCTGGGTGTTGGAGGTCATTCCCAGGTTCTGCACCGGAGTCCCGTCGGCGCGGATCATCTCCGCCACATCGCCGGGGTTGTACAGGCAGAGGACCTCGGCCTCGTGCTGCGTGTGCTGCAGGATCGACCGGAGTTGGAGCTCAGCGCCCCCCACTCCGAGTCCGGTGATGATGTGCAGTACTTTCACTGTTCCCCCGTAGGAATGTGTTCAGCACGCCGCTGCGCTTCTCCGAAGGACGCAGCGGGTTGGTGCTTCCCCGATGTCGAGCTGCACATGGCTCTGGCGACCACGCCAATGGTCCGCAGGATGATCACGATGTCCCACCACAGTGACCAGTACTCGATGTACTGGTTGTCGAACCGCGCGCGGTCCGGTATCGAGGTGTCCCCGTGCAGACCGTTGACCTGGGCCCAGCCGGTCATCCCACCCCGCATCCGGTGCCGGTCGCTGTAGTGCGGTATCTCCTGCGCGAACCGGATGGCGTACTGGGGTCGCTCTGGCCGGGGCCCGACCAGTGACATGTCTCCGCGAACCACGTTGAGCAGTTGCGGAAGTTCATCCAGGTGCGTCTGGCGCAACCACTTGCCCAGCAGCGTGCAGTGCCCTGGGGGCACGGTCCACAACTGGTCGCAACTCCGGGTGACGGTGCGGAACTTGACGACGCGGGAGTGCCGCCCCGTCAGCGTCACCCGCACCTGCCGGTACAGCACCTTCCCCCGGTTGTTCACCCCCACCGCCAAGCCGATCCCGAGCAGCACCGGGGTCAGCGCCACGAGCAGCAGCAAGGACAGCACCACGTCGACCAGGCGTTTGACCGCACGCTTGCCGAGCGAGCTGGTGTTGCGCAACGGGATGAGCGGTGTCCCCCACAGCTCGTCGATGTTCCCGGAAGGCACGGCCATCCCCAGCTCCGCGAGCCTGGGCAGCACCCAGATCTCAGTCCGGGAAGAGCGGAGCGCCCGCACCGCGGTGACCAGCTCGGCGCTCTCCGAGCACAGGATCACGCGGTTGATCCCGCGCTGGTAAACGATTTCCGGCAACCACTGCGCTGCTGCTGTCCGCTGCGGTCGCATCCCGTACTCCGGTCGCTGGCGCAGGACTTCCGCCAGCTCGGCGGTTTCCTCCGAACTACCCACCAGGAGCGTCGGCTCGGTCCGCAGCCCCCGCCGGTACAGCATTCCGAGCACCCGGTAGTAGCCCCAGCGGCCGACGATCAGCCCGCCCCCCGTTGCTGCGGCGAGCCCCAGGGCCACGCCGGGTGTTGAAACCACCAGCAGCGCCGCCGGCGCCGCAGCAGCGATCAACAGCTGGGGGACCTGGTCGGCCACCCGCATGCAGAGCCGGACCCGGTGCAGTTGCTGGCCGCTGAGCACGGCCAGGCTCGCGGCGGTGTAAGCGACCGCCAACCACCACTTGCCGACCAAAGCCAATGCCAGGGCTGAAACGACCACCAGGTCGGTGAGCAGCAGCACCGTGGAGGGCGAAGCGTTCAGCACCGACCGAGGGCTGCTGACCGGGCCGGTCAAGCAGTCGGATCCGGATTCCAGCCGCACGTGCGCGCGGGAGGCTTCGGTGACGCTCATGGTGAAACTCCTGCTGCTTTGGCAGTGGAGTCGGCGAGCCGCCGGCTCATCCGACGTGCCGCGTAATCCGCTCCGTAAACGAAGCGCATCACCGGCCCGTGCGAGGGAGCCACCAGCGGACCGGTGAAGAACAAGCCAGGCACGGATGACTCGAAGTACTTGTCGACCTTGGGCGTTCCGCCCACCGTGCTCAGCTGTTGCCTGAGCTCCTGCGGGATGATCGGCAACTTCTTCAGGGAAGGCGGGAATCCGGTGGCGCTGATGACGTGATCGGCGGTGATCTCCTGAACATCGCTGCCGGCCACCCGCAATCCCAAGCGCACCTGGTCACCCACCGGCTTGACCCAGTCGAGCTGACGCCCGACGTGCACGGGCAACCGCCCTTCCACCCGTTCCCTCAGCCACCAGGCTCCAGCCGGCCCCAAGGCGGTGCGCGCTCGATGCACTCGCACCCTCTCCGGGAGGTGTCGGAACCAGTTCGGACGTTCTGAGTAGAACCAGGTGGACAACCCGGAGCCCAAGCCGGCTTCCGGTTCTCGCATCCGCCTCCAGAGCGGCCGGTCCGGCGACAAGGGCGGGCCGTTCCACACCAGGTTCCTGGTGCGGGCCACCAAACGGGGGCGTGCACCGTTCTCCGCCAGCAATGCCGCTGTCTCCAACGCGGACTGCCCAGCTCCGAGCACGACGACGTCCATTCCGTCGAATTCGCTCAGATCGCTGTGGTCCGAGCTGTGGCTGCTGAGGGAGCGGGGCAGTTCGGCCAGTGGAGCTGGGATGTAGGG
>NZ_AYJW01000072.1 GCF_000497205.1 Saccharopolyspora rectivirgula DSM 43747
TCGAGATCCCGGAGAAGGACATCCGGGTGGACGTCTTCCGGTCCTCCGGCCCGGGTGGGCAGAGCGTGAACACCACCGACTCCGCGGTGCGGATCACCCACTTGCCGACCGGCATCGTGGTCTCCTGCCAGAACGAGAAGTCGCAGCTGCAGAACAAGGCCGCCGCGATGCGCGTGCTGCAGTCCAAGCTGCTGGCCCGCAAGCGCGAGGAGGAGCGCGCCGAGCTGGACGCGCTCAAGGACAGCGGCTCCAGCTGGGGCAACCAGATGCGCTCCTACGTGCTGCACCCGTACCAGATGGTCAAGGACCTGCGCACGGACTACGAGGTGGGCAACCCGGAGGCCGTGCTGGACGGGGAGATCGACGGTTTCCTGGAGGCCGGGATCCGGTGGCGCCGGCAGCAACAGCAGCAGGAGGAAGGCCGCGCCGCTTCCTGAGCCGCAGGGCACGGAGTTGACCCGAACCGGGTAGCGATTGCGCCGTAGCGTCAACAAATTTCCGGTTTTCGGTTAGAACGGGTGAGAGTTCATCACTCAAAAGTGCCCGGGTAGACTCACGGCCTGTGATCCGGCTCGAGCACGTGACCAAGACGTACAAGACGTCGCCGCGGCCTGCGCTTGACGACGTCTCGGTATCGATCGACAGGGGCGAGTTCGTCTTCCTCATTGGTCCGTCGGGTTCCGGGAAGTCGACCTTCCTGCGGCTGCTGCTGCGGGAGGAGGTTCCCACCCGCGGCCGGGTGTTCGTCGCCGACTGGAACGTCGCCAAGCTGCCGCGCCGCCGGGTCCCCCGGCTGCGCCAGCGCATCGGCTGCGTGTTCCAGGACTTCCGGCTGCTGAACAACAAAACGGTCGCCGAGAACGTCGCCTTCGCCCTGGAAGTGATCGGCAAGCCCAGGCACACCATCGCCCGGGTGGTGCCGGAGGTGCTGCAGCTGGTCGGCCTGGAGGGCAAGGCGGACCGGATGCCCAACGAGCTCTCGGGCGGTGAGCAGCAGCGGGTGGCGATCGCTCGGGCGTTCGTCAACCGGCCGCTGGTGCTGCTGTGCGATGAGCCGACCGGGAACCTCGACCCGGACACCAGCCAGGACATCATGCTGCTGCTGGAGCGGATCAACCGCACCGGCACCACCGTTCTCATGGCCACGCACGACCACTCGATCGTGGACTCGATGCGGCGGCGCGTGGTGCAGCTGAGCCATGGCCAGGTGGTCCGCGACGACGCCCGCGGCATTTACGGAATGGGGCGTTGATCCGCGAGCAAGTCCTGCGGGCCGCTCGGAAGCCCGCACCCGAGCCAACCGAAACCCCGATCCCCGAAAGCTGACAGAGGATGCGCGCGAGCTTCGTAATCAGCGAGGTCATCAACGGCCTGCGCCGCAACGTCACGATGACCATCGCGATGATCCTGACGACGGCCATCTCGGTCGGACTGATGGGTGGGGGTCTGCTGGTGGTCCGCCTGATCGACAAGATGCAGCAGACCTACCAGGATCAGGTCGAGGTCGTCGTCTACCTCACCGATGACGTCAGCGCCAACGACGAGGACTGCACCCAGCAGCCGTGTGCGGGCTTGAAGCAGGAGCTGCGGAGCCTCTCCGGCGTCGAGTCGGTGGAGTTCGAAAGCCGCCAGGAGGCCTTCGAGAACTTCAAGCGGGTGTTCGAGTCGCAGCCGGAGCTGCAGGAGGTGGCCCGCCCCGAGGGGATGCCCGCTTCGCTGCGGATCAAGCTGGACGACCCGGACCGCTTCACGGTGCTCCAGGAGCGGTTCACCGGCAAGCCCGGGGTGGACCACGTGGTCGACCAGGCGGACTACCTCGACCAGATGTTCTCCCTGCTGAACGGTTTCCGGAACGCCACCTTCTCGGTCGCCCTGGTGCAGGCGCTGGCCGCGATCCTGCTGATCTCCAACACCATCCAGCTCTCGGCGTTCACCAGGCGCACGGAGACCGGCATCATGCGGTTGGTCGGCGCCACCCGCTGGTACACGCAGCTGCCGTTCTTGCTGGAGGCGCTGGTCTCCGGTCTCATCGGCGCGTTCCTGGCGATCATCGGTCTGCTGATCTCCAAGGTCGCGTTCATCGACCGGGTGATGCAGCCGGTGTTCAACACCGGGGTCATTCCGGCGATCGAGTGGGGTGACATCGCGCTGGTGTCGCCGATCCTGCTGCTGGTGGCCGGGACCGTCTCGGCGATCACCGGTTACGTGACCTTGCGGCTGTACGTCCGCTTGTAAAGTTGTTCTCATGGTGAAGGAACGCGGCCGCAAGCTGATCACGCAGAACCGCCGGGCGCGGCACGACTGGTCGGTGATCGACACCTACGAGACCGGCATCGTGCTCACCGGGACCGAGGTGAAGAGCCTGCGGCAGGGAAAGGCTTCGCTGGCTGACGCCTTCGCCACGATCGACGACGGCGAGGTGTGGCTGCGCAACGTCCACATCCCCGAGTACACGCAGGGGACGTGGACCAACCACGAGCCGCGCCGCTCGCGCAAGCTGCTGCTGCACCGGCGGGAGATCGACCGGCTGACCGGGAAGCTCAAGGAAACCGGGCTGAGCCTGGTCCCGCTGTCGATGTACTTCTCGGACGGCAAGGCGAAGGTCGAGCTCGCGTTGGCCCGCGGTAAGAAGTCGTACGACAAGCGGCAGGACATCGCGCGGCGGGACGCGCAGCGCCAGATGCAGCGGGCCATCGCCCGTGCGCGCAAGGGCCGGAGGTAGCGCTGGGACCGCAGGACGACGCCAAGGTGCAGGCCTGGGTCGCGGAACTGGGCCTGCCCGGGCTGGTCGACATCCACACCCACTTCCTGCCCGCCAGGGTGATGCGGAAGGTGTGGGCCTACTTCGACCGGTCCGAGGAGCACTACGGCATGCCGTGGCCGGTGCGCTACCGGCACGCCGAGCGCACCCGGGTGCAGATCCTGCGGGACCTCGGGGTGGTCGCGTTCGCCCCGCTGGTGTACCCGCACAAGCCCGGGATGGCGGAGTGGTTGAACGGTTGGATCGCCGAGTTCGCCGCCGGCGTTCCGGAGGCGGTGCCGACCGCGACGATCTTCCCGGAGCCCGGGGTCGCCAGGTACTTGGAAGAGGCGTTGAGCAACGGCGCCCGCTGCGTGAAGGTGCACGTCCAGGTCGGTGCTTTCGACCCGCGGGACGAGCAGTTGCGGGAGGCCTGGGGCCTGCTGGCCGAGGCCGGGGTGCCCGCCGTGGTGCACTGCGGCCACGGGCCGTTGCGCGGGACGCACACCGGTCTGGACCTCTTCGAGGAGGTGCTGCGGCAGCACCCGAGGTTGACGGCGGTGCTGGCGCACGCCGGAATGCCCGATTACGCCGCCGCGTTGGACCTGGTGGAGCGCTATCCCCGGGTGCACGTGGACACCACGATGGTGGGGGTGGCGTTCACCGAGGAGCACATCGGTCCGCTGCCGGAGGACTGGACGTCCCGGCTGGTGGCCAACGCGGACCGGGTCGTGCTGGGGACGGACTTCCCGAACATCCCGCAGCCCTACGCCGAGCAGCTGGCGGCGATCGCCGGTTGGGCCGCTGCCGACGACCGGTTGGGGCTGGACTTCCTGCGTTCGGTGCTCCACGAGACGCCGGCTCGGTTGCTCGGGCTCGGCGGGGACTGGGAACAACCAGCTTGATTCACAAGTTATCCTGAATGCAGGTTCGACCGAACCGATGCGAGCAAGGGGGTGAACGGTTTCGACTCCGTGAGTTGACCCAAGGGAAGCGTGCCGGTGCAGGCGGCAGACCACCGTTAAGCGTCGCCGTGAACAAATAAGCGCCGACAAGAAGAGTCAGCGCGAGTTCGCTCTCGCTGCCTGATCAGCGAGTAGCGACTCTGTCGGACCGGGAGTGCCTCCGACCCGGAATCCGGCATCAGCGAGGAGGCTCACCGGTGAGTCCGGTCGCGGGACTCATCGGGACATCGAACAGCGACTGGGCCCGTCACACCGGCTTGTCCGCGTGACCGGTGGGGCCGAGTAGAGGCAAAGCGGACTGCGCACGGAGAAGCCTTGGTGAGACCACGGAGGACCCGGGTTCGATTCCCGGCACCTCCACCAGGTTCTTCACCGGCCCTGGCTGGCGTTCGTTCGCTGGTCAGGGCCTTGTTCGTGTTCGCCGCCGGCGCGGCGCCGGCCGCGGGATCGGACCAGGACCAGCCAAGGGCAGGGCGAGCACAGGTCCAGCGTTCGTGGACGGCCGCGGCCGGTCGGGGCCCCTGTGCCGGGCACTGGTGGTTCCGGGTCGGTGCCGCTGCGACCGCTCAGCTCCCAGGCGCGCTTGGGGTTCCGCCCCGCAGGGCGTTGCGCGGTGGGCCAGGACCAACCACCGGGGTGTGCGGCGGAGACGTGATCGCTCCTGTTGTACCGGGAACCGACGCCGTGGAACGATGTGGGGGCCATCGGCGAGGAGCGCCGTGGAACGTCCAGGGACCGCGCCAGGTGGACCCGCGTTCGGCGTGCTGCGACCTGGTGGCTCGGCGCGGGCCGTTTCGATCCGGCCGCCGGTCGGGCGGTGTTCCTGCACGCGGGGTTCGGAGTTCCTCTTCCCGACGACCGCGGCGAGCGGGTTCGCCCTGATCGGATTCCCGCACCCGGAGTTCTTCGGGACGGTGGACGCGGTGGCCGAGATGGCCGGCGGAGTTCTCCATCCCGACGAGGGCGAGGCTGCTGAGTGAGCGACCCCGACCACCGCGACTTCCCCACTGGCACGGGCGGCTTGGCGCGTCGTCTCGGCACGGCCGATGCCGTGGTCATCGGGCTTTCTTCGATGATCGGCGCTGGTGTTTTCGCCGCGTTCGCGCCTGCGGCCGAGGCGGCCGGTACCGGCCTGCTGATCGGTCTGGCCGTGGCCGGTGCCGTGGCCTACTGCAACGCCACCAGCTCCGCCGCGTTGGCCGCGACCCACCCCGAGTCCGGTGGTGCCTACGTCTACGGTCGGAAACGCCTGGGGGAGTGGTGGGGCTTCACCGCCGGGTGGGGTTTCGTCATCGGGAAAACGGCTTCGTGCGCGGCCATGGCGTTGACCTTCGCCAGCTACCTGACCGCTGACCACGCCAAACCGCTCGCGGCTGCGGCCGTGATCGCGTTCACCGCGGTCAACTGCTTCGGCGTGACCAAGACCGCGGGGGTGGCCCGCGTCCTGCTCGCCCTCACCCTGCTGGCCTTGGCCGTGGTGCTGGTCGGCGTCCTCGGCGGTGGGCAGCTCAGCGGAGACCACCTGGGCTCGGTCGAGCAGTGGACCAGCGGCGGCGTGCCCGGTGTCTTGCAGGCTGCCGGACTGCTGTTCTTCGCCTTCGCGGGCTATGCGCGCATCGCCACGATGGGCGAGGAGGTGCGCGATCCGAAGCGGACCATTCCCCGCGCCATCCCGATCGCGCTGGCCGTCGCGCTCGTCCTGTACGCCGTGGTGGGGACCAGCGCACTGCTCGCCCTCGGTCCGGCTCGGCTCGCCGTCTCCGCGGCACCCCTGGTCGAGGCGACGGAGGTCGGGAACCTCGCCGGTCTCGCGGCGGCGGCCAGCACAGGCGCGGCGGTGGCCAGTCTCGGCGCACTGCTGGCGCTGATCACCGGTGTCGGGCGCACCGCGTTGGCCATGGCCCGCAACCACGACCTGCCGGGTTGGCTGTCCGCCGTGCACCCTCGCCACCGGGTTCCCCACCGTGCCGAACTCGTTGTCGGCGTCGTGGTGTGCGTGCTGGTGCTGACCCTCGATGTGCGCGGGGCGATCGGGTTCTCCTCGTTCGGGGTGCTCGTCTACTACGCCATCACCAACGCCTCGGCCTTCTCCCTTCCCGCGGACCAGCGGCATGCGCCCCGGTGGCTGACCGTCCTCGGCCTCGTCGGCTGCCTCACCCTCGTTGCTGCTCTGCCCTGGACCTCGGTCCTGGGTGGACTCGTCGTCTTCGCCATCGGACTCGCTGGCCGCGCCATCGCCCGCCTGGGACGCCGTCGCCGGCAGTGAGCCCGCTGTCCTGACCGGATGCGCCTGGAACGGGACGAGTCTCCCCGAGTCGGTCCGGTCTCCAACCAGCTTGCTGCCAGCGCCGCAGAACACGGCGACCGTTCTGCGGCCCTGGTGGACGTGTAGAAGACGAGGGCAGTTCCTGGTGCCGCACCGTCCTCGAAGCGACCGCGTTCGTCCCTACCTCGGGGCCGATGTGGAGTTCTTCGGCGAGCGCACGACCGGGGCGACTTCCCCCTCCGTTCACCCCGGTGCGGCATGTCCTCCGGGCGGGAACGACCAGGACCTGGTGTGCTGGCGCACGAGGAGTTGACTGTCGCGGCAGGTGGCGGCCCTGGCGAGGTTCGCGATGGTCCCGTGCTCATGCGCGTCCAGCTGCTCGGGCCAGCGCGAGCGTGCGAGGTTGCCGTTCGGTTTCCAGGAGATCCTGAGGCTGCCGAGGTCAATGGGCAACCAAGTACCAGATCGTGCTCATGAGCAGAGTTGCGATCGCAGCTCCTGCGATCATGCCGTTTCGGATGTAGGTCCACCGATCAGGAGGGCGGGTTCCCAGGGGCGCTGCGGAAATTGCTCGCAAGCCCTGAATGCTCTCGGTTATGTCGTCCGAAATGGACTCCATTTTGCTCGTTGCGGTGTTGATGGTGGAAAAATAACTGGAGGTTTCAAGCCTTTCCGCTCTCTGAATTGTTTGCTTCATTTCGGCGACTGCGTTCTTGAGGTCGTGAGTCGTTTCCTGCAGCATTGGCGCGTAGTCCGGCAAGTGGTTGAGCGTGCGCGATGATTCCTGCAGCATTGGCGCGTAGTCGGGCAAGTTGAGCAGTCCTTGAGCCGATTCGTGCAGCATTGAAGCGTAGTCCGGTAGGTGTTCGAGTCCTCGCGAAGACGCGTGCAACATCGGGGTGTAGTCCGGCAGGTGGTCAAAGCGTCGCGAGGACTCCAGCAGCACAGGAGCGTAGTCGGGAAGGTTGTTGAAGGCCTGCGTCGACTCCGCGAGCACCGCCACGGTGTCGGGGTCGATGGCGGGACTGCTGAACGTTTCGTTCACCAACGTGCGGAGCAGTTCGGCGCTTTCTCGGCTGATCGCTTCAACTTTCTCGATCGCAGCAAGCAGTTCGCTTTTCGTCTCAGCTATGAGCTCTTCCAGGGTGCTGTTCAGGAACTCGGTCAGGTCTTCTTCGGTGAGAGCAGCCAGGTCCTTCGAAAGCTGTCCTTCGTGCTGCTCCTTCCACTCCTGGAGGAGTTCAGCCGGATAGTTGTCCCCGGTCGGCTTCGTGTCGATCAGCCTGTGGTGGAAAGTGCACAGGACCAGGAGGTTGGAGAAGCTTCTTCGCTCCTCGTCGGTCATGTTCTCGTCGTATCTTGGTCCTCCCTTCTTCGCTGCGCGAATGTGGGCGATCTGAGCTGTCACGATCGGTGTTTCCCCTGCCATCTCCACCACGCGATTGGCGCAATCGGGGAAGTAGCACCGGCCGAAACTCAAAGCGAACAGGGCCTTCTTGGTCGTATCGCTGTAATCCCGACTTCCCACGTCCGGAATCCTTCCGTGCGCTGGTCGTGCCAAGGTTCGTCGCGATGCTGATCGCTTGCTGTCGCGAGAAGGATACGTTCAGATACCGAAATTTTTCGTATAAACGGCATACCGGTCGATGGCGGTGGTTCGGTGCTGGGGGAAATGCCAATGGTGGGGAAGTCGCGGCAGCGGTGCCGGTGGTCTCTGGAGGGTATTTCCGCCGTGCCGGGGGTTCGGTGGAACAGCGCGACTTCGGAGGCACCCGAGCGGACCGACCCAGCTCTCGGTGAGGACGTCCAGCACCGCTGGTCAACCGGAGATACCTATGCCGTCATACGGGTATGGTGCTGGGCATGAACGCGGACCCTGGAGTGTCGGCACAGCAGGAGCTGGCGACCGTGCTGCGGGACCTGGCCTGGACGATCCAGCGGCTCGTGCCCGAGGCGGCGGGCATCAAACCGCTGCCCGCCAGCGAAATCGCGGTGCTCAAGCAGGTCCTGCGGGCCCCCGGCAGCACGGTCACCGAGGTGGCCCGGTTGCTCGGCATGCAGCAGAGCAACGTCAGCGCGGCCGTGCGGGTGCTGGTCGAACGCGGCCTGGTGGAGCGGGAACGGGACCCCGAGGACCGGCGGGTGACCAAGCTGGTGCCCACCGAGAAATTGCTGGGGGAGAAGGAAGCCATCGACAGCGCGTGGTCCGGGACGATCCGCACCGCCCTCGCCCAGCTCAGCGAAGAGCAGCTCACCGCCATCGAGAACGCCTCCGGCGCGCTCCGGGAGCTCGACGAGATCCTGCAGGCCGAGCGGCGGGCGGCGCAGGCGCCCCAGTGACCGAACCCGCCACCCGGGCCGGCGGCGGGTTCGGCCCGGTCAGTGGACGAGCTCTTCCTGCTCCCACTCGACGGTCTGGAAGATCCCCTGGGCCAGGTCGACGATGTCGTCCCAGTCCTCGGTGTTGTTGCTGGTGACGGCGACCCCTAGAACTCCAGTCCCGGTGGGGTTCGGCAGCCACGCGGTGATCGAATGACTGGTGATCTCCACGGAGGAATCCTTCACCTGCAACAGATTCGTGGTCGCCGTGCGGGCCACCACGGCTTCACCGGCCGGCAGGCGCAACCGCTCCGCCGTGGTGTCGGGTCTGCTGCCGAAGTACTGTTCCAGGCCTTCGACGGCGATGTGCGGTGCGCTGTGCTGGGAGGCCATGAAGAAGCAGTTCACCAACACCATGACCGGCCGCTCCGGCTGCCGCTTGGACCGGTAGACCGCGGCAGCGGTGTAGTGCGCACCGCCCGCGGCGGAGGAGGCGCCGACCGTCATGAGCATGGCCGCTGTCGCGGCGAGCCCCTGGTCGATCTCGGTGTCGGCGGGCAGGCCGAACCTGGTGGCAACCGCTCCCGCGAGGGTGCGCAGTTTGGCCTCGGTGGGCTCGCCGCCGGGGAGTTCCACGAATCCTTCCGGCAGCAGGATCGAGTAGTTCGGTTGAGCGGAAGCTGGTTCGGTCATCGTGCGCCGCCTCGGATTGCTCTGAGGAATTCGGTGACAGCGGCCCGTTCTTCGCTGGTGGGGTAGAAGGCCGCTCCGGCCCGGTCCGGCCAGGTGATCTCGATGCTGTTGCGCACGGCGTGGCGGAGTTGGACGCGGGCCGACGGGTCGGTTCGCCACACCAGGCGTGGTTCGTTGTCCTCCTTGTCGAAGGACAGCACGGCCAAGTGGTCTTGGCTGAACACCAGCCACAGTGGTCGTGGAGCTTTCTTGACGTTGTCGATGAGCGCGGTCGCGGAGGAGTTCTTCGTGGTGCCGCGGACCTGGATCAGTCCCGGGCGGAGTTTCCGATCGGTCTTCCCGTCTTCTGATTTCAGGTCGCCCGCCAGCCAGAGCTCGTTCAAGATGCTGTAGATCAATACGAAGACGAGCATGAACGGCAGGGCGAAGACCCAGCAGAGCTTGTACCAGAGCGGCAGCGTCCCCAATTCCTGCCGGCCGGAGAAGTTCTTCAGATCGAACTTCCGCCACCGGAAGGGGATCGCTTCGCAGGGCTGCGCCCAAGCCGCACGCCCCCACTGGCGGGCGATGGCCCGGAGCTGCTCCAGTTCCGCTGCAGGTGCTGCGGGGTGATTCGCGCTGGTCATAGGATCACCCGATTTTCTGCTTGTAGTAGGACTCGGCCTGATCGCCCGCGTACTGCCCGGCTTGCTGCACGCCCACCTTCTTGACGGATTCGACAGCAGCCCCGGAGATGATCCCGCTCGTGGAGAACGGGTCGATGTTCACCCGCGGTATTTTGTTCAGCAGGTCGACCGATTTCGCGTGGGTGTACGCAGCAGCGTTCTCGATCGCTTCTTTGGGATTGGCCTTGAGTTCGGCCATGGTGGTCGGGGTTATGTTCACCTTGCCGGTGACCCCCGTTGTGTTCTGCAGAACTTTGGATTCGACGGTTATCGCCTTGGGGGCCAGTGGTTTGCCCGCCCTCGCTGCCTGCTTCACAGCGTTCTTCGCGCCGGCCGCGAAGCGGCCACCGGGGATGATTCCAATCGCGTCCGTTGCCATGGACCCCCAGGAGACGTCCGCGCCACCGGCCTTGGCCAGTGCCTTCGTGCCCAACGCTGCGGCGCTGACGGTCGCCGCCGCACCGGCTGTCACCGCGTTCACCCCGGGAATCCAGGACGTCGCGATCGCCACCACACCGAGCACATTGCCCACTTTGCTGAGCACGTCGCCGACTTGCTTGATCACGTCGGCGTGGTCCTTGACCCACTGCCAAGCCTTGTCCGCGACATCGCTGATGGCTTGACCGAGTTCTTCGAACGCGTCACCGATGCGTTCCAGCAGTCCGGGTTTCTCCGGCGCTTCATCGGCAGCTCGGCGAAGCGCTTTCTCCACCTGTTGAGCCAGGTCGGCGTGCTGGTTCAGCAAGCGTCCGGCCTGCTCGCGGATGGCTTCCAACTCGGCGTTCGCCTTGCTGAGCGCGGCCTGCGCGGCATCCAGCCTGGCCTGCGCTTGCTGCAGGGAAGCCTGGTCCGGGAAGTGCTGTCCAGCGAGGTTGAAGTCCGGATTGGACTCGGCGTGACGGACCCGCTGTTGGGCGGCAGCTGCTTGGGCTTCGCAGTCGCGGGCTTTCTGCTGCAGAGCACTCAGGTCTTGGGCCCACTGGAACAGCGTTTTCGCGGCTCCGCCGAGGGAGCGGTGCGCTTGGTCCAGGTACTTCGGGAGTTCGTCGACCGTTCCCTTGAACGCTTCAGCGGCCTTCCCCGCCCACAGCCCGTCCTGACGGCTGATCCCGGTGAGGGCTTGATGGGCGTTGCCCATCTTCTCGGAAACCCGCTTGAGGTCCGAGGCCACCGAGTCGATGGTGGCCACGGTCCCGGGGGCTGGGTTGAACCCCAATGCCGGGTAGTCTTCGGCGGACATCGCTGGACCTCCGTCCGTTCAGCGGATTCGATACCGATTGCGGAACAACGCTCGGGTGTTCACCAACGCTCCCCGGGTGGCGGAAGGTCACAGCCCGCCGAGTCGCTGCTCGATGGCCGACGGCCCTTCCCCGGAAGAGGTCCCGCTGCTCCCCGGGGGTTGCTGCTCACCGCCGACCGTGGAAGCGATCAAGTTGGAGACCTCGTTCTCCAACTGGGCATAAGCGGCTCGAGCGGCGTCGAGGGCCTTGCTGGTCACCTCGGCGCCCTCGCCGAGCTTTTCGATCCCGTGCGACCAGCGTTCCTGGAAGTCCTCGGCCGCGCTGTCGATTCCCGGAGTGCCCAGATCGCGCCCCTTCGCGTTGGCCAGAGCGTTGTTGGCCGCAGCGATCTCGTCAGCCGCCCGGTCCAGGTCGTTCACCAGACGGGTGAGCTTTTCCATGCTGACTCGGTAACCGTCGATCACAAGGGCCTCCCGGTGGCAGTGGTTGCCGAGGCAAAGTAGCAACTCGCTCTTCTCCGGCGAAGTGGAATGAGTCGCGTTGCACCGTGAGGGGTAATGGGATGCGCTGCGGTGACCGCTCCTAGCCTGGCCGCATGACGATCCTGCGTTCCGTGGTGCTGTTCCTGCTGGCGGCCGTGGCCGAGATCGGCGGCGCGTGGCTGGTCTGGCAGGGGGTGCGGGAACACCGGGGACTGCTGTGGGCCGGGGCCGGTGTGCTCGCGCTCGGCATCTACGGGTTCGTGGCCACCCTCCAACCCGACCAGAACTTCGGCCGCGTCCTGGCCGCCTACGGGGGCGTCTTCATCGCCGGCTCCCTGCTGTGGGGAGTGGTCTTCGATGGCTTCCGCCCCGACCGCTGGGACATCATCGGATCGGCGATCTGCCTGGTCGGGGTGGCCCTCATCATGTACGCGCCCCGCTGAGCGGACCGCAGCCGACTCCCACCAGGACTCCACTGTGGAAGAACGTGGTGCGCTGGGGCCCCAGCGCACCACAGCACCCCCGGTCGATATCGGCTCGAAGACCTCCGGTCACAACTCCAGCGACGAGTACTCGGGCAACCCGATCCACAGCGAATCCCGTGCCCGGGTCATGGCCACCACCAGGCGACGCCGGTAGGCCTCGAGCTCGTCCCCGTAACCGTTGTCCACCGGCGGCTCCAACGGCAGGAAAACCGCGCGGAACTCGGTCCCCTTGGCCCGGTGCACGGTGCCCACGTGGATGCGCCGCGAAGCACTGCCGTCCCACGACTTCAACGGGCACGCGTCGAACCCCTCGCGCAGCAGCGCCCGCAACCAGTACTCGGCCTCCTGGTTCGTGGCGGTCAACACCGCGGTGTCGGACACATCACCCGACTTCCGCAGCGCGTCCACCACGGCGCTCACCTGGTCGGTGCCGCGCCACACGGTGACCGTCCCACCCGGCAGCAGGGTCTCCGCGGACCGCAAGTTGACCGAAGGCCCGCCGTCGAAGTCCTCGAAGCGGTTGATCGCCGGCACCTTCGCCGCCTGCTCGGCCACCGCCCGCCGGTTGCGGTAGTTGCGGGTGAGCACCTCACCCCGGCCCTGCAGGTTGATCCCCGCCTCCGACAGCCGCCAACCCCCGGGGTAGATCTGCTGCTGGCCATCCCCGACCAGCAGCAACTGGTCCGGACCGTGCCCGCTGATCGCCAGCACCAGCCGCAGCCCGGTCAAGGTCAAGTCCTGCAGCTCGTCGACCACCACGGCCGCGTACTGCTCGGGCAGCGGATCCCGCTCCAGTTCGGCGAGCGCCTTGGCCAGCACGTCGTTGTGGTCGTAAACACCCTGCTTGGCCAGCTCCTGCTCGTAGCGGCAGTAGAACCGCCACACGTGCTTGCGGTTGCCGGTGCGCACCGTGATGCCCCGACCGACCCGGTACACCGACTCGTACTCGGCCAGGCTGTCGATCCCCCGCCCCTTGATCACCCAGTCGATCTCGTCCTTCCAGTAGGCGGGGGAAGGGCGCAACCGCCGCAGCGGCCCGGTCAACTCCTCGTCCGCCCACACCTCGCGGTAGATCTGGTCCACCGCGTCCGCGTCCGGGGTGCAGTCGTACCCCCGGGAGCGGAGGAACTCGCTGGCCCACCCGTGCAGGTGCTGGAACTCGACCCGGTGGGCCAAGTGCGGGGCCAGGGTCTGGAACTGGTGCCCGGCTATTCGGGTGAGGCTGCTGACGTGCGAGGTGAACAACAACTTGCCCGGTTTGCGCTGCGCCAGGTAGGCCAGCCGGTGCAGCGCCAACACCGTTTTGCCGGTGCCGGCCGGCCCCGTGTAGCGGGCCGGGCCGGAGTAGTGCCGCCGCAGCACCCCCACCTGGGTGCTGTCCAGGAAGACCCGCCAGTCGCGGCGCCGCATCGCCGCTTCTCGGTCCTGCTCGCGCAACCGGGCGGGGGAGGCCAAGCTGATCTGCCGACCCCCGGACGCCTTCCGGGCGTGCGGGAGCAACCCCGCGTTCCAGCGGAACGGCTGCAGCGCGAGCACCTGCTGGGCCACGGACCGGGCGATCTGGTGCGCCTCGGAACGGGCCAACCACCGCTGCCGGGACTTGAACATGCGGTCCAGGTCCGCTTCGGTGAACGCCGGGAAATCACCGCGGCGGCCGGTGTCACCGCGGTTGTAGGGGTGCACCACCGCGGCCTGCAGCAGCGCCTCGCTCAACACACCGCTGGGCGTCTCCACGCAGCTGAGCTGCCTGGCCGTCCAACTGAAAACCCGGCGCACCACCTCCCAGTCGGGCCGGTTCTCCCGCAGCAGCACGCTCCACACCCCGGCCGGGCCGATCAACACCGCGTCGGGGCAGTCGTCGCGGGTGTCCGGCGCGAACCGGTTGAGCAACGGGTACCACCCGTGCTCGAGCTCGGCGGCGAACCTCTCCAACACCCGACGCTGCCACGGCGGAAAACCGCGGTCCCGCAGCAGCCGCTGCACTTCTGGTAACGGAAGCAGGCCATCGTTGAACGCGCCGGACACGGCACCTCCCGCAAGATCACCACCTGGTTCCCGACGGTAGGGGATGAGCAGCGCGAAGTGCTGAATGATCACCTGGATGCAGCAGGAAATCAGCCATTTCCCGGTGCCGTTGAGAAGCTACTGTGGACAGTTCGCGTGACGGGGGTTCGCCAAGCGGGCAGCTGGCTGGACAATGAGGGCGTGGACCCGTTGCACGATCCTGATGACGAAGCGCTGCTCGATCCGAGGCAAGCGCGTGACCTGGCCGGCCTAGTGGAGACCGCCCGGATGTCCTCGGCGGTCATCCGCTACGGGCTGCGCACCCGGGTGGGAGCGGCAACCGTGGTCCTCAACCAGGACAACCCGCTGCCCACGGCCAACCACGCCTTCGGCCTGTGGGGCACCTCCGCCGAAGTGGCCAACACCCTGCTGGACCTCGAGCAGGTCTTCGCCGAAGCCGGTCGGGACGAAGCACTGCTGTACGCGTCACCGACCACGGTCAGCGAGATCGACGGCATCGCCGACGACACCGGCTGGATGGCCGTCGAAGAACAAGTCGCCCTGGTGCACCGCGCCGGGCGAGGCACCAGCGGCCGGGCCAGGCCCGCCGAAGACCGGGACCTCGCCGAGATCGCCGAGCTGATCGCCGACGACGCGGAACTCCCCGCCGAAGCCGAGCAGCGACTGCTGCGCAACATCGGCCACCGCAGCGACGACCCCCGCTGCGTCTTCCTCGTGCTGGACGACCCTGCCGCCGACCGCATCGCCGGCTTCGCGCAAGGATTCGTCGAACACGGCGTGGGCCTGGTAGAACAGGTGCTGGTGCGCCCGGGGAGGCGCCGCCGCGGCATCGGCAGGGAACTGGTCGGGGAAACCGCGCACGAGCTCTACGCGCGAGGAGCACTGCTGATCGCCGCGCACAGCGAACAGGGCAGCGCGGTGGAAGCGTTCGCCGACACCTGCGGGTTCGAGGCCGTCTACGAGGTGACGGCGTATGCTCGCCGGGTTGACGAACTGATGTGAAGCACCCGGGGTTCGTCCCAGCGAGCAGCAACCCAGCAGCAGCTCCCGGTGGACTGCGGCGCAACCCGCTGCGCGAGCCCGAGGGTCCGAGCGTGATCCAGGTGTTTCACGAACGGGGGGCGTGTTGAGCAGCTCGGTTGACTCGGAGAAGGCCGTGGGGAATTCGGACAGCTCCCGCAGACTGCCGCGGGAGATCTGGGTCCTGGTGATCGGTGCGTTCATCATCGCGGTCGGCATGGGGATCGTCTCCCCCGCGCTACCCGCCTTCGCCAGCAGCTTCAACGTCGGGGTCACCGCGGTGTCCGCGGTCATCAGCGGCTTCGCCCTCATGCGGCTGCTGTTCGCCCCGGCCAGCGGGCGGCTGGTGTCGATGTTCGGGGAACGCCCCATCTACATCTGCGGCATCACCATCGTCGGGCTCAGCACCGCCGCCTGCGCGTTCGCCAGCTCCTACTGGCAGCTGCTGGTGTTCCGCGGCCTGGGCGGCACCGGATCCACCATGTTCACCGTCTCCTCGGTGGCGCTGCTGGTGCGACTGGCCCCACCCCACCTGCGCGGCCGCGCCTCCGGCCTGTGGGCCACCGGCTTCCTGCTGGGCAACATCTCCGGGCCGCTCATCGGCGGCCTCATGGTCGGCTACTCGCTGCGGCTGCCGTTCCTCACCTACGGGGTGGCGCTCTTCGTCGCAGCCTTCGTCGGCTGGCTGCTGCTGCGCAACTCCACCCTCGCCGCCCCGCCGGAGAAGGACCAGGCGGTGCCGATCACGGTCCGCGCGGCCCTGCGCAAACGCGCCTACCAGGCCTCGCTGCTGGCCAACTTCAGCATCGGCTGGGTGGTCTACGGCGTGCGCATCGCCCTCGTACCCCTGTTCGTGGTGGAAGTGCTGCGCTCCACCCAATCGATGTCCGGGGTGGCGTTGTCGGTGTTCGCCGCCGGCAACGCGGCCGTGCTGCTGCTGTCCGGGCGGATCGCCGACCAGCGCGGCCGCAAACCGGTGGTGCTCGCCGGTCTGGTGGTCTCCGCGGCCGGCACGATCGGCCTCGGCTTCAGCACCAGCGTGGCGATGCTGCTGGCGACCTCCCTGGTGGCCGGGATCGGCGCCGGCCTGCTCAACCCGCCGCTGAACGCCGCGGTCGCCGACGTGATCGGCGCCAAGGGCAAGGGCGGGCCCGTGCTGGCCACCTTCCAAATGGCCTCCGACCTGGGCGCCATCCTCGGTCCCGTGATCGCCGGGCTGCTGGCCGACGCGGTCTCCTACGAACTGGCCTTCGCCGTCACCGGCCTCACCGCTGTGGTGGCGCTGCTGAGCTGGCTGCGCGCCCCGGAAACCCACCTCGCCGCCACTCGGGAGGGCCGTCGCGCCACCGGAAGCGGGCAGCTGGGCGAAGGCCCGGAAGTGCCCAACGCGGGACGCGCCAGCGACTGATCACCCCTGCACCGGCCAGGTGTCCGTTCCCGCCTTCCGGGGTACACCGCCATTGACGCGGCCAGAAGCAGGCGGTGGCCCCCACCCCGGGAGGACGACATGGAAGTGAACGCCGGAATCCCGGCCAGCGAGCTGACCGACGAGTTATTGCTGCGGGAACTGCGACACCTGCACCGCACCCGCCACGACACCTTCTTGCACGGATCGAGCGATTCGCTGCGCGAACACACCGCCCGCACCTTCGAACTCGAACAGGAATACCTGCGGCGGTTCCCGGAACGCCACGTCGATCCGCGCCGGACCCGGGCCGGGGCGAGGGGAGAGTTGAAGCATGCCTGAGCCACGCGTGGTCATCCTCGGCGGAGGTCACGTCGGAATGACCTGCGCGCTGCGGCTGCAGTCCCGGCTGCGCCCGGGAGAAGCGCGGATCACCGTGATCGACGCCCAATCGCACATGACCTACCAGCCGTTCCTGCCCGAAGCGGCGGCCGGCTCCCTGGAACCGCGGCACGTGGTCGTCCCGCTGCGGGAAGCGCTGCGCCGGTGCGAAGTGCTCACCGCGGAGGTGACCGGCGTCGACAACTCGCGCAACGAAGTGACCGTGACGCTCGGCGACGGCGAGACCCAGAAGGTCGAGTACGACGTCCTGGTGGTCGCGCTCGGCTCGGTCGCCCGGGCGCTGCCCATCCCGGGGCTGGCCGAACAGGGGATCGGGTTCAAGACCATCGGCGAAGCCATCTACCTGCGCAACCACGTGCTGTCCAGACTGGACATCGCGGCGAACGTGGCGGACGAGAAGACCCGCAAGAAGCTGCTCTCGTTCGTCTTCGTCGGCGGTGGCTACGCGGGCATCGAAGCGATGGCCGAACTGCAGTGCATGGCCCGCTACGCCATCCGCGACTACCCGAGCCTGTCCCCGGAGGACATGCGCTGGGTGCTGGTCGAAGCCATGGACCGGATCATGCCCGAGGTCAGCGCGCCCATGGGGGAGTACACCCGCAAGCGCTTGGAAGAACAAGGCATCGAGGTGAAGCTGAACACCACCGCCGAGTCCTTCCAGGACGGCCACGTCAAGCTCTCCGACGGCGACGAGTTCGACGCCGACACGATCGTCTGGACCGCCGGTGTGAAGCCCCACCCGGTGCTGGAGAACAGCGATCTGCCGCGGGACGGCAAAGGCCGTGTCGAGTGCAACACCAAACTCCAGGTCCGCGGCTTGTCGAACGTGTTCGCCGCCGGTGACTGCGCGGCCGTGCCGGACCTCACCAAGACCGACCCGTCGGCCACCACCAGCCCCTCCGCCCAGCACGCGGTGCGCCAGGCGAAGGTGCTCGCCGACAACATCGTCTCGCTGCTGCGGGGCGAACCCATGAAGGACTACCGGCACCGCTACGCCGGATCGGTGGCCGGGCTCGGCCTGTTCCGCGGGGCCGCCGAGGTGTACGGCATCAAGCTGAAGGGCTTCCCGGCCTGGATGCTGCACCGGGTCTACCACTTGGCGAAGATGCCCACCCTGTCCCACAAAGCCCGCATCGTGGGCGACTGGCTGCTGGAACTGCCGTTCCGGCGGCAAGTGGTGGCCCTCGGCGAACTGCACGACCCGCGGGCGACCTTCGTGCGGGCGGCCAGCACCCGAGGACTGCCCCGGCCGTTCCACCGGGCCGGCTGACCATGTCGGCAGCGGAGCACATCCCGGCCGGTGCGAACCTGTTCGAGCTGCGCTCGGCCGTGCAGTCGTGCCGGGGGTGCGACCTCTACCGCGGTGCGACCCAAGCGGTCTTCGGGGAAGGCCCGGAGACCGCGCGGGCCGTGGTGGTGGGCGAACAACCCGGTGACCAGGAAGACCGGCAGGGGAGGCCGTTCGTCGGCCCCGCCGGCCGGGTGCTGGACCGGGGGCTGGTGGAGGCCGGTATCGACCGCGGCACCGTCTACGTCACCAACAGCACCAAGCACTTCAAGTTCACCCAGCAGCGCGGGAAGCGCCGCCTGCACCAGAAGCCCACCCGGGGCGAGGTGATGGCGTGCCGCCCTTGGCTGGAGGCCGAGCTGCGCCTGGTGCAACCGGAGCTGGTGGTGTGCTTGGGGGCGACGGCCGCCCAGGCGCTGCTGGGGCCGTCGTTCCGGATCACGAAGGAGCGCGGCGCGGTGCTGCGGCTGGAAGACCCGTGGCCGGCGCAGCTGGTGGCCACGATCCACCCGTCGGCGATCCTGCGGGCGGACGATCGGGAGCAGGCCTACCGGGGGTTCTTGGCCGATCTGGAGGTGGCGGCCGGGGTGCTGGGAGTGGCGTAGACCAACTCCGTCGAGCGGGGGAGCGGCGGGG
>NZ_AYJW01000073.1 GCF_000497205.1 Saccharopolyspora rectivirgula DSM 43747
TCAGCCGGCTGTGCCTGGACCGCATCCGGTCCAGGCACAGCCGGCTGACCACCGTGGTCAACCACGCCCCCAGGTCGGCGATCTGGCTGCGGTCGGTGGCCGCCAGGCGCAGCCACGCCTCCTGCACCGCGTCTTCGGCGTCGGCCAGCATCCCGGTCAACCGGTAGCCGATGCCGATCAACCGGTTCCGGTGCCGGTCGAACTCCGCCGCCAGGTCCGCGTCGCTGAGGGTCACAGGGCGATTCTGGCCCAATGCGGACGGGAGCGGGGGATTTTCGGCGCAACCGGGGCGGGGACGGCGGCGGCGATCTCGTTCGGCCTAGACTGAGGCACGTGGCTGGCAGGATCCGGGAAAGTGACATCGCCGAGGTACGTGAGCGCAACCGGATCGACGAGATCGTCAGCGAATACGTGTCGCTGCGCAACGCCGGCGGTGGTGCGCAGAAGGGGCTGTGCCCGTTCCACGACGAGAAGACACCGTCTTTCAACGTGCGGCCCAGCCACGGCACCTTCCACTGCTTCGGTTGCGGGGAAGGCGGCGACGTCATCGCCTTCCTGATGAAGATCGAGCACCTCGGCTTCGTCGAGGCCGTCGAGCGGCTCGCCGACCGCGTGGGCATCCAGTTGACCTACGAGGGCGGCCGGCCGGGGCCGCAGCGGGACCGCGGCACCCGGGCGCGCATGGTCGAGGCGCACCGGATCGCTGCCGAGTTCTACGCCGAGCAGCTGCACTCCCCGGAGGCGCGGCCGGCGCGCGAATACCTGGCCGAGCGCGGTTTCGACCAGTCGGTGGCGGAGAAGTTCGGCTGCGGTTTCGCCCCCAGCGGCTGGGACCGGCTCACGAAACTGCTGCTGAGCAAGGGTTTCGAGCTCGACGAGCTGATCAAGTGCGGGCTGTCCCGGGAGGGCCGCCGCGGGCCGCTGGACCGGTTCCACCGCCGGCTGGTGTGGCCGCTGCGGGACCTCGGCGGGGACGTGATCGGCTTCGGGGCGCGCCGCATCTTCGACGACGACCCCATCGAGGCCAAGTACGTCAACACCTCGGCGACCCCGCTGTTCAACAAGTCCCAGGTGCTGTTCGGCATCGACCTGGCCAAGCGGGAGATCGCCAAACGCCGGCAGGCGGTGATCGTCGAGGGCTACACCGATGTGATGGCCATGCACATGGCCGGGGTGCCCACCGCCGTCGCCTCGTGCGGCACCGCGTTCGGCGACGAGCACATCGCGGTGCTGCGCCGGCTGATGATGGACGACGACACCTTCCGCGGTGAGGTGATCTTCACCTTCGACGGGGACGAGGCCGGGCAGAAGGCGGCGCTGAAGGCCTTCGAGGGCGAGCAGCAGTTCGCCAGCCAGACCTACGTGGCGATCACCCCCGACGGGCTGGACCCGTGCGAGCTGCGGATGGCCAAGGGGGACGCGGCGGTGCGCGACCTGGTGGCCCGGCGCCGCCCGCTGTTCGAGTTCGCCATCCGCAGCCTGCTCAACGAGTACGACTTGGACTCGGTGGACGGCCGGGTCGCCGCGTTGAAGCGCACCGTGCCGCTGGTGGCCCAGATCAAGGACACCGCCAGCCGGGACGGCTACGCCGCCAAGCTCGCCTGGTGGGCCGGTTGGAACGACGAGAACCAGGTGGTCCGGAACGACGAGAACCAGGTGGTCCGCTGGGTGCACGAGATGGCGGGCAAACCGGTGAAGAGCAAGCGCCGGCCGCGCCGCAACCCCGGCCAGCAGGCCCTGGGCATCGACGCCGACCTGCCGGCCAAGCCACCGGGGCACGATCCGCGCTGGGCGGAGCGGGAGGCGTTGAAGGCAGCGCTGCAGGTGCCCGCGCTGGCCGGCCCGCTCTACGACTCCCTGCCGGACGAGGCGTTCACCGAGCCGGCCTACGCCGAGCTGCACGGCGCGATCCTCGCCGCCGGCGGGACCGGGGCGGGGTTGAGCGGCACCGCACTGGTGGACGCGGTGGCGCAGCAGTGCCAGACCCAGGTGAGCCGCTCGCTGCTGACCCAGCTGGCGGTGGAGAAGCTGGAGCTGAAGGCGGTGGACGACCCCCGCTACGTGCACGCGGTGATCTTCCGCCTGCAGGAGCGGCTGGTGAGCCGGCAGATCGCGGACATCAAGTCCAAGGTGCAGCGGATGTCCCCAGTGGAGGACCCCGAGGAGTACAACGCGCTGTTCGGAGATCTGGTCGCGCTGGAGGGCTACCGGAAGGCGCTGCGGGAGAAGGCGGCCGGCTGATGGTGTTGCCCTGGCTGCGGCGACTGGTTTCCCGGCTCGGTGGGGCGGGGGAGCTCCCCGGTGATTTCCGCGGGGAACTCGCTGGCGGCGAGTACGTGCTCGCGGTGGCCCGGGCGGAGACCGGTCCGCTGGTGGCCACCAACTTGGGGCTGTGGTTGCCGGAGGGACGCCGCGTCGACTGGCACTTGATCAGCAAGGCGACGTGGCAGAACGGCGTGCTCGCGGTGGTCGAGGCCGAGGAGAGGCCGGTGGCCGAGGCCGTCGTGCTGCTGCAGGACCGCCCGGTGCAGCGGTTCCGGTTGACCACTCCGCGCCGGCTCCCGGACGTCGTGCACAAGAGGGTGACCGGCTCGGTGCGCTCGCGGCACCACCGGGAGCTTCCCGGCGGGGGAGTGTGGGTGGTGCAGCGCAAGCTCGCGGGCCGGAGCGGTGTCGTGCTGCAGGGGCGCCCGGATCCGGGGACCGACGAGGAAGCCGTGCTCGTGCTGCTCCGGGAGATCGCCGAGCGGCTGCCGCACGCGCCCGGCGAATGAGCCGGGTCCTGGTGGGTTTCGAGCAGCACTCGACCCGGGCTGATGTGTGCCCCATATCACTTGTCCTGGGAATCTTCCTTCGGGTGGGCGTGTTGTGCCACCAGGAGCCCCTCCGGCTCGCCGGTCAAGTCGATTACCAGCGGAAACGTGCCCGGTGATCGGTTGGAGGGGGGTGGTGCGAAAGCCCCTGGAGGGGTGCGCTAAAGTATTCCCCGTCAGCCCGAGAGGGCGGCGGAACAAAAGAGAACATTCCTCCGTAGCTCAATTGGCAGAGCATTCGGCTGTTAACCGAAGGGTTGCTGGTTCGAGTCCAGCCGGAGGAGCAGGAACGAAGCCCCAGGCCGATGCCTGGGGCTTCGTCGTGTTTGCGGTCCGATCTCCGGACTGCGTCCTCCGCGGCGGGGGTTGTGCGGCGCCCGAGCCGGAACGGGGGCGGCCGGCTCGGCGGGGAGGTCGCGCGGTGGTCTTCTCGGAGGAGGTCGACGGCAGGCCCGCCACGATTTCTTCGACCGTCTTGCGAAAGCCCTCGCTGCGGTGGAGCGCGATCGCGGTTTCCAGGTCTTCGGTGGTGTTGAGGAGCAGGAGCCGAGCTCGACCGCGTGCGAGTGGTCGAGCGCCGGCTGGAACTCGTCCGCGGCGCTCAGCGGCTCAGCGGGCCTTCGCGCTGTAGCCGAGCGGTCTGGTCGCGCGAGGAGCCGGCAGGTGAGGTTCGCGCACCGCCCGCGCGGGGCCCGGTGGGATCGGCGGCCGGTCCAGGGGCACGAGATCGTCCTCGTCCAGTTCGGTCCCGGTTTCCGCCGCGCAAGGGCTCGGCTCGCCCCGGTGGCGGGGTTCGGTGTTGTTCGCCACCGGGGAGCTCCCAGGAGGTGAGGAAGGGTCGCGCGCACCGCTCGGCCAGGAGGGTCTCCTCGTCGTCGGCTTCGGGGGGGCGAGGAGTGCGAGAGCCACCGTCAGCGCGGTGGTGATCGAGGGGACTTCGTCATCTGCACCTTCTGCCCGATCGGGAACTCTGCTGGTGCCGGCACCGCCGAGGCGGCGGCACTCGTTCCTCTGCTGCCCGCTTCGAGGGGCTCCGTGAATGGTCGGCGGTTCCAGTGCCCGGCTGCCGCTGATCAACTCCCCCGCGGGGACGGTGGGGGCAGGGGTGAGCGCGGTCAATCGCCACCTGAAGGCGGTGTTCCGGTCCTGCGGCTCCCTGGCTGGGCGGCCGCGGGAACGATTCCGGCTCTCACCGTCTGGGACGGGTCGAATGGATTCGACCGGTGTCGTGGATTGCTGGTGGGGGAAGGCGGGGGGAATTTCCTCTCCGGTTTTCCTGAACGGGGAGTTGCCTCCGGTGGGATTTCTTTCGCCCGGAGTCTGCGGGCGTCATCATTTCGCTGCTCGAAGCCGGCGCGATCCAGGACCCCTCTTGGGTGATCGAATGATCGGGGGAGGCGCTGAAAGTGGCTCTGAACTGCTGTTTTTCGCCCGAATGGCAGGCCCATTTCTACAATGGACGGAATTGTCGCCGGTGGTGGGCCGATGTGGCGGTTTCCGGGGAAGGCAGTAGACTGTAGGCAGGGCGGATGATCCGGTCTCTTCGGTCGATAACGTTCCTCTACCGCTTCCTCAACGGCTGAGTAGTTGATCTCGCAATTTTCAGTCGTTGGGGAGATCCTTGCTGGTAGGCGGTTGCAGGGCGGAGGTCTCATGAAGAGGCCGGTCGAATTGCTCGAGCGCGAACTAATTCGGTTCGCGGTTCGTTGACGCAACGAGACCGCTGTGGCAGCGCGTCTTCAGCACAGGGTTCGTGCTAGGGGTTCGATCAAGGACGGGGGAAGCGATGTCTGCGCCGGGAATTGAGAAGGAACCGCACTTCTCACTCGATCTGTCCGCGGTGTCCGAGCTGCCTAAGCCGGTCAAGGCGCTCGTCTATCTCGGCATGCTGGCGGTGATGACGGTGGCCGGGCTGGTCGCCCTGCTGGCCACCATCGCGATCATCGGGCAGCTGACCGGCGCTTTCGATATTTTCGCGATGATCAATTGAGCAGTCGATGATCAACTGAGTGGTGTCGGGGGGCCGGCGCGGGCAGGTGCGCGCTGGCCCTTTTCACGTCCGGAGCCTCGAACCCCGAACCCGCACCCCGACAGGCGAGCCGGAACGCCGGCTCGATACGATCGCTAGTACTGCGAACGGTTGTTGGGGCAGTAGCTCAGCAGGTCAGAGCAGCGGACTCATAATCCGTCAGGTCGTGGGTTCAAATCCCACCTGCCCCACGCTTCGCAGGTGGAGAGCTGCTCGGTGGTCCGAGCCGCGGGCCAGGTGCGCTTCGCGCGCACGGATCAAGATCTCTTCTGCGGGCTTCGCCCCGGGTGCTAACTGCCCTTTCACGTGCCGGCTCGCTCGTCCCCGTCTCCTGGTGATCGACTGCCTGGTGTCAGGTGATCGTTCGAGCGCTCAGTTCTGCCTCCGGCAGGGTGTTGTGCGTCGAGACCGGGGAGCAGCGCCGTTGGCATCTGCTCGGGCTCGTGGCACGTCTTCACCAACGACAGCAGCAGGAGTCGTCGGGGCCCGTTCTTGGGCCACGGGGTGGACGAGGGCCTCACGGGGATGGATGAGCTCGTAAAGGGGGTGCGGGCTGAGATCCACTGCTTCGAGGCCGGTGCCTCGGTTGGCCCCGCCAGGACGTCGGTCGCCGGGGGCGGTCCACGGTCGCAGCGGCCCTGGTTGTTCCCACGGGGCCGGCCGCCGTGGTCGTTGTCCAACGCTCCCGGCGCCGGGAGAGGGGCGTGGAGATCCTCTGCTCGGCGGCTTCGCGGGTTCGGGAGCGCAAGCCACGGCTTCGGGAGCATCCGACTGGGCCGAGCATCGCCGGGCGAGGGGTGGGCGGTTTGGGGATGGCTGCGGTGCACGACCGCGGAGCTTTGAGCTGAGCTCGCGGGCTGGGGCACCGACACCGAGGGGCTTGGACCGCGCCAACCGTTATGGCTAGCGCGGCTGCCCTACATCATTCCCATTGCTGTGGGAGGTCCGCTGCTTGCACAGCCGAGGCCGTTTCGAAGGGGCTCGGGTATTGGAATTGAGCTCATCGGGCTTGGTGGTGCAGGTTGGCGCTGACCTCCTTGGCCACTTTCGTGAGTGCCTCGCGCACTGTCTCGTTGCCGAGTGCTGCTGTTGAGCCGTCTGGTCCGATGGCTGTGCTGGTGAACCAGATGTCGACGATGATGTTCCCTTGCCGGAATTTCAGTTTGCCGAAGCTCCCGTTGGTGTCGAAGTACGCTTCGTCGCCGATGTCGTCCACGCTGCCTTTGCCGACCAGGCCGTCGCCCTGCCGTTCAAGGGCGAACACGTCGGTGGCTTGGTCCACCCCTGTTCTGTCGCTCCCCTCCAGGGCGTTGAACAGGTAGACCGTGAGGTGCAGGTCGCGCCAGTGCGGAACCACACCTTCTTGTGGAGGGGCTGGAAGGTCTTCGGGGCGATTCACCCAAGAGCAATCGTCGCTATCGGCAGTTCTTGTTTTCCCGGAGCCGTGGGGTTGCCCAACGACGCTTTGCATGGTTTCGCCTGAAACGAGATCGCAGGCGACCGGCAACTCCGTGAACGGGTCCTCCGCCGCGGGAGCGCTCGAGCAGGCTGTGATGGCGAGCAAAGCCCCAGCTGATGCCAATGCTGCAAAGGCCCGATTGCGTGTGACACGCATATGCTCACTACCTCGCTCGAACTTTCCAGCCTCCCGGGTCCACGGAAGAGCTAGGAATGGTTTCAGGTACTTTGAGATCAGCTATCGATTGTTTGATGTCCTGGCCCGCTGCGTTGTATTGATAAATCGTCATATTCATCTCGGTGATGACGTCGTTGCTATCTTCGACAAATTTCGCGATGGCGTCCGCGATTGGTTCGGCAATTCCTATGAGTGCCTCTTTGATGGTGGCGAGAATTCCGCCAGTGCAACTGATGATCGTTGCGTAGCAGTGGTTGACATAAGTCAGCAGGCGGTTGTAGAAATTCGTCATCGCTTCGGCCATGGCTTGCAGGTGATCAGCCATCTGCCCGAAGACGTTTCTTGCGTTGTCGAACACTTCCTCCAAATGGTCAACGTACAATTTGTAGCTGTCGAAAGCTCCGCCTTCCCAATATGCAGTCAGATCACTTCGCGAAGCCGTGATGGATTCGACGGACTGCGCTATTCCTGTCTTGGCCTGGTACCCCCAGGCGTTCACTCGATCTCGTATTGCTTCGGGGTGGCCGAAGAGATCACGAATGGTATCTATTATCTCCTTGACCGCATGTGCACCAAGCTTTTTGGCATATTCGAGTATCTTTTCCGCCTTTTCTTCCGGGAAGGGTTTTAAGGGAGAAAAAGGGCTTAAGGGTTCCATTCGGGTTCCTGCTTTCGGCGTCGGTCGTCACATGTTGTCGCGGAGGTAGCCGAACTCGGCGTAATAATCGGCGTCGCGGCTTTCGTACTCATGCGCTACGGCTTGAAGCTTCGTAGCGGCCTCTTCAAGGCGTTGTTGTCCTTCTTCAAGGACTCGCAAAGCCTCATCGAGTGCGAAGTTGTGATGCTGTATGGCGAAGGAAAGTCTTCCCAGCAATCCTAGAGCGTTCTCCTTCAGTTTCATTCCTTTGAGTGCTTTATGTGCGGTATCCCAAGCGTCTGAAGCCTCTTGGAGGAACCTCACGTTCTTTCTGATCGCCCCGGGAACGACCTCGAAGCCAGCCATGCCGATGTCCCCTTCTAGTGTTGCTCGCGAAAATGTCTGGCCTGCTCTTCGCCAGAATTCACTGCTTTGACGATTACCGCCCCTAGGGTTCGACCGTTGGTGAACCTCATCTGCTCAACATTGAGGTTGAGCTCAAGCAATTCTCCATAGGCGGAGAACACGGCTTGGCCGAGGTCGCTGTCCAGATCAACTTCTATTCTTTCAGATTTAGCCTGCTCCGCTTTTTCCAAAGATCGTTGCACTAGTTCCTCTGATAGGGCCAGCTCTTCGCGAATACGAGCTGTCGAAATTTCTGGCATCAATCAATCTCCAAACGAAGGAAGTAGTTCTGCGATCCTGGTGTTTGTGTCGTTGTTGGCCTTCTGGCGGGCGTCGGCAAGGGCGGCCATTACTTTTGGTCCTAGTCGCGCAGGATGACTTGAACGGATTTCTTCATTCGGAATGGTGAGCTCGTGCAGTCGACCTGTGCCGTCGACCAGTGCGTGCACAGATCCGTCTTCTGAAGATCCGGTGAATCTCCTGGTGGATGCGTCCTCTCTTAATTCACTCAGCTGGGTCTTCACCTCGTGCAATTTTTGCAGAGTTGGCTCCACGTCAGGGACATCGGGCATATGCACCTCTCACGGGTGGTGATTCCAATAGGTCAAATTGCGGGTGTTCTCGCTTTCGGGCGTGAGACGTTGTAGTAGATGGCAATACTGGTTTCCGCTGAAGAACCGCCCCTTTGTTTTGTTCCTGTCGACCTAGAACCCTGACCAGTGTGCTGCTAGGGCGTGGCTATCTCAGGAAAGTCGAGCAAGATCACTCGAATGGTCCAACGTGTCTGGTTGTTCTTGCCGAGTGGCACCAGTGCAGATCACCACTTCAAACGCAGTCTTGCCGTTCGTGCGGGTGAATTTCTTGTCTCCATGCAAAGGCGATCGTTGCTGGTGCGCCTGCCTGCCGTTTGGGTGTCCGACAGCCGGCCGCTGGGTGTGCGGTGCTATCGCTTCCGCAGCTTCCTCGCCGCGGAGACGGCACTCGGATGTGGAAGTGCTGGCCTCGTGCGTCGTCACTATCACACTCGTGGTGCTCGTCGTGTGTGTTGTCCGGCGCGATGGACCCTCACTTCGGCTGGTCGTAGACCGACGTTGGTTGTGTTGGGATGCCGTTCGGGGCGGCCGGAGCTTGTTGCGACAAGCGCAGGCGTGGGACGAGGTTCGCCCTTGATAGCTTGGGAAGGGCAAGCGAACAGCACTGCTCTCCACATCGGAGGGCTGGTTGTGCCATGTTGATCAGGATTCGAGTTCTTCTTCGTATTCCTAGCCGGTGGCTCGGCAAATTCTTAGAAGTTCGCGTACGGTTCGGTGCCTTCTTGCCGCGGAAGCCGGAGAACCGGGTGTCTTCCATCCATGATCGGCCCCTGCATCCAGATGGCGAAGATGGTCGCCTCGCTTCGTCGTAGCTGATGGGATCAGTCTGCTTGCGAGGCGGGAGGAGCCCGGATGCGGTAGCGACGAGCAGAAGGCATCGAGCGCGTCGTTGGTCTCGTTCCAGATAGGGTCCTGTCCGAGCTCTTCGGTGCTCGACGAAGTGCTGCCGAGGTAGAACCGACCCGTCGTTGCTGTGACTGAAGAAGTCACGGTGCTGAGCGTCCAGGGTGTCCCAGCCGTGTTTTCGCTGCTGCGAGCTGCTCGGTTGGGAGGCTCCCGACGGAGTTGGTCGTGGGGCGAGAACTCCTCGGTGGTCGCAGGGGTGCGGTGTAGTGCTGACCGTGCCGTGGGGTTCATCTTCAGATCTTGCTGGCTCGTGTTGATCAGCCGGACTTCCGCTTACCTGATGGCGGCTCGGGCGCATATCAGGCCGCAGTCCCGTCCCACTCACCCTGCGCTTCCGCAGCTCAGGGTGCGATTCTTCGGAGGCCACCGCACGTGGACTCGTGCTGGTGTCAGGTTGTTTGGCCTGTTTTGCGCACTAGCCCGGTGTAGCCGGCGACGAAGAGGGTGGCGAATGCCCAGCCGAGTGCTTGCAGGAGGTAGTTGGCCAGGTAGAGGACTTGGCCCCATGAGGTGGTGGCGGTGATTTGGCATTGTTTTCCGCCGCCGAGTTGTAGCACTGGCACCGAGGTGTCGATGGCCATGCCCAAGACTTCTGCCAGAGAGCATGATCTCTGGCACGGAACAAGATCATATTGGCCAGCGGCTGCCCGAGAGTGTTGTTCGCACGATACCATCGAACAGACCAACGCCCTTACCCGCGATGATCATCTTTGGGTAGGAGCGTCCTCGAATTGTGGACTCTCGACAGATTGGATTACCGCTCCGCTGCATGCCGCAGCCAGTGCTGAATGAGTGAAACCCACTCGCGAACAGGACACCTGCTGGAGGCATCGTTGTTCGCGAGTGAGCTCGGCCAATCGATAGCTGGATTGGGGTAGGGCTACCTGGAACTAGGCAGTCCTACCAGCTGTTGGTGCTAGAGATGCGGATACGCCAGTGCCTGCTGGGCTGTTCTCTTCAGAGTCGCTGAGTCAACATCACCGCTAGCGACCTCGGCTTCAGCGATGAGAACCGATGATCCGGCAAGTTTCGACGCGTAGTGCTGACCCGTGAACTCAACCCCCAGGTACTTCAGTTTTTGCTTGGCCAAGTCTTTGATGTTCCCTGTGCCGTTTCGATCTACCAGTTCCTTCAGTTCCTCGGCTTGTTCAGCGGTGGGCATGACGGTCTTGGAAATTGCGATCACGGTTTCGTTGCCATCGGTGTCCTGGGTGGCCAGCAGGACTCTGTGCAACTCCTGGCAAGGGTGCTCCAGGAAGAATCGCTGCACATCGCCGAATGAATGGATACCGCATGACTTGTCGGTGTCCGAAGCTTCCTGGGTGAACGTGGTTCCTTGGATCTCCCAAGCCTTCGTTTCCTGGTCGACTTCATTTTCTCCGCTGCTGAGCCTCCACCCCACCAGGGCAATGATGACCGCAGCGGCGACTACTACCCCGAAGGGGAGTGAATTGTTGCTGGAGCGTGATGGATTTCGGCGATAGTGTGCCCTGACTCGTGTTCCGTCCCGCCTGAAGTATTCCTTGACTCGATGGTAACACTCCACTTCTCCCCCTAAGCGTGCAAAAAAGCTCAAGCAGATAAGTGGTTGCTCAACTGCTGTCTCTCGAAGAGTTGGAGTTGCTTCGGCGTTCTGGTCGGGTTCAAGGAATCAGGCGGCTGCTTGCCAGTGCACGAGGTATTTGGCTGCTTCGGCTTCGAGGTAGGCGTCCAGATCACCGCGGTTGGTGTTCTTCCGCAGCTTGTGCAGTTTCCCCCTCCGCACGTCGAGCACGGCTGGCGCCGCCCCGGGCAGCATCTCGTCGCTCTCGAGCTCGAGGATGCGCAGCGCGGGGTAGGCGTCTTCCGCGGTGAGTTCGGGTTCTTTGAGGTACGGCAGCACGAGTTCGGTGCGCCCGTTGCGGTAGCGCAAACCCAGGCACCCCTGGTCGGGGATGTTGATGGTCAGCTGCCCGCACTGCCAACGCCCCGAGGAGATGGGCACTCCGGTGCCCCGGGTTTTGCCCCACCACTGGAGGAATCCCGCCCGCAGGGCTTCGAAGTGGCTCCGCTGCACCGGCCGGGCTTTGGCCACGGTCCTGGTCAGCACACGTTCCGGATCCGGGGAATTCACCGCGCGCCGCAGCGCCGCCCGGAACGGGCCGTAGAACGCCGAAGCCCGGCGATCCGGATCCAAGTACATGGTGCGTTGTGCTTTGACGAGGTTCACGCAGCCGCGCGTGTTGCTGCGCGTGTAGTCAAGGAAAGCGGCGAGACCGATCTGGACGCTGTCGCTGCTCACGTGCTCCCTCTCGTCGACGGAAGAAGCAGCACCCCAGCCACATCGAGTGAAGTCGCCGACAGTCCTATTGACACAGATCGAACGACCTCTCTACTCTCTGACTCGGAATTAAAGTGGTGGAGTGTGCTTCCGGGTTGGCGACCCGTGGTACATTGTATCGACTTCTACTGATTTTTCGATCTTCCATTCGGGCGTGATCGCCCCCTCATCCGCATGGCCCAAAGGTGCTTTCCGTTCGAAGTTTTCCGGCTCGCGTTGAGCTTTTCGGCGAAGCGCTGACCAGCTGATCGTCAGGGCGACTTCGCAGCAGCTGCGGAATCCGAAACTCGAGGCGCCGCTGGTTCTCCCGCGCCCAGGTGCGTCGAGATTCCTGGAATTGTGCCCAGCAGGCCAATGTCCACCGCTGTTCGGAGCAATCGGTGTGCCGTTCGTCAATCAAGATCACCTGTATTGCGGTGCTCGCGGATGACGCGGTGGGCAAAGCTGATCTTGTGCATGAGAGCGAGAACGACGGGGACTCCCATCGGGAGGAGGCGGAAAAGTTCGCCGAACCCTTCATAGGTCGCAACCTGCGCGTCGGCCTCAAGTGCAAGGTGCACAAAGCCAAAATCGTCAGGCGGAACGGCATACCGCAGCCCACCCCGGTCTGCGGGCAACCGCTCAGCCGGTATCCGAGAGCCGACTGGGAAGCGGTCGACTTGCCCATCACCTGCAGGAAATGCCAGAACTTGGCCGGACGACCCGAGGGGCCCGCCCGGAAGAAGCCCGAAGCAGCGGAAGCTCAACTGCCGTTGTTCCTCACCGCCGAAGAGCAGTAGGCGCTCGCGAACAACCTGCTATCGCGAGACGCCCGGTGGGGTTTCGCTGATGGACCAGTACTCCACGAACTCGTCGCGGCCGCGGCGCAGGATGTCGTGCCCGTGGAACCGCACCGGCCGCTGCGCGTGGTGACCGCGGGCCACCCAGCGGGCGGCCACCAGCTCGCCCTGCACGATCGGGCCCACCACCAGCTCGAAGACCAGGTCGTCGTCGAACATGGCGCGTCCTTGCCGGATGACGTCGGCGAGCTGGGCCGGCCCGCGCACGAACCCCATCCGGTGCGGCCAGTGCCCCACGAAATCCGGCGAGACCACGCTGGCGGCGGTGGTTTCCAAGTCCTCCAGGTCACCGCCCCACAGCTCGTGCAGCCAGCGCGAATACAGTTCAGCGCTCATGTCGCGTCCTCTTCCCGAACTCCGCTGAGCTCCCAACATCCCACTCCGCGGGGGAAACGGCAGCACGCCGAACCCGGGGAGCCCGCTGCTTCCGAAGCGGGCAGCGCGGGCGAGACCTCCAGCGACCGACTCGCGCCGGGCGAGGAGAGCGGTGACAACGCGCTGTTCCAGGAGAAAAGCGGAAAACAGCGCGTTTCACCCCTTCAGGTGAAACCGATCTTTTACAATCAGGCCTCCGCCGGAACGATCAGAGGGGAGCGCGGGTGGGCGGATACCGGGTTGACATGCCGGAACTGGGCCGGTTCATCACCGATCTGTCGACAGCGGCGGAGAAGATCAGCGAGGCGAACAAGCGGCTGCGCGAAGCCGAGCTGTCCGCGCTGGGCAACGCGGACATCGAGAAAGCCGGCAAGGACTTCCAGGAGAGCTGGGAGTACGGCACCGGCAAGTTGGCCGAGACGACCGACAAGGTCACCGGACTGCTGCGGGCCGCCAAGGAGCACTACGCCCAACTCGAAGAAGAAGTGTCCGAGCTCTTCCAGGCCCACACCCAGGCGCTGTCGGACAGCACCGCCCCGGACAGCAAGATCATGTCGGCGCTCGAGGGGACGGAATGAGCACGCGCGACTTCGACGCCCTGGGATTCGACCCGGCCCCGGGCGAGCCGGAGAAGATCACCGCCTTGGCGGACCGCTATCGCAGAGTGGCCGAATCACTGGGGGAAGCCCACGAAGCGCTCTCCCGCATCGGCAACTCCGACGGGCTGTGGCAGGGGAAAGCGGCGGAAGCCTTCCGCGGAACCGTCAACGACCTGCCCGATCTGCTGGATCGAGGCCAGCGGTCGCTGCGGGCGGCGGGCGAGGCCCTGCACGGCTGGCAAGCCGACCTCGAAGTCATGCAGCGGCAGGCCGCCGAGCTGGAGAGCAGGGCCGAGGCCGCCAAGAAACGAGCTGAGCGCGCCGAACGAAACCCGGACCTCGGCCTGGCCGGCCAGGAGTTCCCCGACGAGCAGTCCCTGCGCAACGCCCAGGCCAGGTTGGACGCGGCCGTCGCCGAGCTCAACGCCGCCCGGAACGAGGTGGCGGAAATCCTGGAGCAGGCCAAGCGCCTGCACGCGCAGCACACCGAGATCGCCGAAGAAGTGGCCCGTGCGCTGCGCAAGGCCCAGGAACTGGCGCCGGACGAACCCGGGCTGCTGGAGCGGATCGGCAGCGAGCTCGGGGAGCTGCTCGGCGATTCGATCGAGGCGATCGGTGACGCCCTGGGCGAGCTGGCCTCCGGGGCGTGGCAGCTGGTCAAGGACAACGCCAACCTGATCGCGAACCTCGCCGACCTGGCCGCCGACCTGAGCGTGATGGTCGGGCTGGTCGGGGACATCGTGGGGCTGGTGCCGCCCAACCCCATCACCGAAGGCATCGCGATGGCGCTCGGTGGGGCGTCGCTGGTCCTCCAGGTCGGCGCGCTGGGCGGGCACGCCCTGGCCCGGGCGGCCGGTGGGGACGTGCCGGACGAGGTGCTGGCGGCCGACGCGCTGGGCGTGGTGACCGGAACCGTCGGCATGATCCCGGTGGTCGGCTCGGAGGTCAGCCTCGCACTCGACGTCGGCCAGCTGGCCGGCTGGGGCGTCGCCGATGCCGCCAGCGGCGGGGAACTGACCACTTTCTTCGACGACCTGCAGGACTACTGGGTGCCGAAGAACCCGGCGCAGATGATCATGGGGCCCGCCGCACCACTGTGGAACGCCATCGAATCCGGCATCGAAGAAGACCAGCAGGCGAAGAGCAAAGCGTAAGGGGACGCCGGCATGCTCAACATCCAGCTCGAGTACCCGCCCGGGTTCGCCGGCCTGTCCATCGCCGGCACTACCGAGCAGCAGCTGCGGGAACGGGCCCAGTCGCTGGTGAACGCGGCCGCCCAGCACGGCGACATCGACCCCGCCGAGCTGACCGACCAGCTCATGGCGGTGTGCGAGCGGCTCAACCGGTTCCGCATCCTGGTCTTCGGCGCGTTCCCGACGCAGACCGCCCAACCGGCCACGGCGACGATGACCTTGGCCAGCGCCCCGCTGCGGAACGCGGAAGGCGTGGCCACCGGGCGCGATGCGCGTTCCGCCCTGGCCACGGCCTTGCTGGAGGAGTACCAGCGGCGCCACCCGCACGCCGACGCAAGGGTGGTGCGGCTCCCGGCGGGGCCGTCCATCGCCGCGGTGCACCACGGGGAGCTGAGGCTGCCGGCCGGCGAGTTCGGGCTCTCCCAAGACGAGGTCCGCCCCGTCTACCGGGCGGAGTTCCAGTTCGTCTCCCCGGACGCCCGGCAGCTGGCGGTCTTGGACGTCACCACCGGTAGCGCTGACGGATGGGAGTACGTGGCCGGGCAGGCCGCCCGCACGGCGCGGAGCTTGCGTTTCGCCGAACAGGACGAAGAAGGGTGAGCGATGCGTGCGTTCCAGTACCTGCTGGCGCAGGACCACGCGACGGCCGCCAGTCCGCTGTTCATCGCGGTCGCGTGCGTGGTGCTGGTCGGTGGCTGCACGGCGCTGGCGCTGGTGTTGATGCGCAACCGGTTCAAGAACCCCGGGGAGCAGGAGCGGCTCATCGCCCAGCACTTCGACGGCCGTCCCGAGGTGTACTTGAACAAGGCGCACTGGTCGATCGGTGAGGAGCAGATCCGGCGGATCGCCCACGAACACGGCTACCAGCCGGCGCCCAGCCCGTACCGGGCGCTGGCGTTCCGGCGGTTCCGGTAGCGCTGTCTTCGAGGAAGCGTGCCCACAGGTGCTCGCGTAGCGTTAATCGAGTGGAGGAGCAGCAAGTCCGGGATCTGCCGTTCGAGGAGATGTGGCTGCAGGCGCAGGGCCCCCTTGCAGTGCTCGACGTAAACGGGATCACCGTGGAAGTCAACCCGGCCATGTGCCGGATGCTCGGGGCCGAGCGGGAGCAGCTGCTGGGCATCCGGGCGGCCGAGGTGGTGCACTCGGCCGACCTGGGAGCGATCCGGAAGAACATCGAGCAGCTGGTGGAGAAGAGCGTCGACCCGCTGCCCGTGGAGATCAGGCTGCTGCACTCCTCCGGCCGGGTGATGTGGGGGTTGATCCAGCCCTCCCTGGTGCGGACCAGGGAAGGGGAACCGCGGTACCTGGTCTACCAGGTGCTCGACATCAGCGAGCTGCGGGCCCTGCAGCTGCTGTGGCGGCGCACCATGAGCAACGCCCCCATCGGCATGGGGTTGATGAGCCTGGACGGCCGCTGGACGGAGATCAACGACAAGGTCTGCGACATGGTGGGCCACGGCCGGGACGTGCTGCTCGGTCGACCGTTCAGCGACCTGGTGGACGACCCCGACGACAAACGCGCCCTGCAAGAGGCGCTCACCCGTTTGCAGCGCGACGAAGAGACCTCGGTGACCCTGGAGGCCAGGCTCCGCCACGCCCTCGGGCACACCTTCTGGATGCTCATCCGGCTGATCGCGATCCCCGGGCCGGACGACCGGCCCGCCTACCTGGTGGGGCAGTGCGAATCCCTCGGCGGCGGGGACGTCCGGATCAGCCAGGACCGGTTCGCCGAACTGACCCGGATGGCCCTGCACGACCCGCTCACCGGCCTGGCCAACCGCACCTTGCTGGTGGACCGGTTGGAGGACGAGCTCGGCGAGCTGGAGAGCAAACCCGGGGTGCTGGCGGTGATGGTCATCGACGTCGACGGGTTGAAACCGGTCAACGACCAGTTCGGCCACCGGGCCGGGGACGAGATGTTGAAGGCAGTGTCCGAGAAGCTCACGGCGACGGTGCGGTCCCAGGACACCGTCGCCCGGATCGGAGGCGACGAGTTCGTGGTGCTCACCAAGGTCGGCACCTCGGAGGAGGCCGAGGTGATGCGCCAGCGGCTCCGCAGCGAACTGGTGACCGACGTGGCCGCGGTCGGTCAGCTCTTCCAGATGAGCGCCAGCGTCGGCCTGGCCACCACGCGGGATCCGGAAGCGTCGGTGAGCGCTCTGCTGGCCAAGGCCGACCTCGACATGTACCGGGCCAAGCGCAGCCGGTCCGGTGCTTAGCCCCTGGCGGGTCGCGCGTTCGCGGCCTGCACGAACTCCTTGAACTCCGCGGGCGGCAGTGGTTTCGAGAACAGGTAGCCCTGGTAGGCGTCCACCCCGATGTCCTGGAGCAGCCGGTGCTGATCGGCGTCTTCGACGCCTTCGGCGATGCACTCGCGTCCCATGGTGTGGGCCAATTCCACCATCGCCCGGGTGATGCCCAGGTCCATCGGGTCCGTCCCGATGCCGGAGACGAACTTCCGGTCGAGCTTGAGGATCTGGGTGTTCATGTCCTTCAACCGGGCCAGCGAGGAGTACCCGGTGCCGAAGTCGTCCATGGCGAACCGGACCCCGATCCGGGTGAGCTCGGACATCGCCTGTTGGGCGGTTTCGGGCAGCTCGGCCAGCGTGGTCTCGACGACTTCCAGCACCACCTGTTCGGGCTTCGCGCCGCTTTCGGAGATCGCGGCCAGGATCTCCTCGTCGAAGCCCGGCATGTCCGGGCGAAGTCCGCCGAGGTTCACCGAAATGCTGATCGGCTCACCGTCGGGGCCGGTCCAGTGGGACGCTTCGCGCAGGGCGGTGCGCAGGATCCGGCGGTCGAGGTCGCGCAGCAGATCCCCTTGGGCCGCCACCCGCAGCACCTGGGGCGGTGGCAGCGGGGCCTCGTCCGACTTGGGGGACCAGCGCAGCAGCGCTTCCGCCAGCACCACCGAGCCGTCGTTGTCCACGATCGGCTGGTAGTGCATGGTGATGGAGTCGTTGTGGATGGCGTGGCGCAGCTGTTCTTCCAAGGTCAGTTGGCTCGCCGCCGTCGAGGCCAGCACGGGATCGGCCCGCTCCACGAACCCCTGTCCGCGCTGCTTGGCCTCGAACATCGCCGCGTCGGCGTAGCGGACGAGTTCTTCCCCGGTGGTGCGGTCGTTCTCCACCACGGCCGCCCCGATGGAAGCCGACACCTTGATCAGCCGACCGCGCACCGGCACCACGGTGTGCAGGATCTTGGCGATCTGGGCGGTGAGGGCTCGCATGCCGCCGGCTTCCTGGACGTCGGAGCAGACGACGAGGAACTCGTCCCCGTAGAAGCGGGCCGGGGTGCACGTCGGCGGGAGCCCGTTCGTCAACCGCTGGGCCAGCGCGGAGAGCAGTTCATCGCCGCCCTCGTGCCCCAGCGAGTCGTTGACCCGCTTGAAGTTGTCCAGATCGGCGGCGAACACCGCGATGCGGTTGACGAACTGCGCGCTCGGCAGCGAGGTGATCGCGGCGGGCCTGTACGTCAAGTTCTGGTACCCGCAGCTGCCGTTATGGGTGCCGGTCGTGGCGTTCTCGGTGATCATGCTCGGCGTGACCCTGCCGCGGGCAGAAGTCGACGTCATGATCG
>NZ_AYJW01000074.1 GCF_000497205.1 Saccharopolyspora rectivirgula DSM 43747
CGAGCCGGGCCAGATCGTCATCGTCGATGTCGACAACTGGGACGGCGAAGGCCCCGACGACCAGGCGGTGTTCACCTTCCGCGGCGAACCCAAGCCGTCCTTGGTCCCTGACACCCCGGTCGGGGTTTCGGCCACCTCCGAGGAGAAGCCGAACGAATCCCGCCCGGAGAACGAGTGACCAACAAGTTCACACGCTGAGGCGAACGGCCCCCGCTGAGCGCGGGGGCCGTTCTGCTGCGCGGGGACGGTGGTCTTCAGGGGCGGCGGCTGGGCGTGCGGGGCTGCGCTGCGAGAGCTTCGCGGGGGCTTGCTCCGGCGCCCGGGGGTGCCGCGGCGGAAGCCGCGTTCTCCGGAGACGGCTCCAGGGGCGACTGCCGCAGGTGTCCTGGTGGGAGGTCAGCTCTCGGCAGCGCGCTGCGCTCGGCGGAGCGGGCGGCCGGATCGGCTCGAAAGGGGAGCACCGGCTGGTCGAGCCGGGGCACTCCACCGCGCGGGCCGCGGCGCAAGTCTCCTCGAGCGGAGGAGGACGCCCGCCCGCGGGTCAGGTCGAGGGGACCGCTCACCGCGGCCGGAGCGGACGGTTGGTCACCAGCGGCGGATCTCCTGGGTGGGGGTTTCGTCCCACGACAGCTCGTCGCCCCAGGTGGACGAGCTGCCCACCTGCACCGCCTCCAGCTGGACGGTGGGGGCTTCGGCGAACTCCTCGTCCCGGCGAGCGCGGCGGATCCGGAGGCCGATGAACACCGCGACGGCCAGCACCACGACGACCAGCACCGCCCGCGACAGCAGTCCCGCGTACTCCTCGACCAGGTACCAGTTCTCGCCGAGGAGGTAACCGGCCACCACGAAGATCGTGTTCCACACCAGGCTGCCCAGCGTGGTGAACGTCACGAACGTGGTCAGCCGCATCCGCTCCACCCCGGCCGGCAGCGAGATGAAGCTGCGGAACAACGGGATCATGCGGCCGAAGAACACCGCTTTGGCGCCGTGCTTGGCGAACCACGCCTCGGTCTTGTCGATGTCGGAGATCTTGATCAGCGGTACCTTGGCGGCCACCGCTCGGGCCCGTTCCCGGCCCAGCACCGCACCCACCGCGTACAGCGCCAGAGCGCCGACCAGGGCCCCGAGCGTCGTCCACACGATCGCGCCGATCAAGCTCATCTCCCCCCGGCTGGCGGTGAACCCGGCCAGCGGCAGGATGGCTTCGCTGGGGATCGGGGGGAACAGGTTCTCCAGCGCGATGATCAGCCCCGCTCCTGGACCGCCGAGCGCCTCCATCACGTCGATCACCCAAGCGGTGAATCCGGTTGGTTCGGCGGCGGGGGAAGCCAGCGGCATTACCTGCATGCGGGACAGCTCCGGGGTGCTCGTCGTTCTCCGCTGGCCGCGAACTGCGGCAGCGGGAAAAGTGGCAGAAGTCCTTGCCCAACCATGATTCCAGTCAAAAGTCGCATTTCGGCCATCGGGCTGGTGATCTACGCCATGCCCGCGGCGCCGAGCGGGCTTTTCGAAGGCTGGCGCAACCGGCTGGTCGCGGGCTGCCAGCCTGGAAAGGGCCGACTGGTTGAGGAGTTCGGATGGACCAGACCCTGCCGGAAGTGTCTCAAACCGTTCCGCAGCAACGGCACAAGCCCGGTGGAGCTGCTGCTGCCGGACTGCTGGTGCTGGCAACGGCCGGATTCACCGGCTGGGTCGTGCTGTCGGTGGTCGGGTTCGACGCCAACCGCTACGCGGTCGCGCTGATCGCCCTGTTCCCGTACGCGCCCGTGGTCGGGGTGGTGCTGGCGCTGGCGGGGCTCCTGCTGCGCCGCTGGCCGGTCGTGCTGTGCGCGGTGCTGGCCACCGCGGTCTCCGGCGGCGCGCTGGCCCCGCGGGTGCTGGCGGACGGCCCGCCCCAGGGCGGTGGGGAGCCGCTGCGGGTGCTGTCGATCAACACCTACTACGGCAGCGCTTCGGCCGAGGAGATCGTGCGGCTGGTGGCCAGCAACCGGGTGGACGTGCTGAGCCTGCAGGAGCTCACCCCGGAGTTGGTCGCTGAGCTCGACCGCGCGGGGCTGGCGGCCGAACTGCCGCACCGGGTCTTCCAGGCCGGCCCGCACGCCACGGGCTCCGGGCTCGCGTCCCGCTACCCTCTGCAGGAGACGTCGCTGGTGGAGGGCACGGCGAACCGGCAGCCGTCAGCGCTGGTGGAGCTCCCGGGCGGCGCGACGGTGGAGGTGGTGGCGGTCCACGCGATGTACCCGATGGGGAAGAACACCACGCCCACCTGGCGCAGCGACATGGCCGCTCTGCCGGATCCGGTGGACGGGGCGGTGCCGCGACTGCTGGTGGGGGACTTCAACGCGACGCTGGACCACACCCCGCTGCGGGAGCTGGTCGACCGCGGCTACCGCGATGCCGCGGCTCGAACCGGCCGCGGTTGGCTCCCGACCTGGCCGGAGGAGGGCACCTTGCTGCCGCCTCCGGTGACCATCGACCACGTCTTGTGCGGCGGGGGGCTCCAGGCGCGGGACTTCCGGGTGCTCCCGGTACCCGGCGCCGACCACCGCGCCGTGTTCACCGAGGTGCTCGTCGGACGGTGAAGGGCACCGCAGGCCGCGGTGCCCTTCACTCGTTACTCGTTCACTTCCCCGGGTGCGACTCCTGCACGACCTCGAACTCCAGCAGGGAAGCACCGGTGGCCACCGGGTTCTTCTGCTCCCCGGCGTGGGCCTCCTTGGCCGGGCCGTTCGCCCAGTTCTGGAAGGCCTCTTCGGACTCCCACTTGGTGTAGACGAAGTACCGGTTGTCGCCCTTGACCGGACGCAGCAGTTCGAACCCGAGGAAACCGGGTGCGTTGTCCACCGCGCCGTGGCGGGCGGCGAACCGCTTCTCCAGCTCGGGACCGGCGCCTTCCGGCACCTCGATCGCATTGATTTTCACAACAGCCATGTAGTCAGCCTACGGGCAGTGGAGACCGCGGCGCACAGTGAATTCGGCCCCAGCCAGTTCCGGAATTCTTCACCCGGTCGTCATCGGGTGATCAGCACTTCCGCCTGGCCGGTGCGGGTGTCGGTGATCCCGGCCGCGGTGACCGCGGCCCGCACCGGTTCCACCGGGTACAGGGCCTGGAAACCCGCCTTGACCTGTTCCGCGGTGATGCCGCGGGCCAGCGGGCAGTGCGGGATCCAGGCGCCGGGGAAGTAGTAGGCGGAGGGGTTGGTCACCTTGCCCGCCAGCACGTCGTGCACCGCCGAGTGCACCGCCAGCAGTTCGGTGTCGACCACAGCTGCCAGCAGCAGGGACGGTTCGTCACCGGGGAACGTGCCCAGGGTGTGCAGCCACAGGTCCGGAATGGACAGCAGGGACAGCTCGGCGCGCAGGGCTTGGCGGGCGGCCGGTGGGATGCGGCCCGCCCGGGCCAGGGTGGTGTGCGGCCGCTGCTCCGGCACTTGCCCGGCCGGGCTCGGAACGCCCGCGTCCGCCAGCCGCTGCCACAGCCGGCGGATGGACCGCTCCGCCTCGTCGTCGAAGAACAGCTGCACCTCGTGCGCCATCAGTGCTCACCGGGCAGTGCGAAGCGGCCGTCGTCGGTCTGCTCCACCAGCCCGTCCACCAGCAGCGAGTCCAGGCAGCGGTCCCGCTGGCCGGCGTCGGACCACACCGCGTCCAACTGCTCCCGGGTGACCGGGCCGGGGGAGTTGCGCAGCACGTCCAGCAGTTTGCCCCGCACCTGCCGGTCGGTCCCGGCGAACTTCTGCACCTTCTTCGGCGGACCGGCGTAGGCCGGGCGGCCCGCCCGGTTCCAGGCGCAGTCCGCCAGCACCGGGCACTGCTGGCAGAGCGGGGACCGCGCGGTGCAGATGACCTGGCCGAGCTCCATCAGGGCGGCCGACATCGTGGCGGCCCTCGCGTCCTCTTCGGGGAGCAGCGCGGCCACGTCGGCCAGGTCCCGTTTGGTGGAGGGCGGTCCGGCGTCACCGGCGCCGTGCACGGCGCGGGCGACCACGCGCCGCACGTTCGTGTCCACCACCGGGGCGCGCTTGCCGTAGGCGAAGACGGCCACCGCGCGGGCGGTGTACTCGCCGACACCGGGCAGGGACAGCAGGGTTTCCACGTCGGAGGGCACGACGTCCCCGTGCTCGGTGGCGATCACCGTGGCCGTCTCGTGCAGCCGCACGGCGCGGCGCGGGTAGCCGAGCTTGCCCCACGCGCGCAGCACTTCGCCCTGGGTGGCGGCGGCCAGGTCGGAAGGCTTGGGCCAGCGGCGCATCCACTCCTCCCACACCGGCTGGACCCGTTTGACCGGGGTTTGCTGCAGCATCGTCTCGCTGACCAGCACGCCCCAGCCGGTGGTGCCGGGGGCGCGCCAGGGCAGCGGCCGGGCGTTCGCGGTGAACCAGTCGATCAGGTCGTCCGGGTCCAGTGGGGAGGCGCCGGTCTTCGGGACAGCGGTCATAGCACCTCCGATCCTGCCAGGCGGTGCCGGCGGAGGGTGCAGCTGGCTCGTCATCCCCGGCTCGGGCGCCCAGCGCGCCGGGATACGACTGATCGGGCGATCTCGAGATCGTCTTCCGGGAGCAGTGGTCGGGGTACTGTCGACAAGTGTTTGATCCGGTCGGTCCATTGGCACCGAGCGTGTACTGGCGCCGTCGGGCGGTGGCCGTGGGAGTCGCCGTCCTCGTGGTGGTTCTGCTGGTCTGGGGGATCTGGGCGGCCAGTCGGAAGCCGCAGGACAGCGCCGGACCACCACCTCCACCGCCTCCGTTGAGCGCGGTCGCCGCCGACCTCGAGCCCGCGCCCTGCCCGGATTCGGAGATCCGCGTGGCGGCCGAGCCGGCTCGTCCGGAGTTCCGCGCCGGGGAGCAGGTGGCGCTGAGCATCGTCATCACCAACACCGGGGATCGCAGCTGCGTCCGGGACACCAACCGCGTGTTGCGGGAACTGGTGATCACCACTCCGTCCGGGGAACACGTGTGGGGCAGCAACGACTGCTACTCGGAGACCACGAACGAGCGGCCGGTGTTGGAACCGGGCCAGTCGGTGCGCAACGACGTGCTGTGGTCGGGGTTCGGTTCGGTGCCCGGCTGCGCTGTTCCCGGGCCGCTGGTCGCGCCGGGTGAGTACCACGCGGTCGCGCGACTGGGCGAGGTGGTCAGCCCGCCCGCGCCGTTCCGGATCCTCCCCTGACCGGTGGCGTTCGCGTCTTGAGCCGGTGGGGTCGTACTAGGCTGGTGGTCGCAGGAGTCAGTTTCCGGGATCAGCCGATGCTCGACCTCAACCACCGACCGGGGCTGCGGATCGCCTGCCGCAGTTGCAACGGCACTGGACACCGGCACCGGACGAAGGGGTTCATGTCGCTCGGGACCGGTGAGGTGTCGACCGTGCTGGTGACCGCCAGGTGCAGCCGTTGTTGGGGTACCCCAGGATGGCAGCCAGGTTTCACCCCGCCCGTTTGAGGATCGTGAGATGAGTGAGCAGCAGCCGGACGTTCCGGCCGGCCCCAATTCGGTTTGCCCCGCTTGCGGCGGGTTCGGCAAGGTCAGCCACCCCCGGCTGTACATGATCCGAGCTACCGAGGACACCGACACCGGGATGACGGTAGCGCAGTGGTGGGATTGTCGCCGCTGTTCTGGGAACGGGCAGGTTCCTGGAACGATTCCCCCGGTTTGAAGGGGAAAACCGGTTCGGTCTGTCCTGTATGGAGTGAACCGACGAGGCGGTATATTCCATCCACTCCGGACTGTTGAACGGGGTTGACGACTCCCGCGCCGTCCGGCTCACTTGCCCTGCCGCAGGAACTTCAGCGCGGTCCGGATGTCCGGGACCTCGGTGGTGCGGATGCCGTCCGGCAGCGGACCGGAGTCCGGCGGCACCAGGGCCCGGTCGAACCCCAGCCGGGCGGCTTCGGCGAGTCGGCGGTTGAGCCCGGTGACCCGCCGGATCTCCCCGGCCAGTCCCACCTCGCCGACGGCGATGACGCCCGGCGGCAGGGGCTTGCCGAGGTTGGAAGAGGCCAGGGCGAGGGCGATGGCCAGGTCGGCGGCCGGTTCGGTGACCTTGGTGCCGCCCACGGTCGCGGCGTACACCTCCTGGTTGCTGAAGTGCACCTTGCCGTGCTTCTCCAGCACCGCCAGCATCATCGCGACCCGCGACGAGTCGAGCCCGCTGACCGAGCGGCGGGGCATGGCCATCGGCGATCGCATCGCCAGGGCCTGCACCTCGACCAGCAGTGGGCGCTTGCCCTCCACCATCACGGTCACGGCGGTGCCCTCCACCGTCTGCTCCTGGCGGTTGATGAACAGCCCGGACGGGTCCGGGACCTCCGCGATGCCGTCGTCGCGCTGCTCGAAGCAGCCGATCTCGTCGGCCGGGCCGAAGCGGTTCTTCACCCCGCGCAGCATCCGCAGGGAGGAGTGCCGGTCGCCTTCGAAGTGCAGCACCACGTCCACCAGGTGCTCCAGCACCCGGGGACCGGCGACGGCCCCGTCCTTGGTGACGTGTCCGACCAGGACGACCGGCAGCCCGCGTTCCTTGGCCAGCGTCACCAGCGCCGTCGTCACCGCGCGCACCTGGGTGACGCCACCGGGCGTGCCCTCCGCTTCGGCGGTCTGCACCGTCTGGACCGAGTCCACGATCAGCAGTCCGGGTTTGACCGCGTCCACGTGCCCGAGCACGGAACTGAGATCGCTTTCCGCGCCCAGGTACAGCTGCGGGTGCACCGAATCGGTGCGCTCGGCGCGCAACCGGACCTGTCCGGCGGATTCCTCGCCGGTGATGTAGAGCGAAGGGCCGGGGGAGTCGCCGGCCGCCCAGCGGTGGGCGACTTCCAGCAGCAGTGTTGACTTCCCCACTCCGGGCTCGCCGGCCAGCAGCACCACCGCGCCGGGAACGATTCCGCCGCCCAGCACTCGGTCCAGTTCGGAGATCCCGGTGGACACCGCTCGAGCGGTCTCCAGGTCCACCTCGGCGATCGGGCGGGCCGGGGTGGCCGGAGCACCAGCGGAGACCCGGGCCAGGGCGGGCTTGGGCGGGGCTGCCTCGTCGATGGTGCCCCAAGACCGGCATTTCGGGCACTGTCCGACCCACTTGGTGACTTCGTGACCGCACTCGCCGCAGCGGTACACCGGCCGGGGCGCTCGGCTGTTCTTCGAGGGCACGGCGCGAGGCTAACCGGCGCCGCGGACAGCGCGGAAAGCGGTGGGGCGGTACCGGCGGTGAGAAGTGCAACGGGGGCCGTCGCAACGACGGCCCCCGTTGTGAGGCTTCAGCGGCCCTGGGTGATCAGTGGCCCTGGGCGCTGCCCGGGTCCTCCGGGCCGCGCGGCTTGGTGTCCTCGGCGATCGGCACCTGCACCGTCACCTCGCCGGCCTTCTCGAACTTGAAGGTGACCGGAATGGTCACGCCCGGCGTGATGTCCTGGGTCAGCCCGTTGAGGGTGATCTGCACTTCGCGCTGGCCGAGCTGGTTCTCGCTCGACTGGGGCGCGGCGCTGGACTCGGCGGTGGGCTGCTGTTGCTGACCGGTGGGCTGGGCCTGCTGCGTCGGCGTGGCCGCGGCCTCCCCGTAGGCGTGCAGCGCGGTGCCGCTGGGCAGCGTGGTCTCGCCCTCGACGGTGGCCGACTGGGCGTACGGGCTGGAGACCTCGACGAGCCGGTCGTCCTCGCCCTCGTTGGCCAGCACGACCTGCAGGGGGGCGGACGAGCCCGTCGCGTAGAACTGCCCGGAAGTCGGGAAGCTCAGCTGAGCGTTGCGAACGGCGATTTCCTTGACGCTGCCCGACCCTCCGTTAACTGCGGCGACCTGCGTGTCGGTCTGGGTTACCTGGCCGGCACTGCAGCCAGCGAGGGCGACGGCAACGCCAAGCCCAAGGGCGGCCGAAACTAGCCGCAAGCGGGCGGCCTTGAGGTGCTGTGGGCGGCTCACGGTTGCAGCGTCCTTCCTGATTGCCGGACAACCGTAGAAAGCTTATCCCGGTCATTTGCGGGGGCGCCCGGAGGGGCGGGATTCGGTCTTGCGGTCGACATCAGACCAGGTGGTCAGGCGCCCCGAATGATTGTCCAAATTGGACTGAAAGACGCCTCCGCGTGTTCTCCTATTGCACGCGCAGGGGAGTTTTGTCAAGCCCTGTCCGCCTTCTGACCTGCGATTACAGATGGTGAGGTGGTCGAGCGGGGTTGCCTGCCGTGATAGACTGGCAGCAGCGAAAGGGGCAGAGGACACATGGTTTTCAAGGTCGGAGAGACCGTCGTCTACCCGCACCACGGTGCCGCGCTCATCGAAGCAATTGAGACCCGCGTGATCAAGGGCGAGGAGAAGCAGTACCTCGTCCTCAAAGTCGCGCAGGGCGATCTGACCGTGCGCGTTCCCGCCGACAACGCCGAGATCGTCGGTGTCCGGGACGTCGTCGGCCAGGAGGGTCTCGACCGGGTCTTCGATGTGCTGCGCGCTCCGCACACCGAGGAGCCGGCCAATTGGTCCCGGCGGTACAAGGCCAATCTGGAGAAGCTCGCCTCCGGCGACGTCAACAAAGTGGCCGAAGTGGTGCGCGACCTCTGGCGGCGTGAGAAGGATCGTGGCCTGTCCGCAGGCGAGAAGCGCATGCTGGCGAAAGCACGTCAGATCTTGGTGAGCGAGCTGGCGCTCGCCGAGGGGACTGACGAGGGCAAGGCGGAAAGCCTGCTGGACGAAGTCCTCGCCACGGCAGTCTGAGCGTCGGAGAAAACCAGAGCGTGAGCGTTGTCGCGCTGGTCCCCGCGGCTGGGCGCGGGGTGCGCCTGGGGGCTGGAGTGCCCAAGGCGCTGGTCCAGGTACGGGGCGAATCGTTGCTGCTGCGCGCGGTGCGCGGTTTGCTGGGGTCTGGCTGCGTGCAGCAGGTGGTCGTCGCAGCCCCGCCCGATCAGGTCGATGTCGTGGCCGGTGAACTGGCTTCGCAGTCGGGGGCGCACGTGGTCCCCGGTGGCGCGGAGCGGACCGACTCGGTGCGGCTGGCGCTCGCCGAAGTCGACCGGATCGCACCGGACGCCCGGATCGTGCTGGTGCACGACGCGGCTCGTGCCTTCACCCCGCCTTCGGTGATCCGGGACGTGGTGCGCGCGGTGGCCGAAGGCGCGCCCGCGGTGGTGCCAGTCCTGCCGGTGGCCGACACCGTCAAGCAGGTCGACGCCGCCGACGCGGTGGTCGCGACGGTGGACCGCTCGCAGCTGCGGGCGGTGCAGACCCCGCAGGGCTTCGCGGTGGACGTGCTGCGGGAGGCGTACGCCTCCGCCGGGGATTCCGCCACGGACGACGCCGGACTGGTCGAGCGGATCGGCGGCAAGGTGCAGACCGTTCCCGGGCACCCGCACGCGTTGAAGATCACCACGGCTTTCGACCTGGCCATCGCCGAAGCGGTGCTGGCCGGAGCAGGAGAAGGCGAGTGACCGCGATCCTTCCCCGCGTGGGCCAGGGGGTGGACGTCCACCCGGTGGAGGCCGGCCGCCCTTGCTGGATGGCCGGGCTGCTGTGGCCGGAGGCCGATGGCTGCGCCGGTCATTCCGACGGTGACGTTGCCTCCCACGCGCTGTGCGACGCGGTGCTGTCCGCGGCGGGCCTGGGGGATCTCGGCGGTGTCTTCGGCACCGGCGATCCGCGCTGGGCGGGGGCGCGCGGGGTGGAGTTCCTCGGCGAGGTGCGGCGCCGGGTCGTCGAGGCCGGCTACCGCATCGGCAACGCCACCGTCCAGGTCATCGGCAACGCGCCGCGGATCGGCAAGCGCCGGGAGGAAGCGCAGCAGGTGCTCTCCGAAGCGCTGGGCGCTCCGGTGTCGGTGTCCGGCACCACCACCGACGGCCTCGGGCTGACCGGGCGCGGGGAAGGCGTCGCGGCGATCGCGACCGCTCTGGTCTTCCCGGTCGACCAAGCGCCGCCGCCCAACGGGTGACGGCGTAATTCGTTCGGCGGGTTCTCGTACGCCGGCCAGGCAAATTCAGGGAAAACTCCGGGTTCTCCTCCTGGTCCGGGGCGGCCGTGCCCGGTCACCCTGGAGTCATGGGGATCGAGCGGAACCGGTGGGTCCGGTGGTTGCTCATCGCGCAGCTGGCCGTGCTGTGGCCGGTGTCACTGCTGCTGTGGGCGGCCGGCGGCGGGCTGCGGCTCGCGTTCGCCGTGGTGCTGCTGTGGCTGGGGGCCATCGCGTGCATCACGGGGATCGTGCTGCCGTGGCGCAGCAGCTCGCACACCCCGGATCGGCTGAACGGGTCAAGCGAGGCGTGAGGTTCGCCGCATGTCGGTGTGCGCCCGATGCCGCACACCTACGTTGAGCTCGTGACCACACGAGCGGTGCTGTTCGACTTCTCGGGGACCCTGTTCCGGCTGGAAGAGGACGAGTCGTGGCTGGACGACCTCGTCGGCGAGGGCGGTGTCCCGTTCGACGTCGCCGGCAAGGCCGAGATCATGCGCCGGATGACCGCGCCGAGCGGCATGATCTCCCAGCTGGGGGACGAGTACCGCGACGCCTGGGAGAACCGGGACCTGGATCCGGCGCAGCACCGCAAGGCCTACCTGGGGGTGCTGCTCGCCTCGGGGGTTCCCGAGGAGCACGCGCGAGCGCTGTACGCCCGGCTGATCGACCCGGACTGCTGGACTCCGTACCCCGATGCCGGTGAGGTGCTGCGGGGGCTGCGCACCGCCGGGATCAAGGTGGGCGTCATCAGCAACATCGCTTTCGACATCCGGCCGGCGTTCGACAAGTTCGGCTTCACCGAGCACGTGGACGAGTTCCTGCTCTCCTACGAGGAGGGCGTGATCAAGCCCGACCAGAAGATCTTCCTGCGGGCCTGCGAACGGCTGGACGTGCAGCCGGAGGAGGCGCTGATGATCGGGGACAGCGCCGAAGCGGACGGCGGTGCGACCGCGGTCGGCTGCCGGTTCGTGCGGGTCGATCCGGTGCCCACCGCCCAGCGGCCGGACGCGCTGCGCGCCGCGGTCGCTGACCTGCTGGGCTGAAGTCGACACCGGCCACCTGTTGTGCTTCCGCACCAGGCCGGCCCCGTACCATCGGAGTCGTGAACCTGCGCCTGCATGACACCGCGACCCGTACGACGCGTGAGTTCGAGCCGCGCCGCGAGGGAATGGCGACGATCTACCTGTGCGGCGCCACCGTGCAGGGAGTGCCGCACGTCGGCCACGTCCGCAGCGGCTTGAACTTCGACGTGTTGCGGCGCTGGTTGCAGTACAAGGGCTTCGAGGTTCGCCTGATCCGCAACGTCACCGACATCGACGACAAGATCCTGGCCAAGGCGGCGGAGGCCGGGCGCCCTTGGTGGGAGTGGGCGGCCACGCACGAGCGCGCCTTCGAGTGGGCCTACGACCAGCTCGGCTGCTTGCCGCCGTCGGCGCTGCCGCGGGCGACCGGCCACATCCCGCAGATGATCGAGCTGATCCAGCGGTTGATCGACAAGGGCCACGCCTACGCGGCGGACGGTGACGTCTACTTCTCGGTGGAGTCGTTCGCCGACCAGTACGGCAAGCTCTCCGGCCAGCGGCTGGAAGAGGTGCAGCAGGGCGAGAGCTTGGGCGGTGGCAAGCGGGATCCGCGGGACTTCACCCTGTGGAAGGGGGCGAAGCCGGGAGAGCCGAGCTGGGCCACCCCGTGGGGCAACGGCCGACCGGGCTGGCACCTGGAGTGCTCGGCGATGGCCACCTACTACCTGGGTGGCGAGTTCGACATCCACGGTGGTGGGCTGGACCTGGTCTTCCCGCACCACGAGAACGAGTTGGCGCAGTCCAACGCCGCCGGTGACGGGTTCGCCCGGTACTGGCTGCACAACGCCTGGGTGACGATGAGCGGCGAGAAGATGTCGAAGTCGCTCGGCAACACGCTGTCGATCCCGGAGGTGCTCAAGCGGGCCCGGGCGGCTGAGCTGCGCTACTACCTGGTGACCCCGCACTACCGCTCCATGATCGAGTTCTCCGACGGCGGTCTGACGGAGGCGGCGGCCACCTACCAGCGGATCGAGTCCTTCCTGCGGCGGGTGGTTCAGCGCACCGGCAGCGTGGCTCCGGGCGAGGTGACCGCCGAGTTCGCCGCGGCGATGGACGACGACCTGGCCACCCCGCAGGCGGTGGCCGCGGTGCACAACGCCGTGCGGGAGGGCAACGCCGCGCTGGACAGCGGGGCGGACGAGACCGCTCGGGAGACCGCCGCCGCGGTGCGCAGCATGATGGACGTGCTCGGGTTGGACCCGCTGTCCGAGCAGTGGGCGGACGACTCCGGTGCGGAGGCCGCGGCGTCCCGGGCGCTGCGCGCGCTCGTGGAGGACCTGCTGGAGCAGCGGCAGCAGGCGCGGAAGGCGAAGGACTTCGCGACCGCGGACCAGCTGCGGGAGCGGTTGCAGAACTGCGGTATTGCCGTCGAGGACACCCCTGACGGTCCGACTTGGACGTTGAAAGACAGGTAAACGTTGGCGGGCAACGACAAGCGCCGCGGCGCGATGCGCAAATCGGGGGCCAAGAAGGGCATGGTCGTCGGTTCCGGCGGCCAGCGGCGGAAAGGGCTGCGCGGCAAGGGACCGACGCCCAAGGCGGAGAACCGGATCAACCACCCCGCTTGGCGCCGGGAGCAGGCCAAGGCCAAGGCGGAGCGGGAACGGGCTCGGCGCAAGGCCCAGCAGGAGAACGCTCCGGAGCTGGTGGCCGGTCGCAATCCGGTGGTCGAGTGCTTGCGGGCCGGGGTGCCCGCGTCCGGGTTGTTCGTGGCGCAGGGCGTCGACATCGACGACCGGGTCACCGAAGCGGTGCAGCGGTCGAACGACCACGGCATCTCGGTGCTCGAGGTGCCCCGGGTGGAACTGGACCGGATGACCGGTGGTGCCGTGCACCAGGGGCTGGCGCTGCAAGTCCCGCCGTACGACTACGCGCACCCGGACGACGTGCTGCAGGCTGCGCAGGACACCGGGCTGCCCCCGCTGCTGGTGGCGTTGGACGGGGTGACCGATCCGCGCAACCTCGGGGCGGTGATCAGGTCGGCGGCGGCGTTCGGTGCGCACGGCGTGGTGGTGCCGCAGCGCCGCAGCGCGGGGCTCACCGCGGTCGCGTGGCGCACCAGCGCGGGCACCGCGGCCAAGATCCCGGTGGCCCGTGCCGTGAACTTGACCCGCACGCTGCGGGAGTACCAGAAGGCCGGCTTGATGGTGGTCGGGCTGGACGCGGACGCGGACGTCACCTCCGACGAGTTGGAGTTGGCGACCGAGCCGCTGGTGGTGGTGGTCGGATCGGAGGGGCGCGGTCTGTCCAGGCTGGTCCGGGAGACCTGCGACCAGACGGTTTCCATCCCGATGCAGGCCGGGGTGGAGTCGTTGAACGCTTCGGTCGCGGCGGGCGTGGTGCTCGCCGAGGTGGCCCGGCGCCGCCGCGTCAAGTGATGCGCGGCTGCCGCCGGGCGGCCGACGACCCGGGCGGGGTCAGGTGTCGAACTGGCTGATCACCGTGTCCACTGTGAGCGCGGAAGCGACCACCATGCTCAGCAGCGGGTCCGCCAGCTGGCGGTGGATCTGCAGCACGTAGTTGTCCGCGGTTGTGAAGGCCGCTTTCGCCAGGCCTTGCCAGGTCTTGGTGATGCGGGCGATCTCGTTCTCGGTGTGGTCGACGATCTTCAGGTCCCAGGCCCGCAGGTTTTCGGCGAGGATGCCGCCGATCTTCTGCCCGTTGACGAGGAAACCGAACCGGGGCTTGCCCCACCAGGGGTTTTCCAGGGCGATCGAGCCGATCTGGAAGCCGTCGGGCCGCTGCACGTGGACCGATTGCTTCGCCAGTGCTGCGGGCCGGTGCAACAGCAGTACCGGGCGGCCGGTGTTGTCCCGGATCTCCAGCTTCACCGTCATCATCGAGTCGAGTTCGGTGAAGAACCGGAGCGCTTTTTGCGCCGCGCTCTGCCCGACCTGGGCCACTGAGCCGAGTTGGCGACCGTGCTGGTCGTAGACGGCGTACTCGTTGGCGACCTCGATCAGCTTGGCCTTCTGGTTGATCACCAGGATCGGCTCGGTGAACAGGGTTCCGCCGCCGCCCGCGACCTGCCCGGCACCGGCGTACTGCTGCACCTGCTTCTGGATGGAAGCGGGGGTGCCGGTGTTGCCGAAGGCGAACTCGACCGGTGCGGCGTCGCTTTGCGCGGGGGCTTGGGCCGGAGCTTGCTGCGGTGCCACCGGATGCACGTGTTGGGTCCACTGTCGACCGTCCCACCAGCGGTAGAAGCGCGGGTCGGCCTGATCGGGATACCAGCCGGGCGGAGGCGGTGGTGCGGTCATGGCCCCAGATTAGGTGATCGAGGTGGCGGCGCGGGCCGTTTTCGGAGTAGCCGGTTCCCGAAAAATCGTGAGTTCCTTTCGGTTAAAGTCCTTTGCGGTCCGGCCGGGGAACCGGTCGGAATGCCTGCGGGCAAACCGAGAACTCGACGTGACTCGGAGGCGCGACCTCCCGACCGGGGCTTTCCATGTCATTCGCAAGTCCGCTGTTCCTCTGGTACTTCCTGCCGGTCGTGCTGGCAGCGGTGCTGATCGCTCCGCGCAGCGGACGCAACGCCGTCATCGCGGTCGCCAGCCTGGTCTTCTACGCCAGCGGTGCCGGTGGCACGACGCTGCTGCTGCTGGTGTGCATCGTGGTCAACTACCTGGCCGGGCTGCGGCTGGAGCCGAGACCCGATCGGGACGCGCGCAACCGCAAGCTGCTGCTCGCCGCCACGGTCGCGGTCAACCTGACCATCCTGTTCATCTGGAAGTACGCGGGTTTCGCCACCGCCCAGATCGCGGTGCTGGCCAGCTGGTTCGGCATCGACGACTACCCGGTGCTGGAACTGGTGCTGCCGATCGGCATCTCGTTCTACACCTTCCACCACATCTCCTACGTGGTGGACATCTACCGGGGAGAGCGGCCGGCGCTGCGGAACCCGGTCTCCTTCGTCACCTACATCGCGATGTTCCCGCAGCTGGTGGCCGGGCCGATCGTGCGGTACCGGGAGATCGCCCACCAGTTGCCGCAGCTGCGCACGCACCGGCTGGACGACATCGCCGCCGGACTGCCGCGGTTCGCCTGGGGGCTCACCAAGAAGGTGGTCGTCGCCGACACGATCGCACCGGTGGTCGACGCGTGCTTCGCCACGCCCGAGGAGGACATGACGTCCGCCATCGCCTGGCTGGGGGCGATCGGGTACGCGATGCAGCTCTACTTCGACTTCTCCGGGTACTCGGACATGGCCATCGGCTTGGGGCGGATGCTGGGTTTCCGGTTGCCGGAGAACTTCGCCCGACCGTACTCGTCGGTGACCGTGACCGAGTTCTGGCGGCGCTGGCACATGTCGTTGTCCCGCTGGTTCCGGGACTACGTCTACATCCCGCTCGGCGGGAACCGGCGCGGTACCGCCCGCACCTACCGGAACTTGGGGATCATCTTCGCGCTCACCGGTTTCTGGCACGGTGCGGCGTGGACGTACCTGGTGTGGGGCCTCTACCACGGCGCGCTGCTGATCGTCGAGCGGGCGACCGGGTGGGACCGGGCTCCTGCCGGGCGGTGGCCGCAGCTGGCCCGGCGGGCGCTCACCTTGCTGCTGGTGACGCTGGGCTGGGTGTTCTTCCGGGCGCCGGACTTGGGTGTCGCGTTGAACATGCTGGGCCACATGCTGGTGCCGGATTTCGCCGGGTTGACCGAAATCGTCGCCGCGTCGATGACCAATCAGCGGATGGCGTTCCTGCTGTTGTCGTTGCTGGTGGTGCTGCTTCCGGCGGGATCGGGCACCGGGGCGGTGCTGGAGACCGACCGCACCGTCCCGGCCAAGGTGCTGCGGGTGGCGGTGTTGACGGTGGGGCTGTTGTACGCGGGATTGCTGGTGGCGACCGGTTCCTTCAGCCCGTTCCTGTACTACCAGTTCTGATCGGACTGCGCGGCCGCTGAGCTGGGGGAACGCTCCCCGTGCGCGGAAAGTCGACGGCTGCTCCGCGTTCCGCAGTGGAGTCCACTGTGGCTGTCCTGGCGGTCTGCTGGAGGGCCCCGGACGTCACCGCTGCTCGGGTTCGCGCCGGGCGCCCGACCGGAGGTCCAGCCGGTGCGGTCGAACGGGCGCAGCGCCGAGCACGAGCACCGCCCGGGAACCGGTCGCAGCAGGAGGCACCGGGTTTCGACCGGGGTGTTCCGGGTAACCGCAGGAGGTCCCTGGTGTTGGTGCGGTGTGCCCGCGGCTGGGCGAGCAGCGTGTGATGATGGAGCGGGAAGGGCGAACCTCGATCAGCGGTGTGGCGTGGGAAACCCTGTGGGAACAGGCCTCCGGGCCGATGGTGCTGCTCGACCTGCAGGGGCGCGTCGAGCAGGCCAACCCCGCCCTGTGCCGGATGCTCGGCTACGCGGAGGAGGAGCTGATCGGGCTCGCGTCCGGGGACGTGACCTATCCGGAGGACCCGGTGATCGACCGGGAGGTCATCGAGCAGAAGGTGCGGGACGGCACCAGGAGCTTCGCCCAGGAGAAACGACTGGTGCGCTCCGACGGCAGCGTCGTCTGGGCGCTCATCGACCACACGATCATCAACCGCCCCGACGGAACGCCCCAGCTGATCATCGCCCAGTTGAGCGACATCACCGCTCGGGTGGAGGCCGAGGACCTCTGGCGCCAGACGCTGATCAACGCGCCGATCGGAATGGCGCTGCTGGACTTGCACACCCACCTCATCGAGGTCAACGACAGGTTCTGCGAACTGATCGGCTACCGGCGCGAAGAACTGGTGGGCTCGCGCGGCTTGGAGCTGGTCTACACCGGCTACCAGAAACCGGTGGAAGACCTGTTCGCCGGTTTCCGCGCCGGGCGCACCCGGACGAGCAGCACCGAGATCTGCGTGCGGCACCGCGACGGCCAACCGTTCTGGATCAAGGCGCGCTTCAGCGCGCTGCTGGGGGCGGACGACCAGCCGATCCACGTGGTCGGCCAGTACGAGCCGCTCGGGGTGGACTCGCGGGTCAGCGAAGAACGCCTGGTCGAGCTGACCCGCATGGCGTTGCACGACCCGCTGACCGGGTTGGCCAACCGCGCGCTGCTGCTCGACCGGTTCCAGCAGGAACTCGCCGGGCTCTCCGACCGGCCGGGCGCGCTCGCGGTGCTGCTGATCGACCTCGACGGGCTCAAGACCATCAACGACCGCCACGGGCACGAGGCAGGGGACAGGTTCCTGCAGGCCGCGGCGCGGGAATTGCAGGACAGCGTGCGCAGCGCGGACACCGTGGCCCGAGTCGGCGGGGACGAGTTCGTCGTGCTCGCCAACGTCACCGACGAGTTCCAGGCCGAGGGCCTGCGCTCCCGGATCGACCAGCGGTTGAACGCGGACAGCCGTGCTATGGGCAAGAACATCAGACTGGGCGCCAGCGTGGGCATGACCGTCGCCAGCGACTCGACGGCCTCCACCCAGGAATTGCTGGCCCGAGCGGACCGCGACATGTACGCCCGCAAGGGCTCCGGCGCCCGGTAGCCGAGGAGCACCGGTTCCTTGACGCCGCTGTGACCATGAGCCGGTGACCCATCTCAACGTCGAGTTCAAAGCGCGCTGCTCCCGACCCGGCGAAGTGGTGCAGCGGCTGCTGGACCTGGGCGCCCGGTCCCAGGGCGTCGACGTGCAGACCGACGTGTACTACCGGGTGCCCGAGGGGCGGTTGAAGCTCCGGCGCGGCACGATCGCTCCCCCGGGCTGGCCGGACATTTCCTCGGA
>NZ_AYJW01000075.1 GCF_000497205.1 Saccharopolyspora rectivirgula DSM 43747
GATGGCCCAGCCGGTGGTGGTCGACGGGCGCAACCTGCTGGATCCGGACACGCTGCGCCGCGCCGGCCTGACCTGGCACGGCATCGGACGCAGCCCCGTGCACCCGGACGACCAGCCGTCCGCCTGACCGCTGCCCGCAGCGCGAGGCGATTTCCGGCTCGCCGCAGGCATGTTCATCGCGGCTCGGTGAATCTAGAGTGGGCGGGTGTTTACCACTCGCCCGGAACTCGCTGGTACGCAGGGAATGGTCGCCTCCACCCACTGGCTCGCTTCCGCGGCCGGAATGGCGGTGCTGGAGGACGGCGGCAACGCCTTCGACGCGGCGGTGGCCGCCGGGTTCGTGCTCCAAGTCGTGGAACCGCACTTGAACGGCCCCGGTGGGGAAGTGCCGGTGCTCTTCGCGACCGGGCACGATCCGCGTCCTCGCGCGCTGTGCGGTCAGGGGCCGGTTCCCGCCGGTGCCACCATCGCCCACTACCGGGACGAACTGGGCTTGCAGCTGGTGCCGGGCACCGGGTTCTTGGCCGCCACGGTTCCCGGTGCTTGGGACGCTTGGCTGCTGCTGCTGCGGGACTACGGCACCAAACCGCTGCGCGAGGTGCTCAAGTACGCCATCGGCTACGCCCGCGACGGATACCCGGTGGTCGAGCGCTTGCACAGCACGATCGACACCGTCAGCGAGCACTTCCGCCAGCACTGGCCGACTTCCGCGCAGGTGTGGCTGGTCGACGGGAAGGCCCCGGAACCGGGCACCTTGCTGCGCAACCCCGTGCTGGCCGACACCTGGGAGCGGTTGCTCGCCGAGGCCGAAGCCGCGGGTGCCGGTCGGGAGGCGCAGATCGACGCGGCCCGCCGGGCCTGGTCGCAGGGGTTCGTGGCGGAAGCGATCGAGAACTTCGTCAAGCAGCCGCACCGGGACAGCACGGGGCACTTGCGCACCGGCGTGCTCACCGGTCAGGACATCGCCGAGTACGAGGCCAGCTACGAGGAGCCGTGCCTCACCGACCTGCCCGGCGGTTGGTCGTTGGCCAAGTTCGGGATCTGGACCCAGGGCCCGGCGCTGGCCCAGCAGCTGCGCCTGCTGGAGGGCTGCGCCGACCAGATCCGCTACGTCGACGGGGTCGCCACCGCTGACACGGTGCACGTCGCGGTGGAAGCGGCCAAGCTCGCCTTCGCCGACCGGGAGGCCTGGTACGGCGACTCGGCAGACCGAGCGGTGCTCGACGACCTGCTCTCGCGGGAGTACGCGGCGGCCCGGCGCGAGCTCATCGGGGACGAGGCGTCCCTGGAGCTCCGGCCCGGCAATCCGGGTGGGCGCGCACCGGTGCTGCCCGAGCACGTCGCCGGCGGGCACGGGGCTTTCGGCCCCAAGGACCCCAGCGGTGTGGGCATCGGGGAGCCGACCGTTTCCCCGAACGGGGAGAGCAAGGGCGACACGGTCCACCTGGACGTGGTGGACCGCTGGGGGAACATCGTGTCGGCCACCCCGTCCGGTGGTTGGCTGCAGTCCTCGCCGGTCATCCCGGAGCTCGGTTTCTGCCTCAACAGCAGGGCGCAGATGTTCTGGCTGGACGAGGGGCTGCCGAACTCGCTGACCCCGGGCAAGCGCCCGCGGATCACCCTGAGCCCGTCCCTGGGGTTGCGGGACGGGGTGCCGGTGCTGGCGTTCGGCACTCCGGGCGGCGATCAGCAGGACCAGTGGCAGTTGTGCTTCTGGCTCGCCCATGTCCACGGTGGACTCAACTTGCAGGCGGCGATCGACTCGCCGGCCTGGCACACCGGGGCTTTCCCCGGCTCGTTCTACCCACGCAGCTGGGAGCCGGGGCTGCTGGTGGCCGAATCGCGGTTGGGCGAGAAGACGTTGGCCGAGCTCCAGCGCCGCGGGCACGACGTGCAGGACGCCGGCCCGTGGGCGCTCGGCCGCTTGTCGGCGGTTTCGCGCGACCCGGAGACGGGGGTGCTGCGCGCGGCGGCCAATCCGCGCGGCGCACAGGGCTACGCGGTCGGGCGCTGAGCGGTTCCCGGTCGCTCGCCGTGCCGCCGCGGCGGGTGTCGAGCGGCTCGGTCCGCGAACGCCTCACGGGGGTGGTCTGCGGTGGTGCGCCCTCCGCAGACCACCCGTCCGGGGAAAATTACACCGATGTTGTCCACACCCTGTGGATAACTCGTATTCACATGCTCTGAGCTGCGAAAACAACAAGTTGTCCAGATGCTTGTTCACAGTTTCAGGCCGAGTTATCCACAGTTATCCACAGCTATCCACAGGTCGGTTTCCGGTGCTTGTGAGCAACAGTCCGGCCGCGATCAGGGCCATCCCGAACCAGGACTGCGCGCCCAGGCGCTCCCCCACGACCACCACGCTGAGCACCGCGGCGACCACCGGCTCCAGCAGGGTCAGCGTCGTCGCCGCGCTCGCCGGAACCCTGCGCAGCCCGGCGCCGAACAGCACGTAGGCCAGGCACATCGGGACCACCGCGAGGTACCCGCAGACCAGCAGGCCGGCCGGGGAAGCCAGCAGCGGGCCACCGGTCAGCAGCAGCACCGGCAGCAGCCCCAGCGCGCCCAGCCCGAAGACCGCCCCCATGACCGCGCGCGAGCTGTGGCCAGCCCGCATCACCTTCCCGGCCGCCCACGAGTAACCGCTGTAGGAGGCACCGGCCAGCAACCCCAGCAGCGAGCCCAGCGCGGTGTCGGAACCGGTCCCGACCGGTGAGCTCCCGGTGGTCAGCAGCACACCACCGCTCACCGCGAGCGCTGCGGCCGCTCCCCAGCGCAAGTCCAAGGCGGTCCCGTCGGCGACCCGCTCCAGCAGGGCGGCGAAGACCGGGGCGGAGCCCAACGTCACCACCGTGCCGATCGCCACCCCGGCCAGCGCCATCGACGAGTAGAACGCCAGCGGGTACACCACGACCGCGGCCGCCCCGCTCAGCAGCAGCCACCGGGGTGCGGTGCGCAGCACGGCCACCGCCGGTCGGCCGGCCACGGCGAACAGCAGCAGCCCGCCCAGGCCCATCGTGGCCGCCCCGATGGCCAGGGGACTGGCCTCTTCCGGCGCGAACGAGGCCGCGGTGCCGGTGGTGCCCCACAGCGCGGCGGCCAGCAGCACCGGCAGCGGTCCGGAGACGAACCGGCGCGCCCCCGCACCGGGGACGAGGTCAGCGGTTCCCGCTGCCACGGCGGGTGCTTCCGGTCCGGGAAGGGCCTTCTTCCAGGAAGGGGTCGCTGCGCTCGGGGTGCAGCGGCAGTACCGGCGGGAACTCACGGGATCACTCTACTGGCGGACCCGGTGGGGCGGTGCCGTGAAGGGCGCTTCCCCCGCCGAACGCGGCGGAGGAGCCGCCGCCCACCGAGCGGTCAGTCGCCCAGCCGGTAGCCCATGCCCCGCACGGTCCGGATGCGCTGGGAACCGATCTTGCGCCGCAGCGCGCGGACGTACACGTCGACCACGTTGGACCCGGGGTCGAAGTCGTACCCCCACACGTGGGAGAGGATCTGCTCGCGGGACAGCACTTGCCCGCTGTGCCGCATGAACAGCTCGAGCATGGCGAACTCCCGGGCGGTGAGGTCGACGGTGCCGTCGGGGACCTGCGCCCGCCGGGTGCGCAGGTCCAGCGAGAGGTCGCCGGAGCGCAGCACCGTCACCTCCGGTGCCCGGTCCGCCGAGCGGAGCCGCAGCCGCACCCTGGCCAGCAGTTCCTCGAACCGGAACGGCTTGGTCATGTAGTCGTCGGCGCCGCCTTCCAGGCCGGCCACCGTGTCGTGCACCGAGTCCCGCGCGGTCAGGATGATCACCGGCATGGTCACGTGCTGGGAGCGGACCGCGTGCAGCACGGAGAACCCGTCCTTGCCGGGCAGCCCCAGGTCCAGGACGGCCAGGTCGAAGTCCCCGGTCAGCAGGTAGTCCTGGGCGGTGTCCCCATCGGTCACCACGGTGGTGGCGAACCCGTTGGCGCGCAGCCCTTTCTCGATGAACGCAGCGATGCGCTGCTCGTCCTCCACGATCAGGATCTTGCTCATGCGGGAATCTCCATCGGGGTCGTGCGCAGCAGCACCGGAAGTTCCAGGAGGAAGGTGGCGCCGTTGCCCGGCTCGGACTCCACCCGCACCCGGCCGCCGTGCGCTTCGGCGATGGCCTTGACGATCGCCAGTCCGAGTCCGGCACCGCCCTTGCCGTGGCTGCTGCCGTGGGTGAACCGGTTGAAGATCTTCTCCACTTCGGACGGATCGACGCCCGGGCCGCGGTCGGCCACCCACAGCACCGCGGTGCTGCCGCGGACCTCCGAGCCCACCCGGATTTCCGAGCCCGGCCCGGTGTGCTGCACCGCGTTCTGCGCCAGCTGCACCATGGCCTGGGTGATCCGCTGCTGGTCGACCAGCACGTCACCGTCGCCGATGTCGTCCAGGATCCACCGGCGGTCGGCCAGGGAGCGCACTTTCGCCTCGATGTCGCTGGTCAGCTCCGCGAGGGAGACGGGTTCCGGGGTGACGAAGTCGGGTCGGTCCGCTTTGGCCAGCATCAGCAGGTCTTCGACGATGCGGGTCATCCGGTCCAGTTCGTCGGTGCACAGCCGGACCACTTCCTCCCGCTCGGCGGGGTCGTCGCCGAGGAGTTCCAGGTTGCCGCGCACGATGGTGATCGGGGTGCGCAGCTCGTGGCTGGCGTCGTCGATGAACTGCCGCTGGGTGCGGAAGGCCTCTTCCAGCCGGTCCAGCATCGCGTTGAACTGGTCGGCCAGCGCGGCGATGTCGTCCCGGCCTTCCACCGGGATGCGCCGGGTGAGGTCGCGTTCGCTGATCTCGGCCGCGGTCAACCGGACCTGGCGCACCGGGGCCAGGATCAGTCCCGCGACGACCCAGGACAGCACCGCGGCCAGCAGCACGCCGATCGCGCTGACCACCACCAGGAGGGTGACGGTGCGGCTGACTTCGGCCGCGGCCTCGGCGGTGAAGTGCATGGTGATGAACCAGGCCCGGGTGCCGTGGGGGAAGCCGGCTTCCACCTTCAACCAGCGCATCGGGCCGGCGGCGGTGTCCACCTGCCCGTGCGTCTCGGGGGCGTTGACGATGCGGTCCAGCAGCTGCGGGTCGCGGGCGATCCGCTCCAGGTCGTCGTCCTGGGTCTGGGACACCGGCATGCTCAGCCCGGTCGGTCCTCGCCACACCCCGACCAGCGCTTCGCTGGGGTCCGGGTACTGGCGTTCCAGGTGCGTGCGGAACAGCAGGCCCGGGTCGGTGATCAGCTGGTTGGTGCGGGGGTCCCGGCCCTTCTGGGCGAACGCGGCGAACTCGGCGGCTTCCTGCTCCAGCGACGTGGTGACCTGGTTCTGCATGTCGTTGACCAGGAAGTTCCGCACGAGCAGCACGGTGGCCAGCAGGATCACCACCAGGAACAGCAGCATCCACACCATGATCTGGGCGCGGGCCGGGATGCGCGTTCCGTGGCGGCGGGGAGCTGGTCGTTCCGCTCCGGTGGACTCAGTCGTCGTCTTCGTCGTCGTGGTCGTCGTCATCGTCGTCGTCTTCGTCGTCCTCGACCGGAGGCGGCGGGGGCAGTTCGGCGGGCAGGGAGGTCTCCGGGGGCGGCATCGGGGTGGTCGAGCCGGTTTCCGGCGGGTTCGGGTCGGGTGAGCTGCCGATCTCCACGGTGACCGGAACTTGCGGTTCGCGCGGCGTGGTGCCGGCGGAGAAGCTGATCAGGACGACCGCTATCGGCAGCGCGAGGGCAGCCAGCAGCAGCACCGTCTTCGGGACCGACCTCATGGTCGTACCTTCGCACCCGAAGCTGCGGGGAAGGTGAAACGGAGATGAAGGAAATTTCATCTTCGGGCGGCCCGGAGATAACGACTCGTGCCCGGTTCTCCGGTCCCCGTGATCGGAGCGGAGGTGGGGAGCTAGCCTTCGATGGAACTTTCGATGCTGGTCAAGAGGACTGTCGATGAGTGAAGAAGCCCCTCGGCTGATCGGCTGGACCGGGGAACGCTGCGTGCCGTGGACCGACGACGTCCAGGTCATCTACGAGCACTACCACCGCTACGCCATCGCCGCCCGGTTCGTGCGCGGCAAACGGGTGCTCGACCTGGCCTGCGGCGAGGGGTACGGCACCGCGCTGCTGGCCGCGCACGCGGCCGAGGTGGTGGGGGTCGACATCGACCAGACCACCGTCGAGCACGCCCGGCAGAACTACCCGCAGGCGGTGTTCCGCACCGGCTCCATCACCGACCCGGAGCTGCTGGCCGGCGAGGAGCCGTTCGACGTCGTGGTGTGCTTCGAGGCCATCGAGCACGTCGAGGACCACGACGCGGTGCTGCAGCTGGCCCGCCAGCGGCTGGCCCCCGGCGGTCTGCTGCTGATCAGCACCCCCGACACCCGGGTCTACTCGGGGGAGCACGGCAACGACAACCCGTACCACGTCAGGGAGCTGACCGGCGAGGAGTTCCAGCAGCTGCTGGAGGGCTCCTTCCGGTACGTGGCGCTGCTGAAGCAGAACGTGGCCGTCGGGTCGCTGGCGGTGCCGGCCGAGCCCGGCGACCCGGACACCGTGATCGAAGGGGTGCGGCTGGAGAGCTTGCGCGGCGGCTCCGGCGAGTGGCGGGTGGAGCCCGGCGTGCCGCACACCTACCTGTTCGGGATCGCCTCGGACCGGCCGCTGCCGAAGCTGCCGGGGGCGGCGGTCCTGCTGGACCCGGAACTGACCTTGGTGCGCAGCGGCGGCGACTTGGGCCCGGTGATCGAGCAGCGGGACGCCGCGGTCGCCGACGTCGCCCGGCTCAACGAGCTCTACCAGCGCAGCCGCGAGGAGGCCGAAGAGCTCAAGGGCACCATCGGCCACCTGGAAGAGCTGCGCAAGCAGCAGGAGGAGCGCCTCCGGGAGCAGGACCAGCTGCGCGCCGAGCTCGCCCGGCTGCGGGAGGAGCTGGGGGCGCGGCAGCGGGACGTGGAACGGGACGCGGCGCGCATCGAGTGGTTGAAGGACACGGTGGCCCGGCTGGAGGGCCGGCTGGCCGACGCGGAGCGGCGGACCGAGCAGCTGGCGGCCCGCAACGCCGAGCTGGAGGAGCAGAACTCCGCCCTGGTGCAGCGCGCGGTGACCAAGTACCGGCAGGTCATCGAACGCGTGGCGCCGCGGGGCACCACGCGCCGGGACCTCTACGAGATCGCCCTGGGGCGGGAGCCGGGGATCCCGGCGGAGCCGAAGGCCGAACCGGAGACCGGGCCGCTGCCCGTGCCGCGCAGCGATGAGCCGCTGGTCAGCGTGATCGTCCCGGTGCACGGCAAGTGGCCGTACACCCGGCAGTGCTTGCGCTTCCTGGGCGGGCACCTGGTGTCGGTGCCGTTCGAGGTGATCGTGGTGGACGACGCGTCCCCGGACGACAGCGCGGAGAAGCTGGCCGCGTGCGAGGGCGTCCGGCTGGTGCGCACCGAGCGCAACCTCGGGTTCGTCGGGGCCTGCAACCTCGGGGCGGAGCACGCCAAGGGCGAGTACTTGTTCTTCCTCAACAACGACGCCGAGGTCACCGAGTCCTGGTTGGACATCCTGGTGGACACGATGCGCTCGGACGAGCGGATCGGCCTGGTGGGGGCCAAGCTGGTCTACCCGGACGGCCGGCTGCAGGAGTGCGGCGGGATCGTGTGGTCGGACGGCAGCGGCTGGAACTACGGCCGCAACAGCGATCCCGGTGGTGCGGAGTTCAACGTGCTCCGGGACGTCGACTACTGCTCGGGCGCGGCGATCCTGGTCCGGGCCGACGTGTTCCGGCAGGTGGGTGGTTTCGACACCCGCTACGCCCCGGCCTACTACGAGGACACCGACCTGGCGTTCGCGATCCGGGCGGCCGGCTACCGCACCGTGGTGCAGCCGAAGGCCGTGGTGGTGCACCACGAGGGCGTGTCCAACGGCACCGACCTGAGCACCGGGGTGAAGAAGCACCAGGAGCTCAACCGCCAGGTGTTCGTGGAGAAGTGGAAGGACACGCTGCAGGCCGAGCACCTGCCGAAGGCGTCGCCGACCAACCTGTGGTTGGCCCGGCAGCGCGGCACCCGCGGCCACCACGGTCCGCTGGTGCTGGTCAAGGACCACCAGGTGCCGCGGCCGGACTTCGACTCCGGTTCGGTGCGGTTGCGCCGGATCCTCGAGCAGCTGGTCGACCTCGGCTGCCGGGTGGTGTTCTTCCCGGCCAACCACGCCGCCCTGCAGCCCTACACCACCGAGCTGCAGCAGCTGGGGATCACCGTGCTGCCGGAGCCGGAGCTGCAGCAGGCCTTCCTGCACGAGGCGGGGCGGGAGATCTCGCTGGCCGTGCTGTCCCGGCCGCAGGTGGCGTGGAGCCTGGTGGAGGAGCTGCGCACCTGCGCGCCGCAGGCGGTGATCGCCTACGACACGGTGGACGTGCACTTCTTGCGGTTGGAGCGGCAAGCGGAGGTGGCCGAGCAGCAGGGCAACGCCGAGGAGGCCGCTGCGCTGCGCCGCAAGGCCTTCGCCTCCCGCCAGCTGGAGCTCGGGCTGGCCCGCTCCTGCGACGTCACCTTGGTGGTGTCCGAGGCGGAGCAGCAGCTGCTGCGGGAGCTGGTGCCGGAGGCCGACGTCCGGGTGCTGTCCAACGTGCACCACGTGGACGAGGGTTCGGCGCACCCGGAGGGCCGGGAGGACGTGCTGTTCGTGGGCGGTTTCGACCACCCGCCGAACGTGGACGCGGCCTGCTGGGCGGCCCGGGAGATCATGCCGCTGGTGCGGAAGGAGCACCCGGACGCGGTGCTGCACGTCGTGGGCAGCAACCCGACCGACGAGGTCCGGGCGCTGGACGGCCCCGGTGTTCGGGTCCACGGCTGGGTGCAGGACCTGGACCCGTTGTACGCCGGTGCGCGGGTGACGATCGCGCCGCTGCGGTTCGGCGCCGGGGTCAAGGGCAAGGTCGGGGAGAGCCTCGGCAAGGGGGTGCCGGTGGTGGGCACGTCGGTCGCCGTGGAGGGCATGTGGCTGGAGCCCGGGACGGACGTGCTGGTCGCCGACGGCACCGAGGACTTCGCGGCCGCGATCGGTGAGCTGCTCGCCGACGACGCGAAGTGGCGGGAGCTGTCCAAGGCGGGCCGGTCCGCGATCCAGGCCCAGTTCGGCCCCGAGGCCTGCCGGAAGGCGCTGCGCGGACTGCTGAGCACCGCGGGCGTGGAGCTGCGCTGAGGGAACGAGGAGGGGCGGGGAAGTGCTCCCCGCCCCTCCTCGTTGCGACCGGTCGGTTCACTCGCGCACGGTCGGCGGCAAGTGCTCGAGCTGGTTGTCCAGCACCGTCTGGAATTCCTGCTGGACGGCCTGCTGCTGCCCCTCCGGGCCGCTGACGTCGATGATCACCGCCCACGAGTGCGCGGTGTAGGCGGTGCGGAAGGTGCTTCCGGCGTTGACCACCTTGACGCCCTGGTAGGAGAGGTCCTCCACCTCGGAGAGCCCCTGCTGGGCGTCCAGGTACTCCCGCACCACGCTGCTGGCGGTGCTCTCGTCCGGCAGCTGCAGGGCCAGCACCGTGATCTTGGGGGTGCCTTCGGTGCCGAGGAAGTGGCCGTCGATCAGGCCGCTCTGGATCGCGAAGTCCCGCACCTGCTGCGGCTGCAGCAGGCCACCTCGAGCGCCCTGCAGGGCGGGCACGTCCAGCGCGCCGTTCCACGGGTGCGGTGTTCCGGAGATCGGGGCCAGCGCCTGCTCGGAGTTGGCCGGCGGGGCCTTGGGGGCCGGTGGTTCCGGGAGCGAGCTGGTCTCCGTCGGCTGCGCCTGCTGCGAGCTCTCCTGGGCCTGCGTGTCGCTGCCGTCGGAGGAGGTGAAGAAGAAGATCCCGGCGACGACCGCGACGACCACCAGGACAGCGCCGATCGAGATGCCGGCGATGAGCTTGCCCTTCCCGGACTTGCCGGCGTCGTCGAACACTTCCGGGCCCTGCCGCAGCCAGCTGGTGTCCCCGTGCTGGATGTTCGGTTCCTGCTCGGTGCCCGGGGTGGGCCAGGCGGCCTGGTTCCACTGCTGCGGCTGCTGGGGCCACGGGGGTTGGTTCACCATCTGGGTGGGTTCGGCCCCGGTGCCCTGCGGTGGCCCGGCTTGCTGCTGGGCCTGCGCCGCGGCTTCTCCCCAGGAGAAGGCGGGCGGGAACGGGTCCTGCTGCTGTGCGAAACCCCCGGAGGGGGTGCCCGGCTGCGCGAAGCCACCGGAAGGGGTGTTCGGCTGTGCGAACCCCCCGGAGTTCGGTCCGTTCGGACCTCCTCCCTGGGACAGCAGAGCGTCTCGCCGTTGGCGGTACTCCTCGGCGGAAATCCGTCCCGCCGCGAGCTCGGCGTCGAGATGTTGCAGCTCGTCTTGCCAGGTCACCGAAATGAGCCCTTTCCGGATTGCGTGACCGCCCCCGAGAAATGCGATCAGAAGCCATTCTGCACTCCGGAGAGCGCTGCGGATGCACCGGCCGGGTAACGATACGAACGCTGCCGGGTGTTTTTGGGTAACTGTCCGGTAGCGCACCCACCAACGGCGCAGGCGGGATACGCTAACCCGGCACCTGCTGGGGTACGGGGTTTGTGACTGCGGGGTGATGTGCGTGGGGGACTCGCGGGTCGTCCACGCGCACCCGGAGTGGTTCGCCGAACCCAACCACGGTTTCGCCTGGTTGCGCATGATCGGCGCCATCCTGGTGATCTACGGGCACTGCTCCCCCCTGGTCGGCACCGGGGAGCTCTTCCCGCCGGAGTGGCCGATCCAGCCGGACGAGGGCGTGCTCATGGGCTTCTTCGCCATGAGCGGTTTCCAGATCACCGAGAGCTGGGTGCGGGACCCCCACCCGCTGCGGTTCGCGGTGAAGCGGGTGCTGCGGTTGTGGCCGCCGATGCTGACCGTGTCGGTGGTGATGGCGCTGGTCGTCGGGCCGATGGTGACGACGCTGTCGGTGGGCGAGTACTTCGCGGCCCGGGACACCTGGGGCTACATCGTCAACAACGCCGGGATGCTCACCCTGCAGCACGAGCTTCCCGGGGTGTTCACCGACAACCCGTGGCCGGACGCGGTCAACGGCTCGCTGTGGACGCTGCCGATGGAGCTGCTGGCCTACGGGGGGCTCTACGCCCTGCTGCTGCTCGGCGCGGGCGGGCGGTTCCGGTGGCTGGCGCTGGTGGCGCTGGTGGCGTTGATCGCGTGGGACCGCCGCTTGGAGGAGATCCCGGGGGCCGAGTCGGCGGGCGCGCTGCTGAGCGTGCCGGTCGAGTCGCTGGTGGCGTTCCTGGTGGCGTTCGCGATCGGGGTGGTGGTCAACCTCTACCGGGTGCCGCTGTCCCCGCTGGCGGCCGCCACCGGGCTGGCGGTGCTGGCCGTGATGCCCAACAGCATCACCGGTTCGTTCTGGATGACGCTGTCGGTGAGCTACGCGGTGGTCGTCGCCGGGCACTTCTGGCCGGCCCGGTTGACGGTGCCGTCGGTGTGGGTCAACGGCAGCTACGGCGTGTACGTGTGGGGGTTCCCGATCCAGCAGCTGCTGGCCATGGCCGGGATCCGCAACCAGTGGCTGATGCTGGTGTGCGCGGCGCCGCTGGCCTACGCGATGGGCACGCTGTCGTGGAAGTTCATCGAGGAACCGACCATGCAGCTGCGGCACTACATCGCGCCGGGCGGGCCGAAGCGGGAGCAGCAGCCGGGCGAGGAACCGGAGCGCGCGCTGGACGAGCAGGAGGACGAGGAGCCGGAGCCGCCGGAGGAGCGGGCGGCCGCTGCGCCGGACGGGAGGCGGCGCCCGGAAGCGGGTGCGGAGGAGCAGCCCACCCGGCGCGAGGAGTGGCGGCCACCGCCGCGGCCGGCCCCGGACCCCCGCGCCGCGGCCCCGGGCGTCAACGGTGCTCGGCCACGACCGGGGCGGCCCGTGCCGCCGGGTCGGCCGCGCCGGGAGGTCGGGCCCGCGGTCCGGCCGGTGGGCGAGGACCCGGTCCTGCCCGGTCGGTTCCCACCCGGGCAGGCGCCGAAACCGCAACCGCCGGGACAGCGGGGCAGGCACGCCCGACCGGTGCCGCCGCCGACGCCGGAGGAGGAGACCACGCCGCTGCTGCGCCGGCCGTTCGTGGACGGCCCCGGCCGCGGGTGAGCCGCGTACCCTGGCGGCATGGCGCTCTTTGGGGACAGGACTCGGCAGATCACTCCGGCGGAGGCGTTGCCCGGGCGGCAGACCCCGATGCCGGTGGACCCGCAGCACGCGGTGTTCACCGACCGCAGCATCGTGCCGCCGTTCCCGGAAGGAATGGAGACCGCGGTCTTCGGCATGGGCTGCTTCTGGGGTGCGGAGCGGGTTTTCTGGCGCACCGAGGGCGTGTGGACCACCGCGGTCGGCTACGCCGGCGGGTACACGCCCAACCCGACCTACGAGGAGGTCTGCTCCGGTCTCACCGGGCACGCCGAAGTGGTGCTGGTGGTGTTCGACCCGGCGAAGACCAGCTACGACCAGCTGTTGAAGGTGTTCTGGGAGAACCACGACCCGACGCAGGGGATGCGCCAGGGCAACGACATCGGCACCCAGTACCGGTCGGCGGTCTACTGCACCAGCGAGCAGCAGCAGGAGCAGGCCGAGTTGAGCCGGGACAGCTACCAGCAGGCGCTGTCGGCCGCGGGCTACGGGCCCATCACCACCGAGATCGCGCCGCTGCGGGAGTTCTACTACGCCGAGACCTACCACCAGCAGTACCTGTCGGACGCCAAGAACCCGTTCGGCTACTGCGGGTTGGGCGGCACCGGGGTGTCCTGCCCGGTCGGGTTGAACGTCGAGAGCAGCTGATCCCAGCAGTTCCGGGTTTGACGCGCCCCCACCGGCTCACCGCTGCGCGCTGCGGAAGTCCTCGATGTCCGCCCGGAGCTCCGCGCCGGGCTCGTCGACGGCTGCGATGATGCGCTCCAGCTCGGCCGGGGCGCGCAGCACCGCGGCGAGCACGTCCCCTCGTGGAGGTCGCCTGCCAGCAGCGGGTCCTCCTCCAGGAGCGTCAACACCCGGGGCACGAGCACCTCGAGGCCGACGTGCTGCCCCACGAGGGGGCGGAGGTCATCGGGGTGAGCGCCCCGATCGGTTCGCGCCGCAGCCGGTGGACGGTCGCCACCAGCCCGGTCGCGCCAGCCGGCGGATCTCCCCAGAGCCGCCCTCGAGCTGCTCCGACGTCCGGTCGTTGCGCACACCAGCACCGTTCGTCGTCGAGGAGCCCCTCCGCGGGGGCGGCGTTGACCAGCTGTTCCGGCTGATCAGCCCACTGTGCCGTACGTCGGTGGGCCGGTAGGTGTGGATCGCGATCCCGTTCTCGGTGGTCTTGGTGTCGATCAACCGCATCGCGGTGGGCTGCACGCCTTCCGCGAACAGCCGCCGACCGCTGCCCAGCACCACCGGGAAGACCAGCAGCCGGTGCTCGTCGACCAGCCCGTGCTGCATGAGGAACTGCACCAGGGTGGGGCTGCCGTGCACCTGCAGTTCCCCGCCCGGCCGGTCCTTCAGCTCGCGCACCGCCTCGACCGGGTCGTCGCGGATCAGCGTCGAGTTGTGCCAGTCGGCGCGTTCGAGGGTGGTGGAGACGACGTACTTCGGCAGGGCGTTGAGCTTGCTGGCGATCGGGTCGTTCTCGTCGGTCACCTGCGGCCAGTAGGAGGCGAAGATCTGGTAGGTGCGGCGGCCGAGGAGGAAGGCGCTGGCCGCGGCGAACCATTCCGCTTCGCTGCGCTGCATGCCCTCGTCGGCGTGGGGTGCGACCCAGCCGCCCTGCTGGAAGTTCCCGCTGCGGTCCTCGTCCGGGCCGCCGGGGGCCTGCACGACTCCGTCCAAGGTCAGGAGCGTGATCGCCGCCAATTCCATCCGAGCGGTCCCATCGCCGTGGCGGTCGTGGTTTGGGGTGCGTCCCATCCTCCCCGACCAAGGATGGGACGCCGGCAGCCGTACCGCACTGCCGGTTTCACCGTAAGCCGGTTGCTCCACCCGGGCTAGCTCTGCAGCGAGCAGCTGCCGCCAGCCGGTGGTGGCAGCGGTTGATAATGCCGGCTGCTTTCCGCGGTCGACCGCACTGGTCGCTGTCGGCGGCGTCGGTTTGCGGACCCGCTGGAACCCGCTGACGATGCGAGGATGAGCGAGCACGTGTACCGGGTGACCGAAGTTGTCGGAACGTCCCGAACGGGAGTGGACGATGCGGTCCGCCGCGCGATCGAGCGGGCCACGCAGACGCTGCGGCAGGTCGACTGGTTCGAGGTGACCGAGATCCGCGGGCACGTCGAGGACGGCGAGATCAGGCACTACCAGGTGGGCCTGAAGATCGGGTTCCGACTGCAGGACACCTGAGCGGTGCAAGGAGAAAGGCCCCGGCTCGTCCAGCCGGGGCCTTTCCTTCGGAGCGGATGACGGGACTCGAACCCGCGACCCTCACCTTGGCAAGGTGATGCGCTACCAACTGCGCTACATCCGCATCTGCAGTTGCCCTTCCGGGCCGTTGCTGCCACTACTCTAACGCATCGCTCAGGGCGCGTTCACGGGGGGGTCTACGGAGTCGGCGAGCCCACGGCCCGGGTGGGCGTGAGCTGCAGCAACACCCGGTGTTCGGCCCACATCGCCGCCCGGTAGGCGGCCCAGTCCGGGTGCTCCCCGGAGATGCTGCGGTAGTACTCCTCCAGCAGCGGCATCGCCTCCGGAAGCGGCACGATCCGCACCTCGCCCTCGATCTGGACCCAGTGCCCGAAGAACTGCTCGGGCAGCACGCACACCCACGCCCGCGGGTCCCGGCGCAGGTTGCGCACCTTCGCCGAGCCCGCCACGGTGCTCACGGTGACGTGCCCGGCGTTGTCGGCGGTCACCAGCACCGGGGTCATCTGCGGGGTTCCGTTGCGCCGCAGGGTCGCCAGCACGGCGCGGTGCTGGGTGCGCACGATGTCGAGGGCTTCTTCGGGGTCCATCGCTGCCTCGTCGCGGTCCGGTCGCTGGGTGCGGTGCTGGCCCGGTGCTCCGCCGGGGACCAGGAGCATGGCTGGGTTCCCGGAGGCCGCGCAACCGGGCGAGCGGGTGACGGGGCGCCGCTGGACGCGGGACCGGCGGAGCGCGTTGGAACTGCCGACTTGGCGTGGTGCCGCCCATGATCGAAAATGGTGATGCAGGTTTCACCCGCTAGGCACATGACTCACCCGGTGCCGTTGCGCCACGCTCGGTCATCGGTGTGCAGGAGAGCCGTGCGGGTGGGAGGAATCCAGAACCAGCCCGCGCGGGCGGGGAGGAAGCGATGAACCGGGTGGTGCGGGGCTCCGACGGCCGGGAGTGGACGGTCAAGGCCACTTTGGAGTGGTCCAACCCGATTTCCGCCGACGAGTTCGAGCACGACGTGACCGACGGTTCGGTGTCCGTGGTCATCATCAGCGGCGCCCTGGTGCTGCTGGCGGTGATGTTCGTGATGTGGACCCCGCCGGGGGTCATCGTCCCGCCGTGGCTGGTGCTGCTGCTGATCGCGGTCGCCCTCTTCTTCCCGGTGCGGTGGCTGCTCCGCCGGCCGTGGACGGTGACCGCGGCGACCCTCGGCGACGAGGAGAAGCAGGCGGAGACCTGGGTCGGTGTGGTGCGCGGTTTCCGCAAGGCGCACCACGAGGTGGCCGTCGTGTCGCGGCACATCGAGTTGCACGCCGAGCCGGACATGAACGGGGAGCTTCAACCGGTCGAGTGAGAAGTGCCCGGAACGCGCCACGGACAGCGGTTGCGCTGAGTGAAGAGCGACCAACTGTCGATGGTGGTCACTGCTGTTCGGCGAGCCGTAGGAGCCGCTTGCCGATGAGAACAGTGCACTGAGAGTAGCTTTCTTGATTCCGTTCGTGTTGCCCGGGAAGAATTACCGCTGTGGCGGAGCTTTTGACGGAGCGGACGGTACTCACCACGCTCGCCGCGCTCGTCGTGCTCGGCATGTTCGTGATGTTCTGCCGGGCGCGCCGGGTGAGCACTTCGATCGAGGACGCGACCCTGGCCGCGCTGCACCGGGTCACCAGCGCGGCGCCCCACCTGCGGGAGGGGTTGAACCAGGAGTCCGCGGACAAGACCGCTCCGCACCTCCGGGAGCTGCTGTCCTGCGTGGCGGTCGGCATCGTGGACGCCGACGGCACCCTGTTGAGCTGGGACGGCGAGGCCAACCACCACTACGAGGACGTCCGCCCGAAGATCGAGCAGGTGCTGCGCACCGGCAAGCGCGAGTACCTGGACCACGCCAACGTCAGCTGCGAGCAGCGCCCGTGCACGATGCGCCACGCCGTGGTGGTCCCGCTGGAGGTCGAGGACGAGGTGCGGGGCGCGCTGACGATCATCGACAACGGTGACCGCAGGCGGTTGCTGCGGGCTGCGGGGGAGGTCGCCCACCACGTCTCCACCCAACTGGAGCTGGCGGAGCTGCAGGAGTCCAAGGAACGGCTGGCGCAGGCCGAGGTGCGCGCGCTGCGGGCGCAGATCTCCCCGCACTTCATCTACAACGCGTTGAACACGATCGGTTCGCTCATCCGGACCGACCCGGAGCAGGCCCGGGAGCTGATCCAGGAGTTCGCCGACTTCACCCGCTACTCGTTCCGCGCCAACGGGTTGTACACGACGCTGGCGGACGAGATCCGCAACATCGATCGCTACCTGACCCTGGAGCGGGCCAGGTTCGGCCCGGACCGGTTGAAGGTGCAGCTGCGGATCGCGCCCGAGGTGCTGCCCGTGGTGGTGCCGTTCTTGGCGCTGCAACCGCTGGTGGAGAAC
>NZ_AYJW01000076.1 GCF_000497205.1 Saccharopolyspora rectivirgula DSM 43747
CAGGAGCCGAACCAGATCAGCACGCTCCACGCGGGATCGGTGATCGACGGTATCGCCCGCACGACGCCGTGCGACTGCTCCTGGCCGCTGGCCTGTTGGCCGGGACCACCCTGCTGGCGTTGATCCCGGTGGGGCAGCTCGAATTGGCCGTGTACCGGCAGGTGCGGGCGATACCGTCGATCACCGATCCCGCGTGGAGCGTGCTGATCTGGTTCGGCTCCTGGGCCGGTATCGCCGGACTGGCCGCACTCGCGTTCTACTTCAAGCGAATGCGCGTGGGGGTGCTGTGCGCGGTGGGTGGTTCCCTGGCCTGGGCCGCCTCCAGCGCTCTGCACCTGTTGCTCGGTCCTCGCGAAACACCGTTCGCGACGGCCACGGTTTCGCCCGGGTTCCTGTTCCCGGCGGCCAGTGTGGCGATCATGGCGGCGCTGGCCGTGATCTGCACACCGTACTTGGGGCGGGTCGTCCGGCACATCGGCTGGATCCTCACCGTGCTGGTGGCGGTGGCGGACGTGCACCTGGGCTACCACCTGCCGTTGGGGGCGCTCGGCGGGGCACTGCTGGGTTGGGGCGTCGGGGCTCTCCTGCACCTGCTGTGGGGAGCGCCCGGCAGGAAGGTTTCCGAGGAGGTGGTGCTGCACGAACTGGAACTGGCAGGTCTGCGGCCGGTGCACATCACGGGGTTGCGCTATCGGCTGACCGATCCGAGGGAATTCCAAGTCCTCACCGCGGACCAGCAGACCTTGCGGGTCAAGGTCATTCGCCGGATCGGTCGTCGGGCGGGCTTCTGGCACAAGCTGGGCCGCATGCTCACGGTGCTCGAGGCCCAACCAGCACCGCAGTTGTCCTCGCGCCTGCACGAAGCGGAGCACGAAGCGTACATGACGCTGCTGGCCTCCCGCGCCGGTGTGCGGACCCCACCGATCGTACTGGCGTGCGACTTCAACTACCTCCCTCCGCTGTTGGTGGTGAGGGAGATCCCCGGCCGCAGGCTGACCGAGCTCGAGCCGGAAGAGATCGACGACGCCCTGCTCGACGAGATCTGGCGGCAGATCGCGGCGCTGGCCGGAGCGCGCATCGCCCACCACGATCTGCGGGCGAAGAACGTCCTGGTGGACGACGAGAAGCAACCGTGGTTGTTGAGCTTCACGTTCGCCCAGGCCGGGGCGAACCCGGGTCGACTCGCCCTGGACCTGGCGGAAGCCCTGCTGTCCGTCTCCGCCGTGGCCGGTGTGGACCGGACGGTGACCAGTGCCATGCGAGTGCTTTCCGGGCAGGAGCTCTCCGCGGCGCTGGTCAACTTGGTGCCGCTGGCCCTGCCGCGGCGCATTCTGGCCCAGGCGGATGTGGGCCGGCAGTTGTTGACGGAATTGCGCGAGACCCTCGCCGACAGGACCGACCAGCCCATTCCCGGTTTTCGTTCCCCGGTGCGCCCGGCCAGCGCCATCGGCCTCGTGCTGATCGGTGCTGCCGTCTACCTGCTGCTGCCGGAACTGTCCAGCATGCAAGAGGTCGTCGACGAATTGCGGACTGCGGACTGGGGTTGGCTGGCTGTGGCGACGGCCACCGGTTTCCTCGGGGTCCTCATGTCCGCCATCTCGATCCTCGGATCCAGCCGGACCGCGCTCCCCTTCTGGAAAACCCTGGCGGTGCAGGTCGCGGCGGCGTTCACCGGCCGGACGACCCCGGCCGGGGCCGGCTTCTTCGGCATCAACCTCGTTTTCCTGGAGCGCCTGGGGCTGCGTCGCTCGCTGGCAGTGGGTGTCACGTTGCTCAACCAGGCGGCGACCGGAGCGGTCGCCTTCCTGATGTGCGTCGTCGGCGTCTTCGGACTCGGGCTTTCGGGCACGTTCGCCAACCTGTCGACCCCGACGGGTTGGCAAGTGCTGTTGCCCGTGGTCGGCGGGTTGATCGCGGTGGGAGTCCTGCTGTGGTCCCCGTTCGGACGGCGCCGCATCGTCCAGCCGGGGCTGGAGGTGGCGTCGGAGCTGCTGCAGGTGTTCCGCCACCCGGTGCGAGCCGCGCAGCTGTGCGGTGGGGCCCTCGGATACCTGGTCGTCTCCGGCTACGGGCTGGCCGCCTGCCTTTCAGCGCTGCAGGCCGAGTTCTCCCTCATCGCAGTGGTGGTGGTGTTCACCGCCGGCAACACCATCGGACATCTGGCGCCCTCTCCCGGCGGCATCGGCGCGGTGGAGGCGTCCCTTGTGGCCGGGCTGACCGCGATCGGCATTTCCCCGACTTCTTCGATCACCGCTGTGCTGATTTCCCGGCTGCTCACCTATTGGCTGCCGGTACTTCCGGGGATCGCCATGTTCCGGTACCTGCAGCACCGGCAGGTCATATGAGACCGGGGTTGTGCGCCAAACACAGCGAAGGCCCGGGAGCTCCGGGCCTTCGCTGTGTTCTTTGGGCGAGTCAGTCCGCGGTGGCTAAGGCACCACGATCACCAAGTCAGGCGTTGGCGCGGCTCGACCGGGTGCGGGACGCCCGGCGGGACAGCTGCCGGCGCTCCCTCGAGGTGTAGCCGCCGAAGATACCGAAGTCCAGACCATTTTCCAGCGCATCTGCCAAGCACTGGGAGGCAACCGGACAGCGAGCGCAGACCGCCTTGGCCCGCTTGGCTTGCTCGGCTCCCAGGCCCACTTCGGATACCGGGAAGAACAGTTCGGGGTCTTCGTCTCGGCAAGCAGCGCGTTCTCTCCAGTCAGAACCGCGGTACCCGCCCATGTCCGACATTGCGGTGCCTCCTTCTCGCACGGATTCGCGCACAGCGAACCCACTGCACCCTTGAGGTGCGCGGTTGAAGTAATTCGATGACGTGCATATTGGTGGACACACGCACAGCAGCGCGCGTTTGAGGGCGCCGTGCGATGTCCGAAGTCTTCGCGAGGGCGGCACGCGGTGTTTCCACCATTTCCGCCCGCTGATCAAGGATAGCGATTTTTTAACCTCGGAGACACCAAACGAGACTCGTGTCACGAGCGCCGCTGATCTTGATCATCTTACCGTTCTCGATCAGTTTCGTAAAGTGTTCGATCGAACACCCAATGTGTTGATCACCGTTTGGCAACGGCTCTCCGCAGAGTGGCAAACAATCCACTGGCGCGCAAACCAGCCAGCACCATTCCAGTTTGGACACCTTGCTCGGCAAGGGGCCGACCGACCGGCCTTCGCCAAGAGGAGGAAGCGATGCCCTTCCACTTGCGCCACAGTGGAAGGGCATCGGCCGCGGAAACCCACACCCGGACCGCGGCGCTCATTGGGGCGACCACCACGCGCAGCCGAGGGAACTGCTGCGGCCCCTCCTGTTCGAAACTCCCGCACCCCGCTTCACCCGATCGAGGTCAGCGGATGGGGGCCGGCGCGGAAAGCAGTCCGCCGAGCGAACCGCACCGGCCATTCCCAACCAGGACCGTCTCCGTCGACCGCCCACGCCGCAATCGACGACCGGTCAGTTCTTCTTCCCCACTCCACCGAAGAAGATGTAGTTCTCCGGATTGGAAGTGGTTTCAGCGTCCGGACGCCACTCGGGAACGAAAACGGCACCCGGGGACACCAGTTCGAAATCGCCGAAGAGATCCTTGATCCACTCCGGCGACCGGGCCACCGCTGGGTTGCTGCTGGTCGCGTACAGGTCTTCCAGGGCCTTCATCTCTTCCGGCCGAGCCGCATCCGTGGCGTGCGTGATCGCCAAGTAGCTCCCGGAGGGCAGGGCCTCCCGGAAGCGCGCAACGAGCTTTTCGGGTTCGTCGTCATCGGGAATGAAGTGCAGCAGAGCCAGCATCAGCAGCATCACCGGCTCGTCGAAGTCGATCAGCCGAGTCGACTCCTCCAGCAAGTGGTCCGGGTCACGGACATCGCCGCGGACGATGATCGCGTTGTCGTTGTTCGCCAGCAGCAGCTCGCTGTGGGCCACCGCCACCGGCTCGTTGTCCACGTAAACCACCCGAGCCTGCGGATCCACCGCCTGGGCCACCTCGTGCACATTGCCCACGGTCGGGATGCCGGAACCGAGGTCCAAGAACTGGCGCACACCGGAATTCAACCCGAATAGCACTGCCCTGCGCAGGAAGTCCCGGTTTGCTTGGCACGACAGCGCCACCCCCGGGAAAACCTCCTCTGCTTTTCGAGCGAATTCGCGGTCCGCTTCGAAGTTGTGGCTGCCACCGAGGAAAGCGTCGTAAGCTCGGGCAGCACTCGGCTTCGTAACGTCAACACCAGCCGGAACCCAGCTCTCCACCGGCTCTGTCATGCGCCCTCCTCATCGTCTGGCCGCGCTGCACATCGACTTGGTCACCACGGACCGGGATGCCAACCCGTGAGTTTATGCTCAGCAACCCTGCTCAAATAGCTTTTCTCAGCAATCGGATCCGCATTTTTCCCGCCGGCCGGCTTCCACTTGACGCGAGCGACCTCCCGCAATCGGCCAACCGCGGCATTCCTCCGTCCTCGTCCCGTTCCGTACCGAACGGTCTGATCCACTCGAAGACCAGCCATGACCATGGCCGGCACCGTTTTGCCCCGAGCGCACCGGGGGTACTCCGAGGACGGCAAAGCAGTGACCGATCAGCTGTTGAGGAGCGGTGCACTATGCCGAGCATGCTTCCTCGCCCGAGCATGACGATGCCCGAGGTTTTCCACTGGTTGGAATCCGGGTGGCCGTTCGGCGAACACCAGCCCATGCGGACCGAGACCTACGTCGACCAAGGCGATTTCGTCGTCCGGTGCGAGCTGCCCGGAGTGGATCCCGAAAAGGACATCCACATAAGGGTGGAAGGAAATCAGCTGGAAATTACCGCGGAACGAAAGAGCGAGGAGCGAAGCAGCCAGCACAGCGAATTCCATTACGGGACCTACAGCCGCACCATGTTGCTGCCCGACAACTGCAATCTGGATGAGATCAAAGCAGAGTACGAGGCAGGAATTCTGACCATTCGAGTCCCGCAACAAGAAGGCGGGAGCAGTCGGGAAATCCCGGTGATGCGAACCGGGAAGTGAGCCGGTGAACTCCGGATTCACTCGGTGCGATCGGAGCGGCGAATGCAGAACATTGCGACACCGCCGGTTTTGTCACAAGACGACCTCGCCGAGGCGGTCGAGTTCACCGACCACACGGTCTGGCCGCCGAACGGTCGTCTCTGGGAACTCCGGGTGCACCGGCACGCGGTCGAACTGCACTCCGTTCACCCGTCCCAGCGACCGGCTGACGTGGAATCGGGGCACCGGCTCTCGCGGCTCGCGGGAGGAGCGGCGCTGTTCAACCTGCGCCTCTGCCTGCTCCACAAGCAGATCAAACCCGTGGTCACCCTGCTACCGCGGTTGGCCCCTGCCAGCACGTTGGCAACAGTGCGCACGACCGGGCGCAGCACCGCTCCCCCCGCCGAGCTGGCCGCGCTGTACGCCTGTGCCCAGCACACCGGTGCACCGCCGCTCCGGACCGAACCCTGCGAGTCGTACGAACAGGCGACCCTCGTCCGCGCAGCCAGAGAAGAGCAGAGCTGGCTGCATTTGTTGAGCCCGGAGCAAACCGGCCCAGCTTTGGAGCTAGCGGTCCCGGGCGGTTCCTCAGCGGCAGCGTTGGAGTTCACCAGTGCTTTCTCACCGGAACTCGCGGTGCTGGGATCACCCCTCGGCAGCCGGGAAGCCGATCTGCTGGCGGGGCAAGCGCTGCAGCGCGTGTGGCTGACCGCGCGGCACTTCGGCTTGAGCATCGCGGTGCACCTGCTGACGAGCCACGAAGCTCGCAGCGGGATCCGCCAACTCATCGGCGGCGGTTTCTTCCCGCAGGCACTGCTCAGCATCGAACCCTCCGCACCGATCCCCACGCCTCGCCCCAGTGCTGAGGAGGAATTCAGCAGCTCCCCCCGCACGGCTTGACCGGCCCGTCGGGAAGCTGCAGAGGGGGAACAGCCGGAAAGTGGTCGAAATGGTGAAGACCGAACCCAGCCGCCAGCACACCGCCCCACACCCCCGGGGGAGGCACGGTGGAGGGCGTCGAATCGACCGGCATCCGGCTGTTCGACCAGCGAGCTGCTGGTCAGCTGACCAGCAGCGTTCGACCCCCGGTTGGTCACCGGGGAGGCGGCAGGGGGCTCACCGGACTTCCCCCGGCAACGGGCCGGCCACGGCATGCACGAGCTCCCGGCCTCCGTCGTGCACCTCGCACACCTTGCCGAAGCGGGCGCGCGGGGCTGCGCAGCACCGGTGCTCACCGCGGCCGCTCAGATCGACCGGGCGGCATCGGAGCAGCGGCCCCCGCAGACTTGTTCAGGAGGCCTCGTTGTGACCAGCGAAGTGGCCCAGCAACCGCTTTCCGCACTTCCCGATGCCCTGGAGCACTGGGACGAGATAGCTGCTCGGCTGGCGCACCGCCAGCTCGTGCTGGTGCTCGACGTCGACGGAACGCTCGCCGGCATAGAGAGCGTGCCCAGCGCGGTGGTCGTCCCGGAGAAGAACCGGGAACTCCTGCAGGAGCTCGCCCAGCACTGCGTCGTGGCCGTGCTCAGCGGTCGAGAACTCAGCGACGTGCACCGTCTCGTCGACTTGCCCGGTCTGTGGTACGCGGGCAGCCACGGGTTCGAGATCACCGCACCGGACGGCAGCCAGGAGGTCCACGAGGCCGGGAACAAGGCGCTGCCCGGTCTGGACCGGGCCGAGCGGATGCTCGGCGAGGCACTGGAAGACGTTCCGGGAGTGCTGCTGGACCGCAAGCGGTTCGGGCTGGCGGTGCACTACCGCAACGTCGCCGACGACGCGGTGGAGCAGGTGATCACCGAGGCCCACCGTGCAGCGGAGAACTCACCCGAGCTGCGCGTGACATCCGGACGGCAAGTGATCGAGCTGGTTCCCGCGGTCAACTGGAACAAGGGGTATGCGCTGCGCCGGATCCTGGTCCTGACCGGCATGGCCGACCACCCCGACCTGCTACCGGTGTACGCCGGCGATGACTACACCGATGAGGACGCCTTGCAAGTGGTGCACACCAGTGGGCTGGGATTCGTCGTTCGCAGCACGGAGCACGGGGACCGTCCTACTTGGGCGCACTACGCACTGGCCGATTCGGGTTCCCTGAGCGAGCTGCTGACCCGCATCGCGTCCTTGGAAGCGGATCCTGCCAGGAGGAAGCCATGAACCAGCCGCCCCAGTACACGATCGTCGTCGGCGTCGACGGATCGGAAACCTCCAAGGCCGCACTGCGCTGGGCCCTCTGGCACGCGGGGCTGGTCAACGGCAGCATCGTCGCGGTGCAAGCGTGGGACGTGCCGTACCTCTACAACTGGGAGCTGCCCGGCCCGGAGGATTTCGCCCACAAAACAGGGCAAGCGCTGGAACAAACGATCCGCGAGGTGGCCGGCGAGTCCACAGTGCCGATCACCAAGGAAGTGGCCCACGGGCACGCAGCGCAGGCACTGCTGGACGCTGCGGAGGAGAACAACGCCAGCTTGTTGGTGGTGGGCAGCCGCGGTCGAGGCGGTTTCACCGGGGCCCTCCTCGGATCGGTCAGCCACCACTGCGTGACCCACGCGCACTGCCCGGTCCTCGTCGTGCCGGGAAGCTGACCCGCTTCCTCCGTGGGCCCGCTTCCAGGTGACTCGAGTGGCTGGTTCGAACCACTGGCGGCAGGGTTACGGGTGACCCCTTCTACCCGAGGAGGCCGCAATGGAAATGCCAGTGATCACCAAGTGCACGGTCAACAACTGCGCCTACAACCAAGAGGACAAGTGCCACGCGCTCGCGATCACCATCGGTGAACCCTCGCAGGCGCAGTGCGGCACGTTCACCACCATCCCCGTCCAGGGCGGCGACCCTCAGATCACCGGGCACGTCGGAGCCTGCAAGACGGCGGACTGCCAGTACAACGTGGGCCTCGAATGCCAAGCGCCGGGAATCACCGTCGGAACGCAGGAGAACATCGTGGACTGCTTGACCTACCAACCGCAGCCGGCCTGACCCGCGCCGGCGGATCACCTACCAGCCGGCGCGGAAGTAGAACCGGGCTTTCCCCACCCAGATCTCGTCTCCGTCTGCGAGCTCGGCCTCGCCGACCAACCTGCGATTGAGATAGGTCCCGTTGAGCGAGTCGCCGTCGCGCAGGTAGTACCGCCCCTCCCACTGGTACAGCTCGGCGTGGAAACGGGACACGGTCGGGTCGTCGATCACCAGTTCGCAGTTGCGGTCGCGGCCGATGGTGGTGCGCTCCGCAGCGAGCACGATCTGCTTGCCGGCCTCCGGCCCGCGGGCAACCACCAAGCGAGCTGCGGTGTCCTCGGCCGACTCGCGTGGAGTCGGGACAACAGGACCGACTTGGGAAGGGGCTGAAAACTCGAACTGAGGTCTGGTGGCTTCCTGCCCAGCAGTGCTCGGTCCAGTCCTGCTCCTGATCTCCATAGCGCTCCCTCTGCCCATGCGTCATCACCGGCGGATACAACGCAAGAATGCCCAAAAGTGCCGATCCCCCGCTTGGGCCTTAGGTCCCGTTCTTGCCGGGATCCGATCCGGTCGGTGCGGGAACGGATGATTGGTCCGCGGTCACGGTCGCGGCGCCAGCCCGCCCGCCACCACAACCCCGTAGAGGGCGTGATCAGCCACCAGAGCCGCCCGGGCCAGCAGCTTGCGCCGCTCCGGGTGTCGCAGGCCCAGCACCGGCGCGATCGCCGCTTCGAAGACCAGCCACACCGCCACGCCGTAGCACGGCCCCGCCCACCACTGCTGGCGAATTCGCTCCGGCAGGAGGGCGTAGACCACTCCGCCAGCGACCCCGTAGACGCAGTGCGCTCCTTCGACCAGCGCGGTTCTCCCACCGGTCGGCAGCTTCCGCATCGTGCGCGGCGCGGAGAGCTCGACGACTTGTTCGGGCGGGGTGCGCCGCATCAGCCCGAGGCTCCCGGTGACGGTTCGCAATCCGCTCATGGCCAACGCAGCCACCAGGCCACGCGCCCCGGCCCTGGCCAATTCCGGGCTCTCCTGCCCCTTCCGCACTCCACCACAATCCCACTGATCCCACCGGTCCGCACCGGAATGCCCCCAGGTGTAGTCGGGCTGAGCAGCGGGTATTTCGGATGAACAGCACCCCGGGAGAGGCGCCGGTCCCCGGTGCCCACGCTCCCGCGACCGACCAGCGAGAGGTGCAGACCGTGAGCGAGCCCGAAACGACCTGGCTTACGCAGGGCGCCTATGACCGGCTCAAGCAGGAGCTGCAAGAGCTGATCGCGAACCGGCCCATCATCGCCGAGGACATCGGCAACCGCCGCGAGGAGGGCGACCTCCGGGAGAACCAGGCGTACCAGGCAGCCCGCGAGGACCAGGGCAAGCAGGAAGCCCGGATCCGGCAGCTCCAGCACCTGCTGAACCACGCGAGGGTCGGGGTACCGCCGCAAGACCGCGGGGTGGCCAGCCCCGGAATGATGCTGACGGTCCGCTACGAGGACGAGGGCGAAACCGAGTCGTTCCTGCTGGCGTCCCGGGCGGCCGGCACCGAAGGGCCGATCGAGGTCTACTCCCCCGAGTCCCCGCTGGGGCGCGCTCTGCTGGGCGCTCGCGAAGGGGAGACCCGGGAGTACGAGGTCCCCAGCGGGGACAGCATGCACGTGACGCTGCTCAAGGCCGAGCCGTACCAGACGTGACCGCTGGGACGCCTGGGGCCGGGCCACCTGGCGGTCGGGAGGCAGCAGATCTTGAGGGCGGGGCAAGGGGTCCGTTCGCTCACTTCGCGGTTAACCGGCACTTCCCCGCGGGTATCGTTCCGGGAGTGCAGACGTTCCTGCCCTACCCCAGCTTCGAAGCCACAGCTGAGGTGCTCGACCGGGCGCGCCTGGGCAAGCAGCGAGTCGAGGCTCTGCAAATACTGCGCGCTCTCACCGTGCCCGGCTACGGGTGGCAGCACCACCCGGCCGTGGCGATGTGGGCGGGTTACGAGGAGGCGCTCGCCTGCTACGGGTTGACGATCTGCGCGACGTGGACCGCAGCAGGGCGCAAGGACACCTGCGCCGCCACCATCCAGACGGATTTCGAGGCCGCGACGCACCGGAGGCTCATCCGCAGCTGGTCTGCGTTGCGCACCGCCGGTGAGCTACCCCCTTGGCTGGGTGACCCGGATTTTCACCGCGCACACCAGTCAGCGCTGCTGCGCAAGAACCGCGAATACTACCTCCGCTACTTCCCGGACGTGCCGGACGACTTGCCGTACGTCTGGCCCGAGTCGGACCGCCCCCGCACGCGGCTGCGGCACGACCGCGCGCGTTGAGCGCAGCAGTGGGCCTGGCTGCCGGTGGAGCGCGGCCGCAGGCGGAAAACAGCAGGTAGGAGCACCAACCCGACCCCCGGTGATCGCCCGTTTGGTGGTGCGTTAGACTGTGGACACACCAGTTGAGGTGAGGCCGGGACGTAGCGCAGTTTGGTAGCGCACTTGACTGGGGGTCAAGGGGTCGTGGGTTCAAATCCCGCCGTCCCGACAGGAGAGAAGCCCGTTGGCTTGGCTCAAATTGCCAGGTCAGCGGGCTTTTCGCGTTCACTGACCCTCGAACGCGTCGTGCTACATCGCTCTGAGCTGGGGACCACTTGGGGACCCGCGGTTCAGGAACGCTGAGAGCGCGGCACCAGCGGCGTGGATGGCTTGTTGGTCCGGGTGCAGGTACCGCTGGGTTGTCGTGATGTTCCCGTACCCCGCGACCTTGCGGAGGACATGCAGAGGAACCCCCGCGTCGGCCATCCACGTCAGCCCGGTGTGCCGGAGATCGTGGCGCCGGAGGTGCTCGTAACCGAGCTGGGTCACCACCTCGTCCCAGTGCGTGGCATCACGCAACACCGCAGTGGTGATCCGCCCGCCCCGTGGTCCTTTGAACAGCCGTGCGTTCGGATCGTGGTTGAGCGAAGCAATGCGTCGCTGCACCAGCTCACGGATCTCCGGAATGAGCGGAACCGTGCGGGCGCGCTTGCCCTTGGTCCCCTTGTCAACAAGCCCTCCTGGACCTGTGGTCGTCTGGCGGCGCACGGTCCACGTCCACGACCGGGTGTCGATATCCCCAACCCTGCATCCGGACACCTCGCCGATGCGAGCCGCCGTGCACGCCGCAAAGGTGACAACTTCTCCCCACCCTGCGAAACGGTCCGCTGATCGCTCAACAAGCGCATCCGCCAGCTTGGCCAACGCGTCCCAGTCCGGCAGCGCAAGCGACCGCGGGTCTTCGAGTTCGTCCTCCGCAGCTCTGAATGCTGACTGCCAACCGGATACGTGCGCTGGGTTCCGATCGATGATGCCGTCTCTTACGGCCTGCTCCATTACTCGCACGAGAACGGCGACCGTGTTCTTGACAGTCGACTTGCTGCATTCATCAGCAATCCAACCGTGCACGGCACGATCCACAACCCCATTAGTGACCATACGTACTGGGATATGCCCCAGAGTGGGCACGACCCTCTTTCTCCATCCGGCGAGGTACGGGTCTTTCGTTTTCGCCTCAAGGCCGCGGAGCGCAAATCCCATCACCGCGTGTCCGTAATCGGCGAGTTTCTTCGTTGCCGCATCCGGATCGACGCCGGATTCGGCCGCGCGCTTCATTTCGTCAATCCAGAGTTTCGCCGCCTCGGCAGTCGCAACGTGTTCCGACTTCGACTTCCGAAGCTTCGATACCGGATCAATCCAGCGAACGCGCGCTTTGTAAGGTAGCTTTCTCCCTTCTCGGTACTCGACGTCCGCGGAGAGCTTCACCCCGATAGGGGGCATGTCACTCATGGGGCCACCTCACCGGGCGTGATCCGGCGAGAGTTCAACCAGTTCTCTACGTCCTGGACGTGGTACATGGTGACCCTCTCGGAGATCTTCACGAAGGGAGGACCTTGGGGAGGCATCATCGTCCTCCACCGCCGTAGCGTGGAGCTGTCCACCCCGAGCTTGCCGGCCAACTCCTCAGTCGTGAGCCACCGCGCTTGCAGTAGATCCATCGTCATCGCCCACTTCCACACAGATGCTCTTCTCCAAGCCGAGAACGTCGCCCTGTTGGACTGACGAAGGAGAAACGGCATTCCGTTCTCCACCCAGACACGCCTTCCGGCACGAACGGCGACCGTATCGATTCTGGCTTGCCGCCTACGCCGAGGGGTTCGTTTCCGGCAGAACGTGCGGTGTGTACCAGCCTGGCACCTACCGTTCACACCTGTCCGATTCTGAACAGCACTCGATCGGGTAGCCGGTCAACACGCTCGTTTGCCGAACGGTGGGAGTGAGAAGAAGAGACAGACCGCGTATTGTCGATCTCGCATGGAAGAGGAAGGAAACGACGCGCCAGCCCCCGTAGACCGCCCGTACGGAGCTCATCATGGCGGAGCAACCACTGTCTCCCACTTACGCCGGGGCTGGCGCCGTTGCTTGCGCCACCCGCCACACTGACCTGACGATCACTTCTGAGGCCGTGCCGTCGCCGAAGGGAGACGGGGTGTGCGCTAAGACGCCGTGCAGGCGGTCGAGGTCGGACAGCCAGTCGGCCGCCGTCGTAGAGATGGCGGGGCCAGGCAAGACGCGGCGACCGAAGTGGGACTCGGTTTCGGGGCGCTCGTTGCTGCGGCGGACGATGAGGACCGGCCGTTTGAAGATGGTGACTTCTTCCTGGATACCGCCGGAGTCGGAAATGACGAGACCTGCGTGGCGGATCAACGTCAGCAGCGTCGGGTAGTCCAGCGGTCCGGGAAGACGCAGTGCGGCTGCGATGCGGTCGAGGCCGAGCGCGGTGATGTGGTGCTGGGTTCGAGGATGCAGGGGCAACAGGACTGGCACGGGCAGGTTGGCCAGTTCGGTGAGGATCCTCTTCAGCGCGGTGGTCTCGTCGGTGTTTTCGGGCCGGTGGAAGGTCGCCAGCACGAACCTGGTGTTCCTCAACCCCAGCTGCTCTAGGACGACGGCTTGATCGCTAGTGCTGGGCAGGAAGGCGGTCGCCGCTTCGACAATGGTGTTGCCGGTCAACGTGACCCGGTGCTCGGGGATCTGCTCGGCGAGGAGGTTGTCGTGGGCCAGGGGTGTGGGGGCGCAGCAGAGGTCGGCGAGGTGGTCGATGAGGATGCGGTGGTGTTCTTCGGGCATGGTGCGGTCGTGGCTGCGCAGTCCCGCCTCGACGTGGACGAGCGGGATGCCAGTGGTGTTGGCGGCGAGAGCGCCAGCCAGGGCGGAGGTGGTGTCGCCCTGCACGATCACCACCTCCGGCCGGTGAGCGCGGAAGGCACGATCGAGCGCGGCCGTGAAAGCACCGAGTTGTTCTCCCCTGCTGGCGCCTGGCGGCAGTCCCGTCTCGAGGACGAGATCGGGGGCGAGAAGGCTGTTCATGCCGCTGGTGTAGTGCTGGCTGGTGTGGATGATCAGCGCATCGCTACCGAGGCGGTCGGCGATGGGGGCAAGTTTGATCGCCTCGGGCCGGGTGCCGAGCACGAGTGCAACAGACATGGCGCTCCAAGACAGATCACCAGAACAGGTGACGGCGTTGGCCGTGGCAGTAGCGGTCGGCGGCGAGGAACAGCCGTAGGTAGAGCTGGTCGAGCGCGAGGTAGTTCGGCACCAGCTCGGCGCGGGTCAACACGCCCTCGGTATAAGTGGCGCCGCCGTCGGTGCGAGTGGCGTAGCGGGCGGCCACGGTGGTGACCTCCCCGTCGGCCAGCTGCACGGCGTCGTCCAGGTCAAGTTCGACCAGGCCGCGGACCTCGGCATCGGCGAACGGGATCTGCTCCAACTCCGTCTCGATCGGGAGCAGGTGCCAGTGCTGGAACTCGCGCTCCACGTAATCCGGTGCCAGCGTGACCGCGGTCTGCCGGACACCGATCGGGTGGACGTCCGAATACGACAGTCCGAGCCCGAGCTCTTCGCGTGCTTCCCGAATCCCGTCGGGGACCGTTTCGGCAGCGTGGTAGTGGCCTCCGACCGTGATGTCGGCGTAGTCGGGCCGGTCGAAGGAGTACCGGCCCGGGGTCTTCTTCTGCAACCACACCCGGCGCTTGGTCGGGTTGATCGCCAGTGCGGAGAAGGTGCGGTGCCACAACCCCTGTTGGTGGGCATGGGTTTTCTCGGCGGTGCCGCAGTGCTCGTAGCGGTCGGTGAAGATGTCGATCAGCGTCACGACGCTCCCCTGGTGTTGGACGTGGTTGCGTGCAGGTGTTGATAGCGCTGGAGGGCCTCCAGGTAGTGCTCGGGGTCGCCCACGGTGACCCACTGCCCTGCGACCCGATGAACCCGCACCGGCGCCTCGCCGGCCATGCGACCCACCGCGATACCCAGATCGACCTCACCCCGCGCGGCATCGCTCGGGACGAGTGCGTCGAGGATGCTCGGTCGCAGGACGAGCCGGGAGACGACCGCCAGTGGTTCCTCCACCGTGTGCGGGTGCGGACGCTGCCGAATCCCCACCACGGATTCCGGCATGTCGGGGTCGGTGTCGATGATCCCGAACGAGCGCACCTGCGAGACGTCGACCAGCTGCCCCGCGACCACCACTTCCGCAGCAGGAGTGCGCTCGCGCATGGCGGCGAGGTTGCTTCCCCGGGTGGGTTCGGCGAGCAGGAGATCATCACCGAAGGCCACGGCGAACGTCTCGCAGTCCACGAGACGCTCGCGCAGAGTCAGCAGCGGTGTGGCGTTGCCGTAGCCGTGGCTGAGGTCCTCCTCGACAGTCTCGACCGGGAGCCCTTCATCCTGGAGGAGGCTGACGTAACCAGGGACGACGGTATCTCCGGGACGGGTCACGACGATGACCTCACTGGCACCGGCCGCCAGGCACTCGTGGATCACGTGCTCGACCGCCGGTGTCGTGCCGACTGGCAGCATCTCTTTCGGCACCGCACGGGAAAACGGGCGGAATCGGGTGGCCGCCCCCGCGGCAGTCACCACAGCCGGGAACGATGTGCTCTTCATAGCAGGGTCCTTACATGCCGGGCGACGACCGCCTCGACCTCGTCGAGTGGACGCCGCGTGCCAAAGGAGACCACACAGGACGGAACCGATTCCGCGACCTCGTTGATGAGGTCGCGAGCGTGGTCGTGAAGGTCCTCGTCCGGGGTAACGCGTGGGATGAGCCACGGCAGTTGCCAGAACTCGTCGCGAGGCGTGAAACAGTTCTGCTCCAACACTGCGCGCGCTTGATCAGGCTGCAGCGGCTGGATGCGCGGACGAACATCGCCGTCACAGATCTGCGGCACCACGATCGCAGAAAGCCGCGATCCTGCCGTGAGATCGCCACCCAGCGCCCGGGCGAACTCCCGGGCGGTGAACTCGGCCTTGCGGGCCGCACCGAACTCCTTGGGCAAACTGGAAAGATCAGGCTGCGGTCGAGACAGACGCTTGGACACCTTCGCCAACTCGGGGACCGCTTCGAGCGTTCCCCTCCCCACCGGAACGGGCAGCGGCACCGCGATCAGACGGGCGCTCGGCTGCACGATGATGCGGTCGTTGGCGAGAAGATCGCCATCGAATGCCCGCAGCAGGCAGGACAGCAAGGTGGTCTTGCCGGCGTGTCGGGGGCCGCAGATCAGGACACCGTGCCCATGGAGATCCGCTGCCGCAGCGTGAAAGACGATCCCGGCGTTATCTTCGTAGGTGCGCAGCATCGCTTCGCGCATCATCCGCAGCGGATACGCATGGAGCTTGGATGCGCGGGGATCCAAGCGGAGCGTTATCCGCTTGCCCTGAATTCGAAGCGCCCACGCCGCAGGCAGCCCGTCGAGATGGTCGGTTACAGGAGTGATCGAGCGGGAACCATCGTGGTCCCGTGCCTCCCGCAGGATCACCCCGGGGGTCGGCTGGACCATCGTGTACGCGGTCCGCGCGATGTGCCCTGCGAGTGTTCGGCAGGTGCGTTCGTCGACTTCCACATCGAGGTGGAAGGAACCGAGATCCTGATCGCCAAGACGACCGGGCAGGTGTTGGGAAAGGTAACGCTGTTGCCCTGCTGACCACCGTGGCAGCCGCCGCACTGGTCGCTTCTCCAGCAGCCGCCGCCGAACCGCCCTCGTTCT
>NZ_AYJW01000077.1 GCF_000497205.1 Saccharopolyspora rectivirgula DSM 43747
GCTGTCCCTAGTACGAGAGGACCGGGACGGACGAACCTCTGGTGTGCCAGTTGTCCTGCCAAGGGCACGGCTGGTTGGCTACGTTCGGAAGGGATAACCGCTGAAAGCATCTAAGCGGGAAGCCTGTTCCTAGATGAGGTCTCCCATCGGTGTGAACCGAGTAAGGCTCCCAGGAGATGACTGGGTTGACAGGCCGGATGTGGAAGCACGGTAACGTGTGGAGCTGACCGGTACTGATAAGCCGAGGACTTAACCACACCCTGCTTGGCACCCACTATACGGCTCTGGAACAACAACCCCGGCCTGCTATACTGCAGGCAGATCACAACACAACAAGCAGACTTCCCCACCCCCTTGTGGGGGTGTGTGGAGACAGCGTTGTCGGTGGCGACAGCGGGGAGGGTCCGCCCGGTCCCATACCGAACCCGGAAGCTAAGCTCCCCAGCGCCGATGGTACTGCACCCGGTGGGGTGTGGGAGAGTAGGACACCGCCGACACACCAACCCACGATGGTGGCCCACCAGGAGTGATCCTGGTGGGCCACACCCACATTACCGGGTACGTTTTGTGCAGGCACTGCCAGTTTTCCGATGTGGTTTTGCATGCAGCAATAGGACTGCGGGCTTCCTTGCCGCCAATTCTTCCGTGAATCGTGCATTGCCCTGAACAATCGACAGCGCGATGTGCGTTCTCCAGTACCAGGTTTTCGCTTTTGCTGTCCAATTCGCCGCATCGGAAAACCCGCTGGGCCCTCTTCGAGCACCGTTGGAAGCGATGAGGGGAACTTCGCTTCCTGGAGTGGTAGAAAAGTTCCCTTGCTCCCATCCAATTGGTGGAGATGGGGGGTTCCAAGAAGGGTGCTGACGGTGCTCCTCAACCGTGGTTCTTCTCCTCCGCGCTGCCCTCGAGGACAGCGGTGGTGAGCCTTCGCCTGGATCACTGATCACGATGTGGGGTGGTCCGCCGAGCTGGTAGCTCAAGACCGCCGAAAACCGGTGTTGTTGTTCGGTCAGCAGACGCGGTGAGGGGACCCGCTCCGGCGGAGCAGCTCAGGTTCGCGCCAAGCCGCCCCAGGAGCCCCCGGACGGGGTTGATCCACCGGAAAGCCGGTCGCTCCGGCCGGCGGATCATCGTCGTCGGCCTTAATCATGTGGTCGGGAACACGTACCCTCACTGGCATGGGTGCTGTGCAGATCTTGGTGATCGAGCTGTCCTCTTTGGATCCGGTGGGCAATCTTGGTGAGTGGCTGACCGCGGCGGGTGCTGAGACCACCGTGGTCCGACCAGTAGAACGCGAGCTCCCCGATCCGACGGACTTCCAGGGGGTCATCGTGCTCGGCGGTGAAATGGGGGTCTACGACGACGCCGAGCACCCGTGGCTGTCCCAGGTGCGCTCGCTGCTCAGCACCGCGCTCGGCCAAAAACAAGCTGTCCTCGGCATCGGTTTGGGGGCCCAGTTGCTCGCCGTTGTCACCGGCGGTCAAGTCCGCCCCGTTGCGGCAGGCCCCGAAGTCGGCACCCTGCTGGTGGCCAAACGCGACAGTGCGGCCAAAGACCCGCTGTTCGAGCTCGTCCCGCTCACCCCGGACGTGCTGCAGATGCACGCCGACGAGATCTCCGAACTCCCGCCCGGGGCGAAATTGCTGGCGGCTTCTCCGAAGTCCGACATCCAGGCGTTCCGCGTGGGCAACTGCGGTTACGGGTTGCAGTTCCACATTGAAACGACCACCGACAGCGTGCTGCGCTGGGCCAGTGCAGCACCGGAACTGGCGGCAGCAGCCAGGCCGGGGCAGCTGGAGAGGGAACACCTGGACGAGTTCCACGAAGATCTCGCGGAAACGTGGGCCCCGGTGGTGGAGAGGTTCGTCCAACTCGCGATCACCCCTCCGGAGGAACGCGGTCGGGACACTTCGCTTCCCCTGGTGTGAAGTCAGAGACAACTAAATTCGAAGTGACATGCGGGTAGGACTACGGTTCGAACATGGGCAACACCAGCGCGTCCAGACCGGGGTCCGTGCCGTCTCCTGCTCGCTACGGATTCAGTGACGTCTCAAGAGCTGAAGAACAGCTGAGACGAGTGGGCTGGTGGTCAGATTCGGGGCCGGTGAACTCGAGCGAGGTCCTGGGGGCGCTGTCCCGATGTCCGGACCCGGATCTGGCATTGCACTCCTTGGACCGGTTGCGGGAAGCGCTCGGGCAGCAGTGGGCGGAACTGTCCCAAGAGATCACCGAGGACACGGGGCTGCGCGGAAGACTGCTCGGGGTCCTCGGCATTTCCTCCGCATTCGGGGACTACCTGGTGGCCAACCCGGAAATGTGGCGCCGGCTCCGGACCGAATCCCTCCAAGAGATCTCGTTGGACCGGAGCACCGACGAATTGTTGGCTTCCGTGGGGGCCGTCCGGACGGGGGACCAACCCGGCACACCGGGTGGGCCGGTAGCTGAGATCCGCGGTGGCGAGGCCGTGCACGCGCTGCGGGCCGCTTACCGCGCTCTGCTGCTCGAGATCGCCGCTCGGGACATGGCGCACGTCGTCGAACCTTCCCTGCCGGTCTTCGACTACGAACAGGTCGCCGCAACGCTCTCGGAAACCGCTGTCGCCGCCCTGCGGGCCGCGCTCTCCGTGGCCGTGGCCGAACTGGGTACCAGCTCCTTGCCCAAGCTCGCCGTGATCGCGATGGGCAAGTGCGGGGGCCACGAGCTCAACTACGTCAGCGACGTCGACGTCGTGTTCGTGGCCGACAACGAGAACGACATTCCAGTGGCCACCAGGTTGGCCAGCTTGCTCATCCGGATTTCTGGCGCCGCCTTCTTCGAAGTCGACGCCGCACTGCGTCCGGAAGGCAAGGCGGGTGCCCTGGTGCGCACGCTGGAAGGGCACATCAAGTACTACCGGAAGTGGGCGCACACCTGGGAATTCCAGGCCTTGCTCAAGGCTCGCCCGATAGCAGGGGATGCGGAGCTGGGGGACCGCTACTTGAACGCGGTTCGGCCGTTGGTGTGGACGGCTGCGGAGCGGGAGAACTTCGTCGAGGACGTGCGTGCCATGCGGCAGCAGGTCGAGGACTTCGTGCCGGCCGAATTGGTCGACCGGGAGCTGAAGCTCGGGCGCGGTGGACTGCGCGATGTCGAATTCGCCGTGCAACTGCTGCAAATGGTGCACGGGCGCAGCAACGAATCACTGCGGTCACCGTCCACGTTGGAAGCGCTCCGGGAACTGGGGGATGGTGGGTACGTCGCCAGGACTGACGCGGCCGGACTGGTGGATTCCTACCGCTTCCTGCGGACCGTGGAGCACCGGTTGCAGATGCGCAAACTGCTGCGCACCCACTTGTTCCCCAAGTTCGACGACACCGAAGAACTGCACGTGGTGGCGCGGGGGATCGGATTGCGCTCCAGCGGGCGTTCCAGCGCGGTGGACATGCTGCTGACCGAATACCGCCGGCACAGCAATCGAGTGCGCCGGCTGCACGAAAAGCTCTTCTACCGCCCGCTGTTGGAAGCTGTGGCGCAAGTGCCCACCGAGGTGCTGCGCCTGACCACATCAGCGGCCAGCGAGCGGCTGGCCGCCCTCGGCTACACCTCCCCGCAGGGCGCGTTGCGGCACATCAAAGCCCTCACCTCGGGGGTTTCCCGCCGGGCCAGCATCCAAAAAGCACTGCTCCCGATGCTGCTGGACTTCTTCGCCCGCACCCCGGACCCGGACGGCGGGTTGCTGGCCTACCGGAAGGTGTCCGAGGCGCTGGCCGAGACCCCTTGGTATCTGCGGATGCTTCGGGACGAAGGTGTGGTGGCGGAGCGCCTGGCCCAGTTGCTGGGGGTTTCCAAACTGGTGCCTGAGCTGCTGGTCCGGGCACCGGAAGTGCTGCGGCTGCTCTCGGACACCAACGCGCTCGCCCAGCGGAATCCGGAAGAAGCGGCGAAAGCCCTGCGGAGCGCGGTGACCCGCTACTCCGATCCGCAGCGGGCGGCCCTGGCGGCGCGTTCTCTGCGCCGGCACGAGCTGCTGCGGATCGCCTGCGCGGACCTGCTCGGGTTCATGGAACCGGATGAGGTCTTCCGCGCCTTGTCGGTGGTGTGGGTAGCGGTGTTGGACGCGGCGCTGGACGTGTGCGTCCGCAGCGTGGCCGCTGGTGCTGACCCGGTGGCGCGGATCGCGGTCATCGGCATGGGGCGGCTGGGCGGTTTCGAACTCGGGTACGGGTCGGACGCGGACGTCATGTTCGTGTGCGAACCCGTGGAGCGAGCGGACGAGCAAGAGGCCGTCCGGTTCGCCACGATGGTCGTGGAGAGGGTGCGCACCTTGCTCGGGATGCCCAGCCAGGACCCTCCGCTGGAGGTGGACATCGATCTGCGCCCGGAAGGCCGGCAGGGGGCCTTGGTGCGGACTCTCGAGTCCTATTTGACCTACTATCGGCGTTGGGGCGAGGTGTGGGAGGCGCAGGCGCTGCTGCGGGCTTTCCCGGTCGCCGGGGACCTGGAGCTCGGCGAGCGCTTCTGCCACCGCATCGATCCGATCCGCTACCCGGCGGGCGGGTTGAGCGAGGAGAAGGCCCGGGAAATCCGGCGCATCAAGGCGCGCGTGGACGCCGAGCGGCTGCCCAGGGGAGCCGATCCCGCTCGCCACACCAAACTCGGTCGTGGTGGATTGGCCGACGTCGAGTGGACGTTGCAGCTCCTCCAGTTACGGCACGCGCACGAACACCCAGAGCTGCGGACGACTTCGACGCTGGCCGGGCTGCGGGCGGCAGCGCGCACCGGGCTGCTGGCGGAGGAGGAGGCCGAGCAGCTCAGCACCGCGTGGACGCTGGCCATGCGGGTGCGCAACGCGGTGATGCTGGTGCGGGGCAAGCCCGGGGACCAGTTGCCGAAGAATCCGCGGGAGCTGGCCTCCGTCGCGGCAGCGCTCGGGTATCCCCTGGGTGTGGACGCGGGGAAAGTGGTGGACGACTACCTGCGGGTGACCCGCCGGGCTCGTTCGGTGGTCGAGCGGGTGTTCTACGAACAGTGATTTCGGGTGAGGTGTTTTTCGGATGAAGGCGGTTGCACTGACCGAGTTCGGTGGTCCGGAAGTCCTGTCGCTCCAGGAACTTCCCGATCCGATCGTCGGCCCGGACTTCGTGCTGGTCGAGCCCCGGGCCGTCGGGGTCAATCCGGTTGACTGGAAGATCCGGCAAGGGTATTTGCGCGGTATCTACCCGCACCACACCCCGTTGATCCCCGGTTGGGACGTCGCGGGTGTGGTGCGGGCGGTCGGTCCTGCTGTGACGGAATTCCGACCGGGTGACGAGGTGCTCGGCTACGCGCGCAAGGACCACGTCCAAGGTGGCACGTACGCCGAGCTCGTCTCGGTGCCGGTTCGGGGCTTGGCGCACAAGCCCGCGGAACTGGACTTCGAGCGGGCGGGAGCGCTCCCGCTGGCCGGTTTGACCGCGCTGCAGACGCTGGAGGCGGTGCGCGTCGGGGACGGTGACACGGTGCTGGTGCACGCCGCCGCCGGTGGGGTCGGTCATTTCGCGGTGCAGCTCGCTCGCCAGTTGGGGGCGTCGCGGGTCATCGGCACCGCATCGGAGCGCAACCACGGCTTCCTGCGGGAACTCGGTGCCGAACCGGTCACCTACGGGGAAGGGCTCGTCTCGCGGGTCGCTGACCTGGTGGGCGGAGACGGCAAAGTGGACGCGGTGGTCGATTACGTCGGTGGGCAGGCGCTGACGGATTCGGTGGAGCTGGTCCGCGATCCGGCGCGGCACGCTTCCATCGTGGACCCGGATCAGGTGCTCAACCAGGGCGGCCGCTACGTGTTCGTGCGCCCGAACGCCGATCAGCTGGCTTGGCTGGCGCAACTGGCCAGTTACGGGCAGCTGCGGATCGAACTGGAGCGCACCTATCCCCTCGAGCAGGCCGCGGATGCGCAGCGGCACCTCGAGCAGGGGCACGTGCGGGGCAAGCTGGTGCTGATCGTGAAGTGACCCGGGAGCGGCCGCGGGAGCTGGTGCTGGTTGCCTGGCTGGCCGCGGCCGCGGCGCGAGGCGTTCGCCGCCCCGCGCGGAAGAGCGAACGGGGACCGGAGCGAAAAGCACCGGTCCCCGTTTCCTCCTGCGTCTGCTGTCACACGTCGAAGTACAGCGCGAATTCGTGCGGGTGCGGGCGCAGCCGGATCGGGTCGATCTCGTTCTCCCGCTTGAGCGTGATCCAGGTTTCGATCAGGTCCTCGGTGAACACACCGCCTTCCAGCAGGAAGTCGTGGTTGGCCTCGAGGTTGTCGATGCTCTCGGCCAGCGAGCTGGGGACCTGGGGAACGTTCTTGGCCTCTTCCGGCGGGAGCTCGTAGAGGTCCTTGTCGATCGGTTCCGGCGGTTCGATCTTGTTGCGGATGCCGTCCAGCCCGGCCATGAGCATGGCGGCGAACGCCAGGTACGGGTTGCCGGAGGGGTCGGGGCAGCGGAATTCGACGCGCTTGGCCTTCGGGTTGGACCCGGTGATCGGGATCCGCATGCAGGCCGAGCGGTTGCGCTGCGAGTAGACCAGGTTGACCGGGGCTTCGAAACCCGGAACGAGTCGGTGGTAGGAGTTCACGGTCGGGTTGGTGAACGCCAGCAGGCTCGGAGCGTGGTGCAGGATGCCGCCGATGTAGTAGCGGGCGGTGTCGGACAGGCCCGCGTAGCCGGCTTCGTCGTAGAAGAGCGGGCTGCCGTCCTTCCATAGCGACATGTGGCTGTGCATGCCCGAGCCGTTGTCCCCGAAGAGCGGCTTGGGCATGAAGGTCGCGGTCTTGCCGTGCTGCCACGCCGCGTTCTTCACGATGTACTTGAACAGCTGCAGGTCGTCGGCGGCGTGCAGCATCGTGTTGAACTTGTAGTTGATCTCGGCTTGGCCGCCGGTGCCGACCTCGTGGTGGGCGCGCTCAACGCTGAATCCAGCGTTGATCAGCAGTTTCACCATGTAGTCGCGCAGGTCGGCGTAGTGGTCGTACGGCGGCACGGGGAAGTAGCCGCCCTTCATCCGGGTCTTGTAGCCGCGGTTGCCGCCTTCTTCGTCACGCCCGGTGTTCCACCAGCCCTCGACGGAGTCGACTTCGGCGAAGGTCTTGTTGGCCGCTTCGCCGAACTTGACCGAGTCGAAGATGTAGAACTCGGCTTCGGCACCGAAGAACGCGGTGTCGGCGATCCCGGATTCGCTCAGGTACTGCTCGGCCTTGCGAGCGATGTTCCGCGGGTCGCGGCTGTAGGGCTCCAGGGTGAACGGGTCGTGCACGAAGAAGTTGAGGATCAGGGTCTTCTCCGCGCGGAACGGGTCGATGCGCGCTGTGGCCGGGTCGGGCAGCAGCAGCATGTCGGATTCGTGGATCGACTGGAAGCCGCGAACCGAGGACCCGTCGAAAGCCAAACCATCGGTGAAGGCGCTCTCGTCGAACGCGGCGGCAGGTAGCGTCAAGTGCTGCATCACGCCCGGCAGGTCACAGAACCGGACATCGACGAACTGGACGTCCTCTTCCGAGATGAAGCGGAGAACTTCGTCAGGATTCTTGAACAACCTCGGTGGCTCCTTACTTGCTCAACGGCTCACCGACGCCAGGCACTCCGCCGCCGGCTTGGCCCGACGGTATGACGGGCTCTTTGCCCCACCGTCACCAGTATGTTTCACGGGTGTTAACCGTGGCCTGTTGAAACGGGGGCGAAGCGGAGAGCGGGTGCGGCCTGCGAGGTGCGAGCGGCACGTACCCTGGGGATTGTGCGAAAAGTCCTCGGCTCGTGGCTGGACGGCCCTAGGGCCGCGTTGAACCACGTTCGGGAGCAGGCGGCGGAGGAACGGCCCAAGTGGCGGGGAGAGCGCATCGGGTTGCCGGAGGAGGGACCGGGGTCCGCAGCGCCGCTCGGTCGTCGAGCGCTGGCCTTCCTGATCGACATCCTGCTGGCCGCGGTGATCACCGCTGGCTTCACCGCCCCTGATTTCCCGGGCAACTGGAGCCTGGTCACCTGGTTCCTGATCACTGTCATCCCGGTGAGCTTCTTCGGGTTCACGCCGGGGATGGCGGTGACCCGCATCTGGGTGGCCAGGATGGACGGGGCTCTCATGGTGGGGCCGCTGCGGGCGATCCTGCGGTGCGTGCTGACGGCGCTGGTGATCCCGGCTGTGGTGTGGAACTTCGACGGGCGTTCGTGGCACGACCGCTGGTCCGGCACGGTCGTGCTGCGGAGGTAGTTGGTCCGGTCCGAGATGTGCTGAGGCGGGCCCCGGGATCCCGGAGCCCGCCTCGACGTTTCAGCGCGTGCTGCGGCTGGTCACTTCGCGCGCCGCACCGTCCGTGTCATGCTGCGCATGCGGGCGCCCTGGGGGAGCGGTCCCTTCGGCAACGGATTGGCCCGCTTGGCCAGCGCCGCGAGGCGGTTCTCCAACGAGTCGATCTGTGCCGGGCCGATGTTGCGCGGCAGTTTCATGATGTGGGTCTGCAGCTTGCGCAGCGGAACCTGGCCTTCTTCGTTGCCGACCACGATCTCGTAGATCGGGGTTTCTCCGACCAGCCGGGCGACCCGCTTCTTCTCCTGCCCCAGCAGCGGCTTGACCCGGTGCGGGGCTCCTTCGCCGACCAGCACGATGCCGGGGCGGCCGATGAGCCGGTGCACCGCGTCGAGCTGGCTGGTGCCTGCCACGGCCTGGGTGAGCACCCACCGCCCGCGCAGGTTCTCCAGCGCCCATCCGGCTGCGCCGGGCTGCCCTTCCGCCTTGCGGAACACGGTCGCCTGGATCCGGCGACCGAAGACGATCACCGCTCCGAGCAGCCCGAACGCCAGGCCGACCGGGAGGAACACCCAGTGCAGGTCCCAGATCATGCCCAGCAGGAACACCACGACGGTTACGCCGAGAAAGACCGCGATCATCAGCGGGAGGAGGAGCTTGTCCTCCCGGCGCTGCATCTGGAACGCATCGATGATCTGCCTGACGCGGCCCGGGCTGTTCCGGCGCTGTTCCTTGGCAGCCGCTTTCTTGGCGGCTTTGTCCTGCTTGGCCATGACCCTCAGGATACGGGCCAGCTCGCTGCTCAGTGCAGACCCGTGGCAAATCCGTCCGGTTCCGTCCCGGTCACTTGAGCAGGCTGGATGCCTCCTGTGCGGCGGTGCCGGCCTCGGCGAGGTGCTTGAGGTTCTCCGGCAGCGGCAGCCCGCGGTGCAGGGTGGCCTTGGCGTACAGCCGGCCGGCCCGGTAGGAGGAGCGCACCAGCGGTCCGGCCATGACACCGGGGAACCCGATCTCTTCGGCCGCCTTGGTGTGCTCGACGAACTCCTCGGGCTTGACCCAGCGGTCCACCGGGTGGTGCCGGGGGCTCGGCCGCAGGTACTGGGTGATGGTGATGATGTCGCAGCCCGCGTCGTAGAGGTCCTGGAGCGCCGGGCGGACCTCCTCCGGCTTCTCGCCCATGCCCAGGATGAGGTTGGACTTGGTGACCAGGCCGGCTTCCCGGGCCATCGTGATGACCTTCAGCGACCGCTCGTAGCGGAAGCCGGGGCGGATGCGCCGGAAGATGCGGGGCACGGTTTCGACGTTGTGGGCCAGCACCTCCGGGCGGGAGCTGAAGACCTCGTCCAGCTGCTCGGGGTTGGCGTTGAAGTCGGGGATGAGCAGCTCCACACCGGTGCCCGGGTTGAGCTGGTGGATCTGCCGCACGGTTTCGGCGTACAACCACGCGCCGCCGTCGGGCAGGTCGTCGCGGGCGACGCCGGTCACCGTGGAGTAGCGCAGCCCCATCGCCTGGACCGACTCGGCCACCCGGCGGGGCTCTTCGGTGTCGAGCTCAGCGGGCTTGCCGGTGTCGATCTGGCAGAAGTCGCAGCGCCGGGTGCACTGGTCACCGCCGATGAGGAAGGTCGCCTCGCGGTCTTCCCAGCACTCGAAGATGTTCGGGCACCCTGCTTCCTCGCAGACGGTGTGCAGACCTTCGCGGCGGACCAGGCTTTTGAGCTCCTTGTACTCCGGGCCCATCCGCGCACGCGTCTTGATCCACGACGGCTTCTTCTCGATCGGCGTTTGGCTGTTGCGGACCTCCAGCCGCAATAGCTTGCGCCCCTCTGGTGCCACAGTCACGTCCATCAGGCTACGCCTTCTACGCAACCCACCAAAAAAGGCGATGCTTTTCACCTTCGGTCGGCTGGTCGACTACTTCGCGTGGCGTTCCGGGGGTGGGGCCAGGGGTGGTTCGATCCCGGTCAGTTCGGCGGTGATCTGCCACAGGCGTTCGGCGGTGCGGACGTCCTGGGCGGCTCTGCTGCGGCGGGCGCGCTCGGGGTGGCCGCGGAGCTCGCCCGGCCCGCCCGGGCCGAAGTAGTCGCCGCCGCGGACGTCGGGAGCGGTGGCGGCGTGCAGCTGGGGCAGCGCCCCTGTTCCCGGGTTTTGGCCGATCACCCGGTTGACCGCTCGGGCAACGCCCAGCAGCGGTGCGGGCAGGGAGCGCAGGCGGACGCTGTTCAAGCCGAGCTCGGTGGCGCTGATCCCCGGGTGGGCGCAGACGCTGATCAGGTCCCGGCCGGCTTCCCGGGCGGCCCGGTCCAGTTGCAGCGCGAACAGCAGGTTCGCCAGCTTGGACTGGCTGTAGGCCTTCATCGGGCGGTAGGTGCGGCGCTGGAAGTTCAGGTCGGTGAGGTCGAGCGAGCCACCCCAGTGGGCCAGGCTGGAGACGGTCACCACGCGCGCGCCCGGCGCCATCGCGGGCAGCAGCAGCCAGGTGAGCGCGGCGTGGCCGAAGTGGTTGGTGCCGATCTGCAGTTCGAACCCGTCCCGGGTGGTCCGCTTCGGGGTGGCCATCACGCCTGCGTTGTTCAGCAGCACGTCGATCCGCTCTTCGGCGCGGTTCCGGATCTCGTCGGCCGCGGCGCGCACCGAGCTCAGGTCGGCCAGGTCCAGCTGCACCAGTTCGGGGCGGGTGTCGGCCACTTCGGCCACCTGGTGCAGGGCAGCTCGGCCGCGCTCGGGGGACCGGCAGGCGAGCAGCACCCGGGCGCCCCGGGCGGCGAGGGCTTTCGCGCTGGTCAGGCCGAGCCCCGAGTTGGCGCCGGTGATCAGCGCGGTTCGGCCGGACTGGTCTGGGATGTCGGCTGCGGTCCAGTGGGGCATGGCACGAACCTACGGAATTTCTCCGATGGAGTGAACGATCTGTTCGCGGGTGGCCCGGGAGTCGTGAACGGCTGGTCGGGAACCCATACGCTCGGGGGCGTGGACGAGAAGTTCAAGCTGAGGATCTTCACCGAGCCGCAGCAGGGGGCCACTTACGACGACTTGCTGCGCGTGGCCAAGACCGCGGAGGACGCCGGGTACGACGCGTTCTTCCGCTCCGACCACTACTTGAAGATGGGGTCGGTCTCCGGGTTGCCCGGGCCGACCGATGCGTGGGTGACGCTGGCGGGGCTCGCCCGGGAGACCGAGCGGCTGCGCTTGGGCACGTTGATGACGGCCGGGACGTTCCGGCTGCCGGGTCCGTTGGCCATCGCGGTTGCCCAGGTGGACCAGATGTCCGGCGGGCGGGTCGAGTTCGGCTTGGGCAGCGGCTGGTACGAGGAAGAGCACACGGCTTACGGCATTCCGTTCCCGTCGCTGAAGGAGCGGTTCGACCGCTACAGCGAGCAGCTCGAGATCATCACCGGTCTGTGGGAGACCCCGGAGGGGCAGACCTTCGACTACCAGGGGGCTCACTACCAGCTCAAGGACTCCCCGGCCTTGCCGAAACCGGTGCAGCGCCCTCGCCCGCCGGTGCTGATCGGCGGCCAGGGCAAGAAGCGCACCCCGCAGCTGGCGGCCCGGTTCGCGGACGAGTTCAACCTCCCGTTCGTGGATCTCGACACCGCGGCGGCCCAGTACGAGCGGGTCGCTCGAGCTTGCTCGGAGATCGGCCGCGACCCCGGTGAGATCGTCCGCTCCGCGGCGTTGGTGGTGTGCGTCGGCAGGAACGACGCCGAGATCAAGCGCCGGGCGGACGCGATCTCCCGGGAGGTGGACGAGCTGCGGCTGAACGGCCTGGCCGGGACCCCCGCGGAGGTGGTGGACAAGATCGGCACCTGGCGGGAGCGCACCGGCATCACCCGGCTCTACCTGCAGGTGCTGGACCTGTCCGACCTTGATCACGTGGAGTTGATCGCCCAGGAGGTCGCCCCCCAGCTGTGAGGCGGGGGCTCAGCCCGACAGCTGTCCGGCCACGTCGGACGCCGCGGTGAGCAGGACGAGCGCTGGGATCGCCGCTTGCGGGCGCAGCCGGTAGGAGCCGCGCTTGTCCTGCTCCACAAGTCCGCAGGAGGTCAGGCTCTTCAAGTGGTGGTAGAGCTGGCCTGGGGAGCCGAGACCGGCGGCTTCCTGGAGTGCCGCGGAGTTCTGGCTGCCCTCCAGTGCCAGCAGGCGCACGATGGCAGCCCGGGCCGGGTGGCCCAGGGCGGCCAGCACTTCGGTGCGCGGCCCGTTGTCCAGCGCCAGCACCTGGGCCGGGTCCGCGCTGATGCGCCAGGTCAGTTCGGCGGGTTCGGTGAGCGTTCCGCGGTATTCCACGACGCCGCCGCTGGCCGGCACGTGCTGGGCGGTGCGGGCTCCTTCCAGGGCGGCCACCCGCTTTTCCAGGTCGTCGATCCTGCGAAGCAAGTCCTCCGTAGTCACCGGTCGAGCTTGCCTCAGCGGTGCAGGGCAGTGGCAAGGCGGTCCCACCAGTCGGGCTGCTCCACGGCCAGGAGCACCAGTTGTGCCGGGTTGGGGTCGTTGAGCATCTCCTCGGCGCTGATGCCGCCGTGCACCAGCAGGACCCCGGTGGCGGTGCTGCCGTTCTCCCGCCGCACCGCCATGCCCGTGGTGAGCACGCCGGGCAGGCTGCCGCCTTTGTGGCCGATGCCGATGACGCCGGGTGGCAGGCTGCCGCTGAGCGGGCGTTCCAGGTGGGTGCGGGCCAGTTCGGCGCCGGTGGTCCGGCCGGTGGCAATCGCGGTGTGCAGCCGGGCCAGTTGGGTCGGGGTGGCTGCCATGGTCTTCGCCGCCCAGGCCTGTTGCACGGGGTAGGGCGGCAGCCCGTCGCCGAGCCGCTGCAGCATGCGCTGGCGGAGCTGCTCGTCGATGGCGAATCTGCGTTCCAGGGCGAACCCGTGCCGGCGCCGGGCGGCCACCGGCAGGTGCGCTGGTGGAGCGGTTTCCGGGAGCACGAGGTACAGGTATTCGGCGCACATCGAGCGGATGTCGGGCTGGTGCCAGCCCGCTGCTTCGGCAGCCTGGTGCAGGGCGGCGGGACCGAGCCGGTTGCGCAGGTAGTCGGGGGCGGCGCTGTCGCTGAACATGATCATGGCGCTGACCACGTCGTCCAGCCGCACCACGTGCTCGGGGTCGGCCGCGTGGAGTCCGCTGGGGTCCAGCGGGATGCCCAGGTGGGTGAGGGCGTTCTTGTGGGCCCAGCCGTCGGTGGGGACGTAGTAGCGCTCCCAGTCGCCGACCCGGATCTGCTCGTCGGGGTGGAGGCGACCGGTGGCGACCGCTTCCGCGTAGGCGGCCAGGTGCACGACTTTGACGGCGGAGGCCAGCGGCCGGGGAGTGCGCGGCTGGTGGAGCAGCTGGTCGCCGTACCCGTTGTCGAGGACCAGGCCGAAGTCGTCCGGGTGGTGGCGGATCCACTCCAGCCAGCCCTCCGGGGTGGACAGGTCGGTTTCCGGGGCGGGCGGTTCGGTTGCGCGGTTGCGCTGCGCGGTTGCGCCCGGTGCGGCGAGCAGAGCGCATCCGGCAGCGAGCAGGAAGCTGCGGCGGGCCATTCCAGACATCGACCACCACTCCTCTAGGAATCTGTAATTCCAGAATACTAGAGAAGTGGTGGTCGGCCTAGCAGCTTCAGCGCAAACTCGGATCGAGCGCCAGGCTCACCCCGGCCGCCGACGGCCCCTGGCCCCGGGGGATGTACCGATCGGTCACCGGAAGCGCGCCCTCGATCGCGTCCAGCACCCCTTTGCGGACCAGCGGCAGAGCCTCGTCGATCGTGACCTCGCGGCCGAGCTCCGCGGTCAGCGAGGTCACCCCCGCGTCCCGGATGCCGCACGGCACGATCCGGTCGAACTCCCGCAGATCGGCGTTGCAGTTCAACTCCAGGCCGTGCATCGTCACGCCCTGCTGCACCCGGATGCCGATGGCCGCGATCTTGCGCTCCGGGCGGTTCTCGTCGGCGGGCAGCCACACCCCGCTGCGGCCGTCCACTCGGCCGGCTTGCAGGCCGAACTGGTCGCACACCCAGATCAAGCCCTCTTCCAGGCGGCGGACGTAGTCCACCACGTCGATCGGATCGGCCAGCTTGATGATCGGATAACCGACGATCTGCCCCGGCCCGTGCCACGTGATCTTCCCGCCGCGGTCCACATCGATGACCGGGGTACCGTCCTGCGGGCGGTCTTCGGGCTCGGTCCGCTTGCCGGCCGTGTAGACCGACGGGTGCTCGAGCAGCAGCAGGGTGTCCGGGCCTGTTCCCGCAGCCCGAGCGGAGGCCAGCTCGCGCTGCAGCTCCCAAGCCGACAGGTAATCGATGACTCCCAGCTCGCGCACGTCAACCGGGGCGGACGTGGCGCGGCACGACGTTTCGGCACGACTCACGGCGCCAGGCTACGCCCAGTCGCACGCGCCGCAAACACCGGTAGTGCGGGCAAGAAGAACGGGCGCCGGCTCGAGAACAGCCGGCGCCCGCGTGCCTCAGCGGCGAATCACAGGCCGAGGTCGGCCTCGAAAGCGCCTTCCTCCAGGCGGTGCTTCAGCGTGGTCAGGAACCGGGCCGCGTCCGCACCGTCCACCAGCCGGTGGTCGTAGGTCAGCGCCAGGTAGACCATCGAGCGGATCGCGATGGTGTCACCGCCGTTGCCGTCGGAGACCACCACCGGGCGCTTGACCACCGCACCGGTCCCGAGCATGCCCACCTGCGGCGGGTTCAGGATGGGGGTGTCGAACAGGGCACCCCGGCTGCCGGTGTTGGTGATCGTGAAGGTGCCACCGGACAGCTCGTCCGGCTTGATCTTGTTGTTCCGGGTCCGCTCGGCCAGATCAGCGATCTTGCGGGCCAAGCCGCCCAGGTTGAGATCACCGGCGTTGTGGATCACCGGCGACACCAGGCCACGATCGGTGTCCACGGCGATCGACAGGTGCTCAGCGCCGTGGTAGACGATCTCCTTGTTCTCCTCGTCGATGGAGGCGTTGAGCTTCGGGTGCAGCTTCAGCGCCTCGGCCGTGGCCTTGGCGAAGAACGGCAGGAAGGACAGCTTCACGCCCTCGGAGGCCTCGAAGCTGGCCTTCGCCCGCTCGCGCAGCCGGGCGATCCGCGTGACGTCCACTTCGATGACCGTGGTCAGCTGCGCGGCCGTGTGCAGCGACTCGACCATCCGGTTGGCCAGCAGCTGGCGCAGCCGCGACATCTTCTGCGTGGTGCCGCGCAGCGCCTTGGCCTCCTCGGACGGCTCCACGGAAGCCGCGGTCGCCGGGGCGGCCGGGGCGCTGGCCGCCGGGGCGGCCGACTCGCCGGCCTTCTTCGCGTCGATCGCGGCCTGCACGTCCTGCTTGCGGATCCGGCCGCCGACACCGCTGCCCTTGATCTTGGTCAGGTCGATGCCGTGCTCGTTGGCCAGCTTGCGCACCAGCGGAGTGACGTACGGCGCGGAAGCCGGCGTGGTGGACGGCTGGGCCGGGGCGGTCGGCTTCGGCTGCTCCGGTGCCGGAGCGGGGGCCGTCGGAGCGGCCGCGGCCGGCTGCGGGGCGGGCTCCGGCTGGGCAGCGGGCTCCGGTTCCGGCTTCGGCTGCTCCGGTGCCGGAGCAGCCGGGGCAGCGCCCTTCTCGCCGATCACTGCCAGGGTGGCGCCGACTTCGACGGTCTCGTCCTCCTGGGCGATGATCTGCTGCAGCACGCCGGCGGCGGGAGAGGGGATCTCGGTGTCGACCTTGTCGGCGGCATCTACATGATGCACAAGTTGCGCAACGAGATGGGGTTGA
>NZ_AYJW01000078.1 GCF_000497205.1 Saccharopolyspora rectivirgula DSM 43747
GGCGGCCACGGCCACCCGGTCGCGGACCCAGGTGGAGGAGTCGCGGGTGAACAGCAGGTTCGGCAGCGGCTCGATGGCGAAGTCGTGCGGGTGCTGCATCCGGCGCACCAGGGATTGGCCTTCGGCCGCGGGGAGTTCTTCGAAGGTCATGCCGGCGATCAGGATGTCCGCCAGCGTCTCGCGATCCACAGTAGACATGTGGGAGCGCAAGGTGTCCGCGAGGTCCGCGCCCACGCGCAATTCGTCCACGCTGGACAGAACGGCGGCGGTGCGGGCGCGTTCGTCCGCCAGGGCCTCGATCAGCAGGTCGCGCAGCAGCAGCACCTCGACCCCGCGGCTGCGCAGCAGTTCGGCGAACGCGTCGTGCTCCTCCTGGGCGCGGGTCACCCAGGGGATCCCGTCGAACAGCAGTTGGTCGTTGTTGCGCGGGGTGAGCCGCTTCAGTTCGGTTCCCGGGCGGTGCAGCAGGACCGCCCGCAAGGTGCCGACCTCGCTGTTGACATGTGGCGCAGTCACGGCCTCAGAGTAGCTGCTGCTGATGGAAAAAGCCCTTGATCAGCGCTGCTTTTGATGTTTCATTGCGCGATCGGGCCGTGGGTCGGCGGTTCGTTGCGCATCAGGGTAACCAACCGACCTCGTCGGCGAGGAGGGCGTAACCGACGAAGGCGACCACGTCGATCAGCGCGTGGCCGACGACCAACGGCCACAGCCGGTTGGTGCGCTGCCAGTAGCGCCCGTACACCAACCCCATCACCGCGTTGCCGACGAAGCCGCCGAACCCCTGGTAGAGGTGGTAGCTGCCGCGCAGCACGGCCGACAGCCACAGCGCGCGGTTCTCCCGCCAACCCAACTGCCGCAACCGGGTCAGCAGGTAGGCCACCACCAGGGCCTCTTCGGCGAACGAATTGGCGAACGCCGACAGCACCAGCACCGGGCCCCGCCACCACGACTCCGCCAAAGTGGACGGTTGGACGGCGAGGTTCAGCCCCAGGGCGTGGGCGGCGAGGTAGAACAGCAGCCCCGGGATCCCGATCAGCGCGGCCAGCCCGACGCCGCGGAGGAGGTCCCGTGCCGGACGGGAGCGGTCCAAGCCGATCCGGGGCAGGGCGACCCCGCTGCGCCACAGCAGGAAGATCCCGAGCGCGCCCCACGCGAGCAGCCGCGCCGCGTTCACCAGCTGCCGCAGCATGTCCAGCAACCCCAGCTGGGCCTGCGGCGCGTTGATGGCCACCTGCTGCTCGGCCAGCGACTGCGGGCTCAGCAGCGCGTCCAGCAGGGACAGCAGGCTCTGCAGGCCGGCCAGCCCGAAGGTGATCGTCAGGACGACCAGCAGCTCGACCAGGATGGCCTTGCGTTCCCGCGGGTCCGTCACGGTCGCCGGATCAGCCGGCCGCACCGGGGCCAGCCACGCGCGCAGAGTGTCGGTCACGGCACCGAACCGTACCCGCAGTGGAGCCGTCGCCGGTTCAGCTCGTGCGCTGCTGCGCCAAGAACGGGCACCCCACCAGCCGGCGCAGTTCGCCGGCCAGGTCCTTGGTGGTCAACGCCGGGCGGGAGAAGGCCAGCCGCACGTCGTGGTCCCCCTCCGACGACTCCACCCGCAGCCGCAACCCGTACTTGTCCAGGCCGAGCGGGCGGATGTGCCCGCCGCGCAGCTGCTCCGGGACGTGCCGGCTCAACAGTCCCACGACGTCCCGGTGCGTCAGCTCCAGGTGGCGCAGCCAGGTGTCCTCCAACAGGCAGAACGGGTCCGGCTCGGCTTCGCGGAAGGCGTCCGGTTCCACCGGTTCGCTGCCTTCGGCGTCGGCCAGCACCAGGGAAGCGGTCTGCAACCGCAGCAGGCTGGCGCCGTGCCCGGCGTCCAGCAGGCGGCTGTCCGGCCGCTCCTCGGCCACCTGCAGCGCCTGCTGCCGGGCCTCCTGCCCGGTCAGCAGCTGCAGCCAGCCGGTGAGCCAGAGCAGTCCGCGAACCGGCTCCCGCAGCCGGACCGGTGTCGGGTCGGCGACTTCCAGGACCGCGGTGAGCTCGCCGTGCGGCGCTTGCCAGGCGGCTGCGACCAGCGGGTGCTCGTCCGCCAGCAGCACGGTGGCGGTGCCGTCGGGGTGGACGTGGTGCAGCAGGGGCACGATGCGTGCCGAGGTCTCCCCGGAGGGCAGCAGGGCTGCCCGGCCGCCGCGCTTGGCGATCGTTCTGGCGCGTTCCGCCGGTGTAGGGGTCGCGGGTCGGCGTGTTGTCGTATCGCCCACTGCTCACCTCCCGACTTAGGTAAGCCTAACTTAGACGGTCCGGCAGCGGAAGTTATTTTTCGTCCTACCAGCTCACCCGGTTTCCTGTCCGCTGAACCGCCGGGTTGTCCCGGGGTGTGGCGCGCACGGCGGACGGTCGGGAGATGATGGAGAGCACAGCCGGTACAGGAGGTGCGGATGAACTCAGCGACCGCTCGCAACCAGGGCACCTTTGTCCACTCGCCGGCCCGGCATTAGCGTGTCTGCCGTGTCAAGCGCTGTTGAGCTACGCGCGCCTGGACCGCGCGGAATACCGCCTCTCTTCGCACGACTGATCGACGACGCGTCGCTGTTCCCCCCGGGGAAGGCGTCGGTGTCCGAAGCAGTAGCGGACCAGCTCGAAGCTCGAGCGGGCCAGTATTCCGGGCTGTTGGGGCCCATGCTGTGCCAGGCTTCGCGGCTGCCCGAGCTGATCACCGAGCTGGCCAAGGCCAAGCCGGCGGCTCCGGTGCCGCTGTCGCTGGTGTGCGACAGCGGTCTGGGGGGCGTGCCCAAGGCCCTGTCCATCATCGAAGGGCGGCAGGAGCTGCTCGAGCTGCGCATGGTGGAGATGCCGGCCCCCTCGGACGTCGACAGCATCTGGTTGGAACGGGTCTCGGAGTTCGTCCCCGAAGACGTGATCCGCGTCGTCGAGCCGCGCCGCGGCGAGGGCTGGCTGGACGGCGTCCGGCGGGTCGCCGAGCACGGCTGCTGGCCCAAACTGCGCTGCGCCGGCCAAACCGCCGAATCGATCCCCTCGGTCGAGGTGATCAACGACTTCCTCGTGGTGGCCAGTAGCCTGAACGTGCCGTTCAAGGCCACCACCGGCTTGCACACCGCGGTGCGCAGCACCGATCCGGAAACCGGGTTCACCCACCACGGTTTCCTCAACCTGCTGGTCGCCACCGCCCGCTGCCTGTCCGGCAAGGACGTGCGAGCCGCGCTGGCCAGCACCGACGCGGAAGAACTCGCCGAAGAGGCCCGTTCGCTCTCCGACGACGCGGCCCGCGCGGTGCGCGACGTCTTCGCCTCCTACGGGGCGTGCTCGCTGAAATCCCCGGTCGCCGAACTGGAGGAATTGGCACTGCTGTGAGCTGGATCGAGGACCCCGAGTTCGCCACCGGCAAGCCGTTCGGGCCGCAGACCCTGCCCTACGGAGTGCTGGTGACCGGTAGCGGTCCAGTCGTCGCCGTCCGGGTTGGCCGCCACGCGCTCCCGCTGCGCGGCATCGCCGACCGGCTCGGCCCGAGACTGGCGGAACTCGTCGTCGGGGACTCGCTCGATCCGCTGCTGGCGGCTGGCCGCAGCCACTGGCAGGAACTGCGGGAGCGGCTCACCGAGCTGGTCACCACCACCCGCGCCCCGGCCGGTGCGGAACTGGTGCGCATCGACTGGCACACCTCGGTGCTGCCGTTCTCGGTCGCCGACTACTTCAACTTCTTCTCCTCCCGCCACCACGCCCAGAACATGGGGCGGCTCATGCGGCGGGGCAGCAGATCGCTGCCGGAGAACTGGACCCACCTGCCAGTGGCCCACCACGGGCGGGCCGGCACCGTCTGCGTCTCCGGAACCGACATCCGGCGGCCGAGCGGCCAGCGCAAGTCGTCCGGCGACATGAGCCCGAACTTCGGGCCGACCCGGCGGCTCGACTTCGGCGCGGAGGTCGGCTTCGTGTGCGGCGGAGAACCGGCCGCGGAAATACCCACCGCGGAGTTCGCCGAGCACGTGTTCGGGGTGGTCCTGGTCAACAACTGGACGGCCCGGGACATCCAGCTGTGGGAGTCCCAGCCGTTCGGGCCGTTCCTCGGAACTTCCTTCGCCACGTCGATCAGCGGTTGGATCACCCCGCTGGAGGCGCTCGAGCACGCCCGCGTCCCGGTGCCGGACCCGCCGCACCCGCTGCACAGCTACTTGGTGGAATCCGAACCGTGGGGTCTCGATCTGCGGTTGGAGGTGTGGTGCAACGAGACGCTGCTGTCCACTCCGCAGTTCAAGGGCATGGCGTGGTCGCCGGCGCAGCAGCTGGCGCACTTGACCGTGAACGGAGCGCCGGTGCGACCAGGTGATCTGTTCGCTTCCGGCACGGTGTCCGGACCGGAGCGGGACCAGCGCGGCAGCTTGCTGGAGATGACCTGGGGCGGCACCGAGTCGATCGCCTTGAACGACGGCGAGCAGCGCACCTTCCTGCAGGACGGTGATCGCGTCACCCTGACCGGCACCGCTCCCGGGCCGGGCGGCTCGGTGGTGGGGCTGGCGGACGTCGCGGGCACCGTTCTGGCCACGAGCCGGAGGTGACGCATGGCCGGAACCACAGTCGAGCCGGTGCTGGCGGCCGGCAAATCGCGGCAGTCCACCAGCAAGGAGAGCTCGCTGACCCTGGAGCGGGCGTTGAGCCTGCTGCAGGCGGTGGCCGACGCCGACGCCGAAGCGCTCTCCATCAGCGAGCTCGCCGCCGCGGTCGGGGTCAGCCGCGCCGCCGTCTACCGGTTGCTCGGACCGCTGCAGAACCGCGGGTTGATCCGACGGGAAGGCTCCAAGGTGCGGCTCGGCCTGGGGGTGCTGTGGTTGGCCGGGCGAGTGCTCCCGCAGCTGCGCTCGGCGTCGCTGCCGGCGCTGCGGGCGCTGGCGGAGCGGACCGGTGCCACGGTGCACCTGACGGTGGCCGACGGGGCGGAAGCGCAGGCGGTCGCGGTGGCCGAACCGTCGTGGACGGCCTGCCACGTCTCCTACCGGGTCGGCACCCGCCACCCCCTGCACCTGGGGGCCGCGGGCCGGGCGGTGGACCTGCCGGAGAACGGGCCGCCCTGGATCACCACCCGGGGAGATCTGCTGCCGGGCACGTTCACCCTGGCGGCGCCGATCCGCGGCGTGCCGGGGCTGCGGGCCAGCGTCGGGGTGGTGGCGCTGCAGCCGATCGCGCCGGACGAGGTGGGGCCGCTGGTGCTGCGGACCGCGGAGGCGATCGCTGCGGCGCTGCGCTGACCTACCCCTGGCCGGGTTGCGGGCGCGCCACCATCACCGGGCACTCCGCGTGGTGGATCAGGGCTTGGCTGGTGGAGCCGAGCAGCATTCCGCGGAACCCGCCCCGGCCTCGACTGCCGACCACCACGAGCTGGGCTTCCCGGGAGCGCTCCAGCAGCTGGTGGCGAGGCCGGTCCCGCTCCACGGCCCGGTGCACCTCGACGTCCGGGTAGTGCTCCTGCCAGCCGGCCAGCCGTTCAGCGAGGACGCGGTGCGCCTCCTGCTCGACGGTGCCGTGCTCGAAGGAGGTGGGGACCAGGTACGGCCCCAGGTGCTCGACGTCGATCCAGGAGTGCACGGCGACGAGGGAGGTGCCGCGCCAGGACGCTTCGGCGAAGGCGTGCGCCAGGGCTTCCTCGCTGAGCTGGCTGCCGTCCACGCCGACCACCACCGGCCCCTCGTCCGGCACGACCCCGCGCCGGGGCCGGACGATCAGCACCGGGCACTTGGCGTGCGCGGAGACGGCGGTGGTGGTGGAGCCGAGCAGCATGTTGCTGAACGCGCCGAGCCCGGACTGGCCCAGCACCATCAGGGAAGCCTCGGCGGACTTCTCCACCAGCACGTCGACCGCCGGCCGGTCCTGCAGGTCGGTGCTGACCAGGTCCCCGGCCGTCTTCCGGGCTCGTTCGGCGACGGTGTCGAGCATGTGCTCGGCTTCGGCGAGCTGCGCGTCGTGGATGCTCGCCCAGCCGATCGGGTCCGGCCCGTAGAAGACGCTGCTGTACCCGGCCGCGTGCACGATGTGCAGCTCGGTCCGGCGGTGGTGCGCTGCGGCCGCCGCCCAGTCCAGGGCGAGTTTCGCGGTGTCCGAGCCGTCGAAGCCGACCACGATGGGCTTGCCCGAGTGAGCTGTGCTCATCACCGATCACCTTGGACCTTTCCGGTTCGCCGACGGCTTGGAGCGCCGCTGGCTCGGTGCGGCGAGTCCTCCGCCCACGGAGTTCCCGTTCCGGCGCGGTTGGAATGCCGTGTCGGCGAACAACGCCCGGTCAGGTGCTGCAGCACCCCGTGTCGCGCATGGGCGATTTGCGCTTCCCGGGGTCCCGTGCGCGGTGCGGGTTAACCCACCGAGGGGCTCCGGGCGCTCTCCGGCACTGGCCGTCACCCCGGTGCGGCTCCCGGTCGTCGTGCGAGCGGTGCCGGGCCGAGCTGAACGCGCCTGGAAAGGGCGCTGGTTCACGCGGTGCACCGGCGAAAGCGGTGTCCGCGCGCGGAAAACCCCGGCCGGGGGACGGGGCGCGGAACGCGGCGGCGGAATCCTCACGCACCGCGGTGGGACGACCGGCGAAGAACCCGGCGGGGGAGCGCTCGGGCTTGCTTCAGACGGGGTTAAGGGCTTAGGTCACCGGTTGCTGGTCTGGACAACTCGAGGTGATCTGATGCGAAGAACCAGAATCGGAGGTGCTCTCTTCGGTGGCTTGCTGATGCTCACCGCATCCACGGCGGTGCCGGCAACCACTGCCGGAGCATCCGAAGAACCCCGTTGCGAGCGCGGCCCTGATTGGGAACTGTCCACAACTGAATACGACAACGCGTACACGCGGCACGCCTTCGTCGGGAACGGATACCTCTCGCAGCGCGTGCCACCGGCGGGGACCGGGTACGTCGCCACCGGCGAAGAAACCGGTTTTCCGCTGGAAACCCCGCGTTTCGACGGGGCTTTCATGGCCGGGGTGTACAGCGTGGCCCCGACCGCTCAAACACCGGTGCCCCGGCACGCGATCGCGGCGATTCCGACGTGGTCCACCCTGTCCGTCACGGTGGGCGAGCACACGTACTCGCCGCAAACACCGCCCGAGCAGATCTCCAACTACCGGCAGAGCCTGAACGTCCACTGCGGAATCCTGCGCACTTCGCTCACCTGGACCCCGGAGAACGGCAAGGCGACCGACCTGGTCTACGAGATCATCGCCGACCGCAACAATCCGCACGTCGGTGCGGTGCGGGTGGAGATCACCCCGCACTGGGACGGCCAGCTGTCCGTCACCGACGCCTTGGACGGCGCCGGAGCGCGGCGGATGCAGCCGAACGGCGGCGGTGCTGACCAACGGACGGTGCACGTCGGTTTCCGGACGGACGGGGTCGGTGCCACCGGGACCGTGGCCTCCACCCTGGAACCCGGGGCCGAAGTGGACGTCGAGTCGCGGCAGCACCGCGTCGACGGGCTGACCGCCGAGCAGACCGTCGGCTTCTCCGTCGAACGGGGCGAGACCTACGAGCTGGCGAAGTTCGTCGGCGCCGACACCACACCGGCCGCCGTCGAGCACTCCAAGGAAGCCGCGGAACGCGGTTGGGAGGACCTGTTCGCCGCGCACGCCCGCAGCTGGCAGCGCCTGTGGGCCAGCGACGTCCGGGTCCCGGGGCGGCTCGACCTGCAGCAGGCGCTGCGCTCCACCCGCTACGCGGTGCTCTCCAGCATTCGCGAGGGCCAGTGGTTCAGCATCCCGCCAGCCGGGTTGAGCAGCGACAACTACGCCGGCTTGATCTTCTGGGACGCCGAGCTGTGGATCTACCCGAGCCTGCTGCTGTGGCACCCGGAACTGGCCAAGCCCGTGGTGGACTACCGGGAGAAGACCCTGCCCGCGGCGCGCCGCAACGCCAGCTCCACCGGGCAGCAGGGCGCCTTCTACCCGTGGACCAGCGCCGACACCGGTGACCTGCAGAACGACTGCCACAGCTGGGACCCGCCGCACTGCCTCACCCAGAACCACTTGCAGAGCGACATCGCGTTCGCCGCGTGGCAGTACTACCTGGCCACCGGCGACCGGCAGTGGCTGGCCGAGCACGGCTGGCCGGTGCTGAGCGGCATCGCCGAGTACTGGGCCGGGAGGGTCACCGCCAACCCGGACGGCAGCTACTCGATCAACGACGTCGCCGGGCCCGACGAGTACAGCAACGGCGTCGACGACGGGGTGTTCACCAACGCCGGGGCGGCCACCGCGCTGCGCATCGCCACCCGGGCGGCCGAGCTGATCGGCGAGCAGGCCCCCGCGGAGTGGGCCACCATCGCCGACCGGTTGCGCATCCCCTTCGACGAGCAGGAGCAGGTCTTCCTGCAGTACGACGGCTACGACGGGCACCTGATCAAGCAGGCCGACACCGTGCTGCTGCAGTACCCGCTGGAGTGGCCGATGAGCGACGAGGTGGCGGCCAACACCCTCGCCTACTACGCGCCGCGAACCGACCCGGACGGTCCGGCCATGACCGATGCGGTGCACGCGATCGACGCCGCCGAGATCGGTGAACCGGGCTGCGCCACCAACACCTACCTGAACCGCTCGATCCTGCCGTTCCTGGTGGAGCCGTTCGCCCAGTTCTCCGAAGCCCGCGGGGAACGAGCCGGCCAGGACGCGGGGGCGCCCGCGTTGAACTTCCTCACCGGAGGCGGCGGTTTCCAGCAGGTGTTCACCCACGGGCTGACCGGGCTCCGCCTGCGGGAGGACGGCGTGGAGCTGGACCCGGTGCTGCCGCCGCAGCTGTCCGAAGGCGTGGAGCTGACCGGACTGCACTGGCAGGGCAGGAGCTTCGACATCGAGATCGGCCCGGAGAGCACCGCACTGCACCTGCGGGACGGGGAACCGCTCACCGTGCACGCCCCGGACGGCGACCACCTGGTCAGCGAGTCGGCGCCGCTGACGCTGAAGACCCGGCGACCGGACCTGGCGCCGACCGACAACGTGGCGCGCTGCCAGCCCGCCACCGCCACCTCCGAGGAGCCCGGCATGTACGCCGAGGCCGCGGTGGACGGCAGCACGGCGACGATCTGGACGTTGGACGAGCAGAGCGGCTCGCTCACCGTGGACCTCGGTGAACCGCAGCGGGTTTCCCGCATCACCCCGGTCTTCAACGACGTGGCGCCGGTCTCCCACCGGGTGCTCGTGTCCGAGGACGGGGAGAACTTCACCGAAGTGCCGCAGGAGCTGCCGGAACCGCGAACGGCCCGCTACGTGCGCGTGGAGCTGACCGGTCCGGCGGACGCCGAGCAGCGCACCGGGCTGCGGGAGCTCGAAGTCCGGTGACCACCACCGGGAAGCGGGGTGAGCCTGGCCACCCGCTTCCCGGCCCCGCCGGGCGCGGCTGGGCGGACCACTAGGCTGCGGCACGGCTGCCAGCCGGGCAGCCGTGCCGAGGCCGCGCGATCGCGGCGGAGAGGTGGGGCAGCTGCGCGGTGAGGAGTGCGGTTTGACGCCCTCGTTCCAGGACGACGACTACCCGGCCGATCCGTACCCGGGGCTCCGACCGCCCGGGTCGTACGTGCACCTCGACGGCGCCGGTCACGAGCTCACCCCGACCCGGGGCGGATCCGGTTGGCAGGTGGCGACCGGCGCCGAGCTGGACGAGTGGTTGCGCGCGCACGGGGCTCCGCCGCTCACCGAGCGGTGCCCGGTGCTGGCCTACGGCAGCAACGCCAACCCGTCCAAGATCACGTGGTTGCGGCAGGAGCTGGGGCTGCGCGGCCCGGTGGTGGTGCTCGGTGCCACCTGCTGGGACATCTCCGCGGTGTGGTCCGCCGGCCGGCGAGCTCGGGACGGGCAGCGCCCCGCGGTGCTGGCCGCCGCACCGGGAGCGGTGGAGCGGCACGCGGTGTGGATGGCCACCCCCGAGCAGCGGCGGGTGCTGGACGTGTGCGAGGGGCGCGGCCAGCGGTACCGGCTGTGCTGGCTGCGGGCTCGGGTGAAGCTCGACGACGGGACCGAGCTGCCCCGGGTGCTGGCGTACACCGCGCACCCCGCGTCGATGGGGCCGGACACCCCCGAGCACGCCAACCGGGCACCGCTGCTGGTCGACGGACGGCCGGTCCCGGTGTCCGAGCTGCCGCAGCGGGAAGCGGCGCGGTTGTCCGGAGTTCCCGCCGTCGAGGACGGGCTGGACGTGGTCGAGGTCACCGGGGAACCGGAGCGGTGCTCCGCTCGTTGACGAGGACGAGGCGAGGTCCACGTGGGACGTCCGTTCGAGAAGCGTTGCCGGGCCGCGTTTCTTCCCGCCAGCACTGGCATCGGACGGGGGTTTTCCGTTAAGTTGGAGCGGTCTGCCGGCGCGGAGTAGCCTGCGCCACAGCGGTTTCCGGCGTCGTTCCGCCGATTTCCCGATCTTCCAGGACCAAAGTCCCGTGCTGCTAGGACCTTGGTCGGGGCTGCTCAGGGACTCCTTCCTCTCGAGATCCTTTCTGCGCCACCGGACGCTGGAAGCATGGACGTGCTGGACATCGCCCGGTGGCAGTTCGGCATCACGACGGTCTACCACTTCCTGATGGTCCCGTTGACCATCGGGCTCGCCGTGCTGGTGGCCGGGATGCAGACTGCCTGGTATCGCACAGGTAACCCGCGTTACCTGAAAATGACCAAGTTCTGGGGCAAATTGCTCCTGATCAACTTCGCCATGGGGGTGGTAACCGGGATAGTCCAGGAGTTCCAGTTCGGCATGGCCTGGAGCGCCTACTCCAGGTTCGTCGGTGACGTCTTCGGCGCACCGCTCGCCATGGAAGGCCTGATGGCTTTCTTCGTGGAGTCGACGTTCCTGGGCCTGTGGATCTTCGGGTGGGACCGGCTCTCCAAGGGCGTGCACCTGGCCTGCGCCTGGGCGTTCTCCCTGGCGACCATGGTTTCCGCGCTGTTCATCCTGGCGGCCAACTCGTGGATGCAGCACCCGGTCGGCGTGGAGATGGTGGACGGTCGTCCCCGGCTCACCTCGATCTGGGCGGTGCTGACCAACAACACCCTGCTGGCGGCGTTCCCGCACACCATCTTCGGTTGCTTCGCCGTCGCGGGTTCCTTCCTGATCGGCATCGCGGCTTGGCAGTTGTACCGCAACCACCGGAAGTCCGCCCCGGAGGACGAGGACCGGAAGGTCTGGCACACCTCGATGCGGCTCGGCGCTTGGGTGGGCCTGATCGCCTTCGCCGGTCTGGCCATCTCGGGTGACGTCCAGGGCAAGCTGATGTTCGACCAGCAGCCGATGAAGATGGCTTCGGCGGAAGCCCTCTGCCACACCGAGAAGCCGGCCAGCTTCTCGATCTTCGCCGTGGGCGACGTGGACCAGCCCAACTGCGAAGACGTGAAGAGCTTCACGGTCCCGTACGTCCTGTCCTACTTGGCCAACGGACACCTCGACAGCGAGGTGAAGGGCGTCCAGGACCTGGTGCCGGAGTACCAGGAGAAGTACGGCACGCACTACCCGGACCACCCCGATCTCGGGGTGTTCGCCGGGAAGCCGATCGACTACGTGCCGAACCTGCCGGTCACCTACTGGGGGTTCCGGTTGATGATCGGGTTCGGGGCGGTGTCGGCCGCGGGTGCTGCCGCCGTGCTGTGGCTGACCCGCAAGCAGCGCTTCCCGAACAACCCGTGGTGGACCCGGCTCGCGGTGGCCAGCATCGCCGCCCCGTTCTTGGCCAACATCGCCGGTTGGGTGTTCACCGAGATGGGCCGGCAGCCGTTCGTGGTGGTGCCGAACCCGAATCCGTCCGGTGTGGACGGGGTGTGGATGTTCACCGCCGCGGCCGTCTCGCGGGGTGTCACCGCGAACGAGATGCTCACCTCGGTCATCACGCTGACGGCCATCTACGGGGTGCTCGCCGTGGTGGAGATCTTCCTGATGGTCCGCTACGTGCGCGGCGGAATCGCCGGGGTGATGCCACCGGAGCCGCCGGACAAGAAGGATTCCGACGACGAAGCCCTGTCCTTCGCCTACTGAAGGAAGGTCCATGATGGATTTGGCCACGTTCTGGTTCCTGGTGATAGCCCTGTTCTGGTTGGGCTCCCTGTTTCTCGAGGGCTTCGACTTCGGTGTCGGGATGCTGCTGCCGTTCCTGGGCCGCACCGACACCGAGCGGCGAGTCATGATCAACACGATCGGGCCGGTCTGGGACGGCAACGAGGTCTGGCTGATCGTGGCCGGCGGTGCCACCTTCGCGGCCTTCCCCGGCTGGTACGCCTCCCTGTTCAGCAGCGCCTACATCCCGCTGCTGGTGCTGCTGCTGGCGCTGATCGGGCGCGGGGTGGCGTTCGAGTACCGCGGCAAGGTCAACAGCGACCGGTGGCGCAAGCTCTGGGACGCCGCGATCGTCGCCGGCTCGTGGGTGGCCCCGCTGATGGTCGGGCTGGTGCTGTCGGCCAGCGTGTTCGGCCTCCCGCTGGACGCCAACGGGGACCGGGTCGGCAGCTGGACCACGATCTTCAGCGTCCCCACCATCATCGGCGCGTTGGCGGTCACCGGGTTCTCGCTGCTGCACGGTGCGGTCTTCCTCGCGCTGAAGACCGAAGGCGAGATCCGGCACCGGGCCCGCCGGTTCGCGCTGGTGGCCGGGCTCCCACTGCTGCTGCCGGCCGTCGCGCTGCTGCTGATCGCCCAGTTCACCGGTGGGGACAGCTGGACCTGGGTCCCGTTGGTCATCGCGCTCGCCGCGGCCCTGACCGGGCTGTTCCGGTTGGCCCGCGGCCGGGAGGGCCAGGCCTTCGCGCTGCAGGCGATCACCATCACCGCGGTGGTGGTGACGCTCTTCGGCGTGCTGTGGCCGAACGTCCTCCCGTCCACATTGAATCCTGAGTGGTCGCTGGGAGTGGCGGAAACCGCGTCCAGCCCGTACACGCTGAAGGTGATGACCTTCGTGGCGGCGCTGGGGGCTCCCGCGGTGCTGGCCTACCAGGGGTGGACCTACTGGGTGTTCCGCAAGCGGATCGGCACCAAGCACATCCCGGCGGCGCACGCACCATCCGGTTCCGGTCACTGAAACCAGCCGCGACGCGGGCCGGTCACCACCTCGACCGGCCCGCACACCCCGGGAGGATGCGATGACACCGCTAGGAGCACTGCCCCGACTGTCCTCCGCGGCCCGCCGCGCACTGGTCGTCTCCGGCCTGCTGTCCGCGGGCAACGCGGTGGCGCTGGTCGTGCAGGCCTGGGCGCTGGGCACCGCCCTGGCCCGGGTGGTGACCGAAGGCGTGCAGCCCGCCGAGCTCAGCCGCCACCTGGTGGTGCTGGCCGCCGCGGTGCTGGCCCGGGCGGTGCTCGGCTGGGCCACGGAAGCGGTGTCCGCCCGGGCGGCGGCGGGCGCCAAGGAAGAGCTCCGCGCCCTGCTGCTGGACTCGGCGCTGCGCCGCGGACCGGAGTGGATCCAGCAGCGCGGCGCCGCCGAGCTGACCACGATCGCCACCAAGGGCCTGGACTCGCTGGACGCCTACTTCACCAAGTACCTGCCGGCGCTGGTGACCGCGGGAGTGGTGCCGCCGCTGGTCGGCGCCTGGATCCTGTTCTCCGACTGGCCGTCCGCGGTGACGATCCTGCTGACCGTCCCGCTCATCCCGCTGTTCGCCTGGCTGGTCGGCAAGTACACCGAGCAGCGGACCGCCAAGGCCACCGACGCCGTGCAGCGGTTGTCCGGCCAGCTGCTGGAGCTGATCCGCGCCCTGCCGGTGCTCACCGCTTTCGGCCGGGCCCGCGCCCAGGGGCAGGTGGTGCAGCGGGTCAGCGACGACCACCGGCGGGCCGCCATCGCCACGCTGCGGATCGCCTTCCTCTCCGCCCTCGTGCTGGAACTGCTCTCCTCGCTCTCGGTCGCCCTGGTGGCCGTCAGCATCGGGCTGCGCCTGGTGGAGGGGAACCTGACGCTGGCCACCGGACTGGTGGTGCTGATCCTGGCCCCGGAGTGCTACCTGCCGCTGCGGGCGGCCGGGGCCGCCCACCACGCCAGCGAAGACGGGGTGGAAGCGGTGCGCCGGGTGGACGAGATCGTCCGGGAAGCCGAGCAGACCCGGCGGTCCGGTGCCGAACCGGCCGAGCCGGCCGAGGTCGTGCTGGAGGTGGAGCAGCTGCGGGTGCGGCGGCGCGAGAAGTGCGCCCCCGACGGGTTGACGTTCACCGCCCGCCCCGGCGAGATCGTCCGGCTGGAAGGCTTCAACGGCATCGGGCCGAGCGGCAGCGGCAAGTCCACCACCTTCTCGGTGCTGCTCGGTTTCACCGCGCCGGAGAGCGGCCAGGTGCGCTGCGGCGGGACCGACATCAGCCGGTTCGACCCGGCCAGCTGGCGGCGGTTGATCGCCTGGGTGCCGCAGCGGCCCGCGTTCACCGGCGGAACCGTGCGCGAGGAACTGCTGGTCGCGCTCGCCGACCAGCCGCCCGTGCCGGAAGCGGCGATCGACGAGGTGCTGGCGGAGGTCGGTGCCGGCCACCTGCGGGACCGCCGGATCGACGGGCTGTCCACGGGGGAGCGCCAGCGGGTCGCGGTGGCGCGGGCGCTGCTGCGGCTGCGCGGCGCGGCGAAACTGCTGCTGCTCGACGAGCCCACCGCGCACCTGGACCCGGCCACCGCGCACCGGGTCAACACCGCCGTCGAGCGGGCCGCGGCCGCCGGGGCCACCGTCGTGCTGGCCAGCCACCGGCCGCAGGACGCCGAGCCGCGTCCGGGACCGGCGGTCGCGGACGCGGTCGGAGAGCTGCAGGAGCAGACCGGCGCCGGCACCCGCATCCGTGACCTGCTCGACTGGCGGGCCTGGAGCGGGATCGGCCTGGGCGCGCTGTCCCTGCTGTCCGGGCTGGCGCTGACCGCGGTCGCCGCCTGGCTGATCGCGAAGGCCTCCCAGCAGCCGCCGGTGCTGTCGCTGACGGTGGCGGCCGTGGGGGTGCGCACCTTCGCGCTGTCCCGGGCGGTGCTGCGCTACCTGGAGCGGCTGGTCACCCACGACGCCGCCTTCCGGAACTCCACCGCGCTGCGCGGCCGGCTGTGGAACGCCCTGCTGCGGCTGGGGCCGGTGCGCGCCGCCGGGCTGCGCCGGGGCGAGGGGATCGCCCGGCTGGTCGATGACGTGGACGCCATCCGGGACCTGGTGCCCCGGGTGCTGTTCCCGCCGGTCGTGGCGGCGGTGGTGGTGCTCGCCGCGATCGTCGTGCAGACCGCGGTGCTCCCGGAGGCCGGGCTGGTGCTGGCCGCAGCGTTGGTGGCGGCCGGCCTGCTCAGCCCGCTGGCCGCGGTGGTCGCCGAGCGGCGGGCCACCGCCGCGGTGGCCGAAGGACGCCGGCGGGTCGCCGCGGACGTGTTCGCCCTGCTGGACGGCGCGGCCGAACTGCTGGCGTTCGGGGCGCACCGCGCGCACCGGGACCGGCTGGCCGCGGCCGACCGGGAACTCGCCGGCCGCGCCCGCCGCGCGGCTTCCGGCGCGGGCGTGGCCAGCGCGGTCATCGTCCTGTGCACCGGGTTGGCGGTGCTGGGCAGCACCTACCTGGGCGCGGCGGCGGTGGCCGA
>NZ_AYJW01000079.1 GCF_000497205.1 Saccharopolyspora rectivirgula DSM 43747
ATGACCTCCCGCGAAGTGGCCGGGAGCAGTGCTGCGGCCGGTATGGACCCCCGGGAGCAGCAAGTGCTCGACCGCATCGAGAGAGCGCGTCGGCGCAAGCCGAAGGTGAAGGAAGACCTGATCACGCTTGCGCACGGTTCCGGAGGGAAAGCCACCCAGACGCTGGTGGACGCGGTGTTCGTGGACAGCTTCCGGAACGAACTGCTGGAGAAGCTGGACGACGCCGCCGAGCTCGCCGTGGGGCAGTCGCGGATCGCTTTCACCACGGACTCCTTCGTGGTCTCCCCGCTGTTCTTCCCCGGCGGGAACATCGGTGAACTGGCGGTCAACGGAACCGTCAACGACCTGGCCGTCAGCGGGGCCAAACCGCTCTTCCTGTCCGCCGGTTTCATCATCGAAGAGGGCTTCCCGGTGGCCGAACTGACCCGGGTGGTCGACTCGATGGCCGATGCTGCCTGCCGGGCCGGGGTGCAAGTGGTCACCGGGGACACCAAGGTGGTCCAGCGGGGCAAGGCCGACGGATGCTACATCAACACCGCCGGGATCGGAGTGCGGCAAACCGAACACCAACTCGGGGCAGGGAGCATCCGGCCGGGAGACGCCGTGCTGGTCTCCGGGCCGGTGGGCGACCACGGGATCACCGTGATGCTCGCCCGAGGTGAGCTGGACATCGATTCCGACGTGGTGTCGGACACCGCGGCGCTGCACGAGCTGGTGGACGGGCTGCTGCGGGCAGTTCCCGGCGTCCGGGTGCTGCGGGACCCGACCCGCGGAGGGGTGGCCACCGTGCTCAACGAGCTGGCCCGGGCCGCCGGAGTCTCAGTGCTGCTCGACGAGCAGGCCGTTCCGGTGCGCACCGAGGTCCGCGGGGCCGCTGAACTGCTGGGCATAGACCCGCTGTACGTGGCCTGCGAGGGCCGCGCTGTAGCCGTCGTCGACGGCGCGCAAGCTGATGCAGCGCTGGCTGCGCTGCGCTCCCACCCACTGGGGGAGCAGGCGGCGATCATCGGGCGGATAACCACCGAGCCGCCGGGAATGGTCCTGGCGCAAACCGCTTTCGGGGGAACGCGCATCGTTGACGTCCTCGTCGGCGACCCGTTGCCGCGAATCTGCTGATGCACGAGCTGAGCGTTACCCAGAGCATTGTGGACGCGGTGCTGCACGCGGTGCCCGACGGCGAGATCAAGGGAGTCCACCTGGAAATCGGAAAGCTCTCCGGAGTGGTGCCGGATGCCGTGCGGTTCTGCTTCGAAATCGTCGCCGCGGACTCCCGGTTGCAAGGAGCCGACCTGGAGATCACGGAACCGAGCGGGCGAGGGCGCTGCCGCAGCTGCGGCGCGGAATTCGAGATCGACGACTTCATCGTCCTGTGTTCCTGCGGAAGCGCCGATGTGGCTGTGCTCTCCGGGCAGGAGCTGCGGATCAAAGCCGTGGAGGTGGTGTGAGGATGTGCGGTACCTGCGGTTGCTCGGAGAACACCGAGCAGTCCAGCGCGCCCCGGGTGGTCCCGCTCGAGCAACGGGTGCTGGCCAAGAACGACGAGCTGGCCGAGAGCAATCGGGCCTGGCTGCGGGAACGCGGAGTGGTCGCCATCAACCTGATGAGCTCTCCGGGGGCGGGCAAGACGACGCTGCTGGAGCGGACCCTGCGCGACTTCACCGGTGCCGCGGTCGGCGTTGTCGAAGGGGACCAGGAGACGGATTTCGACGCTGCCAGGCTGCGCGCGGCGGGGTGTTCCGCCGTGCAGCTCAACACCGGCACCGGCTGCCACCTCGACGCGGCCATGGTGCGCCGCGGTTTGGAGGAACTGCAGCCACCCGCCGGTTCGGTGGTGTTCGTGGAGAACGTCGGGAACCTGGTGTGCCCGGCGCTGTTCGACCTCGGTGAGCAGGCCGGGGTGGTCATCGCCTCGGTGCCCGAGGGCGAGGACAAGCCGTTGAAGTACCCGCACATGTTCCGCGCGGCGGACGTGGTGCTGCTGAACAAGACCGACCTGCTGCCGCACTTGGCGTTCGACGTGCGCCGGTTCGAGGAGAACGCCCGGCGGATCAATCCGCAGGTGCGGGTGCTGCCGGTGTCGGCGCTGCGGGGAAGCGGACTCGACCAGTGGTACTGCTGGCTGGAAGCGCAGCTGCCGGTGGCCGCTGGCTAGCCGGCGAGCTGCGCGGCGGCGACGACGGCTTGCCCGAGGCTGATCCCCCCGTCGTTGGCCGGCACCCGGGAGTGGACCAGCACTCGGAAGCCGTGGTCCTCCAGTGATTCGGTGGTCCGCTGCTGCAGCAGGGAGTTCTGGAACACGCCGCCGGAGAGGGCCACCGTGGTGATCCCGGTGCTGTTCCGCAACAACCGGCAGGTGCGGGTGATCGCGGCGGCCAGCCCGTTGTGGAAACGCGCGGAGATCACCGGCACCGGAACTCCGGAGCGCAGATCGGCCAGCGCGGCGCTGATCAACTCGCAACCGCGCAGCTGGCGCACCGGGCCGCCGGTCACGGTCACGGGGTAGCTGCCGTGCTCCGCGGGATCGGCGAGTTGCTCGAGCTCGATCGCGGCCTGCCCCTCGTAGGAGACCGCGTCCCGGACACCGACGAGCGCGGCCACGGCGTCGAACAAGCGGCCGGCGCTGGAGGTGAGCGGGGAATGGGGGCGCTGTTCGAGCAACGCCGCCACGTGCCGCCAACTCGGGTTGCGGCGCAGCACCGGGAGCTCTGCGGCGAGTTCACCTGCTTGCGCCAGGTAGGCCACGGCCATTCGCCAGGGCTGGCGGATGGCCGTGGTGCCTCCCGGCAGCGGGACCGGCTCCAAGTGCGCCAGCCGGCGGTAGTCGGCCAGGTCGGCCAGCAAGAACTCGCCGCCCCAAATGGTCCCGTCCGCACCGAGCCCCAACCCGTCGAACGCGATCCCGAGCACCGGCCCGTCCACCTCGTTGTCGGCCAGGCAGGAAGCGATGTGCGCGTGGTGGTGTTGGACGCCGATCAGCCTGATGTCGGCGAGTTCACCGGCGTACTTGGTGGACAGGTACTCCGGGTGCAGGTCGTGGGCGACGACGGCTGGATCGATGCCGAACAGCTGGCGGAAGTGCGCGATCCCTTCGGTGTAGGACTGGTAGGTCTGGTAGTCCTCGAGGTCCCCGATGTGGTGGGAGAGGAAGACCTCGTGGCCTTTGCCGATGGCGAAGGTGTTCTTCAGCTCGGCACCGCAGGCCAGGACCGGCTCCGGGAACGTCCAGGGCACCCGCACCGGTTCCGGGACGTACCCGCGCGATCGGCGGAGGAACTGCGGCTTGCCGCGGAAGACCCGGACCACGGAGTCGTCGGTGCGGATGTGGATCGGCCGGTCGTGCGTCAGGAAGGCGTCGGCGATGCCCGACAACCTGTCGAGGGCGTCCTGGTCCAGGTGGGCGATCGGCTCGTCGGAGACGTTCCCGCTGGTCAGCACGATCGGCTGGGGGAACTTCCGCAGCAGCAGGTGGTGCAGCGGGGTGTAGGGCAGCATGATCCCCAGCCGCCGGTTGCCGGGGGCCACGGCGGGGGCGATGTCGGTGCGCGGTCGCCGCCGCAGCAGCACGATCGGTCGAGCTCGGGAGCTGAGCAGGGCTTCCTCCGCGGGGTCGAGCTGGCACAATTCGGCGGCTTGGTGGAGGTCGGCCACCATCACCGCGAACGGTTTGTCCGCGCGGTGCTTGCGCTTGCGCAGCGCCCCGGTGGCGTCTTCGCTGGTGGCGTCCACCGCGAGGTGGTAGCCCCCGAGCCCTTTGACGGCCAGGACCTCGCCGCGGCGCAGCGCCGCGGCGGCCAGTTCCACCGGGTCGCCGTCCACCGGTGTCCCGGCCCCGTCGGTGAACCGCAGTCGGGGACCGCATTCCGGGCAGCACACCGGTTGGGCGTGGAACCGCCGGTTGGTCGGGTCGTGGTACTCCCGGTGGCAGTGGGCGCACAGCGGGAACCCGGCCATGGTGGTGTGCTCGCGGTCGTAGGGCACGTCGCGGGTGATGGTGAACCGGGGACCGCAATTGGTGCAGTTGATCAGGGGGTAGGCGAATCGCCTGTCGGCCGGGTCGGAGAGTTCTCGCAAGCAGTCCGAACAGGTCGCGCTGTCCGCTGCGACCAGAACCGCTCGGGGGCCGTCGGCAGTGCTGTCGGCGACGTGGAAGTGGAATTCGCCCCGGGGTTCGAGCGGCTCGACGTCGATCTGGTCGATCACCGCCAGGGGCGGAGCTTGCTCGCGCAGTGCGGTGAGGAATCGGTCGATGCGCTCAGGGGCGCCTTCGGCTTCGATGAGGACGCCACGCGCGTCGTTGCTGACGTGCCCGCCCAGGCCGAGTTCGGTCGCGATCGAGTAGGTGAACGGGCGGAAGCCGACCCCCTGCACAATTCCTGCGACGCGAATTCTTCTCCGCACTCGGTTGTTCATTGCCACAGTCTTGCGCGGCTGTGGTCGGCACGCACTCGCGCTGTTCCCGCGGTAGCGGTACGGAGGCGGATCGGTGCCGGCTGCGGTCAGCGCTCCCGCAGTGGGGCGCGGGGTGAGCGGCTCAGCTCGCCCGGCGAGTGGTGTACTTGCGGTTCCCCCGGCGCTGCGCGATGATCTCCCAGCGTTCCCGTTCGCCAAGGCCGCCCCATATTCCGTAGGGCTCGTCGGCCTGCAGGGCGTATTCCCGGCATTGCTCGATGACCGGACAGCGGGCGCAGATCTCCTTGGCCCTCTGCTCCCTGCGCGCTCGTGCGTTGCCCCGCTCGTTCTCCGGGTGGAAGAAACGCTGAGTGCTCATGTGCCGGCAGGCGGCTTTCATTTGCCATTGCCAGGTTTCAGCAACTGGCTTGGGCAGGCGGTTGATCGCGGTCATCGCTGAAGTACCTCGCATATGTGGTTCTCAGGCTCGCTACGCCAACGTTTACCCACTTGTGTCGGACACAAACACTCCGCTGGACACGCAATTGCCGACAGCACTTTCGAAGTCCTTTGAGGACCTGGGGCAGGCGCTCGAGCCGGAACGCCGGAGGAGCGGCGCTGTCCCGATCAGCCGGGCGGTGGACCGGGTGAGGCCGCCCCGAGCTCTGAGCACGGTGGTCACCGTGCGTGTTCACCGCGGGGAGCGCCGGTATGCTGGAGGCGCACGGAGGGTGACACGAGGTGCGGCGATGACGGAACGGAAGCCTCCCGACCTGACGTTCGAGTCCTGGATAGACCGCCAGATCCGGGAAGCCGCCGAGCGGGGCGAGTTCGACGACCTCCCGGGGGCGGGCAAGCCGCTGCCCAAGCACGACCCGAACGACGAGCTGTGGTGGATCAGGAGCTACGTCGAGCGGGAGGGCCTGTCCGCAGAAGCACTGCTGCCGACTCCCCTCCAGTTGCGAAAGGAAATCGAGCGCTTGCCGAGCCAGGTCCAGGACTTGGGCAGCGAACAGGCGGTGCGGGACGTGGTGGGCGAGCTCAACAGGAGGGTCGTGGCGTGGCTCCGCGCTCCGTCCGGTCCGCGCATTCCGCTGAGCACTGTTGATCCCGATGAGGTGGTGGCCCAGTGGCGCGCTGGTCGGGACCGCTCCGCGGCCGCGGGGGAGCCGGCTGCTCCGCAGCGGTCGGAACGCCCCACCGGAAACACCGGAAAGCTGAAGTGGTTGCTCCGCGTTTTCCGGTGCCGTTGAATTGCGGTGTTCCGCTGGGAGGGAATTGCGATTCCTGGCGCATTGGAATTCCCGCGTCGCAGTCGTGCTCGAATTCCGCGCGGTGAAGGGCGGCGGAATCTCGTGGTGAATCGGGGCGCTGAGATCCGGAGTTCGTTCTCGACCGGCTTTCCCCGTCGAATGTGCTGTGGATCACTGGCGAAAGTTTGGGCTTGAGCCGGATCCTCCGGTTTCGGAGCGCCTTTCCGCGAACGGCGGAGATGTGGGAAATGGCACGGGGCCGGTGCTGAGAATCCGCGGAGATGCATCGCACAGGTGATCTCCGGGGAATCTGGTGCTATTACTGGAAGCGGCCGGCAACGGCTTTTCCCGTTACTGGTGTGGGCGGATTCACTTCGCTAGCGCGAGCCGCTTGCTGCGGCATCAGGTTGTTCGTACGGGAGGGAAAGTCGTTCATGCGCGCTGGTGCTCCGAGTAACAGGTCGGCGCTGCCACCGGAAGGGGTGCGAATGTCGGAGGTTGGTGGAAGATCCGCCGTGGAGCAGGTCCAGCCGAGGAGCAGCGGGTCGCACGTCCGCCGACTCTGGCTGACCATGCTCATCGCCACCTTCGGTGGCCTGCTGTTCGGCTACGACACCGGGGTCATCAACGGTGCCCTGCCGTACATGCAGCACGACCTCGGTCTCACGCCCTTCACCGAGGGGTTGGTGACCAGTTCGCTGCTGCTCGGTGCGGCAGGAGGCGCCTTCTACAGCGGGAGGTTCTCCGACCGCTACGGGCGTCGCCGCACGCTGCTGGTGCTCTCGGTGGTCTTCCTGGTCGGAACGTTGGCGTGCACGTTCGCGCCGAACACCGCGGTGATGGTCGCCGCGCGCTTCCTGCTCGGCACAGCGGTGGGTGGCGCTTCGGTCATCGTGCCGGCCTACCTGGCCGAGGTCTCCCCGGCTGAGCGCCGCGGGCGCTTGGTGACGCAGAACGAGTTGATGATCGTCAGTGGACAGTTGATCGCTTACGTCGTCAACGCGCTGATCGCTCATCTGTGGGGGGACTCGCTCGGTGTCTGGCGTTGGATGCTGGTGGTCGCCGTGCTGCCGGCGATCGTGCTGGGGCTGGGCATGATCGCCATGCCGGAGAGCCCGCGCTGGCTGGCGCTCAAGAGGCGGTTCGGGGAAGCGCTCGGCGTGCTGCGCCAGCTGCGACCTCCGGAGCGGGCGGAACGGGAGCTGGCCGAGGTCAAGCAGCTGGCCGAGAACCAGCGGAAGGAACGCAGCGGCGGTTTCGCCGATCTCGCCACCCCGTGGATACGGCGCCTGGTGTTCGTCGGGTTCGGCATCGCGGTCGTCCAGCAGATCACCGGCGTCAACTCGATCATGTACTACGGTTCCCAGATCCTCTCCGGAGCCGGGTTCTCCCGGGACGGTGCGCTCACCGCGCAGATCGCCAACGGCGTCATCTCGGTCCTCGCTACGTTCGTGGGCATCTACCTGCTGGGCAAGGTCAACCGCCGGCCGATGCTGCTGACCGGCCTGGTGGGTACGACGTCCTCCCTGGTGTTGATCGGTCTGTTCTCGTTCGTGTTACCGGAAGGGACCGCCCGGGCTTTTGTGATCTTGACCCTGATGGTGGTTTTCCTGGCGTTCCAGCAGGGAGCGGTGTCGCCGGTCACCTGGTTGATGCTCTCGGAGATCTTCCCGCTGCGCATTCGCGGTTTCGCGATGGGAGCCGCGGTCCTGGCGCTGTGGCTGACGAACTTCCTCGTGGCGTTGTCGTTCCCGGTGCTGGTCGACGCGATCACGGTGGCCAACACGTTCTTCGTCTTCGCCGTCGTCGGGCTCGCGGCCATCACCTTCGTCGCCCGCGCGGTGCCGGAGACCCGCGGTCGCTCGCTGGAGGTGCTCGAGATGGAGTTGCGCGATCGCTTCGCGTGATCCTGCGCACCGTTGACCGCACCGGGCAGTTCGGTTGCCCGGCAGTGATCGAGAAAACATCGAACGCGGGGGCGAGTTGCGGTACCGGCTGGTGTCGGCGAGACCGGCACCAGCCGGTTTTTTGGTGGCCGAGGCGTTGTCGACCTGGACCGCCGCGCTCGACATCCGGCGGGTGGGGCGTGGTGCGGGGCGGTCACCAGCGGGACGTGCTGTTCAGCGCAACCGACCGATGTTAGTTGCCAATCCCGGTCGACGCCCGTCATTGTGGGAAAACTCCGCTGGGAAACTCGAGGATTCCGGTTGTTCGCGTGCTGCCCAGCGAGAAACCCGACGCCACCCTCGAACGGGTGATCATCATCCGCTACAGTGCGTCGCATCACGGGGGCCACGGAAGAGTGGCAGGCGGGAGTGCGAACTCACCGGTGTCGGGTAGTGGAAAGGAGACCTTCCAGCATCACTCGGATCGAGGACCTGCCGGATGAGAGCCGCGCTGGACGGCGTTCCCCGGGCTGCTAGCGGCTGGCGTGATGGCCTCATTGCTTCTGCCTGTCCATAGGTGTGCTCCGGCATGCGTCTGCAGATGGTCTTGTGCTCCACGACGGAGCTTGGACGAACGATGGAAAGTGCGTGGAAGTGACGACCCAGGAGAAGTCTTCCCCAGGTTTACGGCCTCTGAGACGGAAATACCGCGAAAAGGCAGAAGACGCCTCGATCAAATCGCGGCTGACGTGGACAGTCGCCATTCCGTGGATTGTCGTGCTCATCATCTGGGCGATCAGCTGCTCGGTGTTCGCCTTCGACGCCGTCTACACGCGGCAGATCGCCGTCACGGTGCGTGAGGTTTCGCTGCCCGCCGTGTCCGCGCTGGAGGCCGTTCAGCGGGAGCGCCAGCTCAGCATGGACGCGGTCAGCCGCGGGCTGGCTGGAACTCCGGAGCTCGATGTCCAGCAGAACCGCACCGACCAGTCCCTGGACCAGCTGGAAGACGTCATCGATTCAGTGCTGCGCTCGGCTCCGGACGAAGTTCGCAGGCCGCTGGACAGGCTGAGCAACTACTTCGACGAGCTGCCGGAGATGCGGTCCCGGATCGCTTCCCGCAGCGTCTCGCCGACCGAAGTCGGCACCTACTACAACGGTCTGTTCGACGCCGCTACCGTCCTGTTCGACACCCAGGCGCGCGTCGTCCGGGACACCGACTCCATGCAGGGCGCCTTGGCCGCGACCTCGTTGTTCCGCGCCTCGGACCTGTTCGCACGCGAGGCGGCGATCGTCAACGCGGCGCTCAACTCCGGTCAGGTGGACGCCGAGCGGTACCGGGAGTTGGTCAACTACATCGGCGCCTACCGGCTGGAACTGCAGAACAGCTCCAGCCACGTGGTCCCGGAAGTCCGCCAGGCTTACCGGCAGCTGACCGATTCTGCTGAATGGAAGCAGGTTCGCGCGGCTGAAGACGCCATCCTGGCCCACGGCGTGTGGAACCAGGGCAATCCGCCGGTCGACCCCGCCCAGTGGCGGCAGAACGCCAACGAGGTCCAGGAGAAGTTGGCGCAGCTGGTCCGGCACCAGGCCGACCTGGTGTCGGCGCAGACCGTGGAGAGCGGCAGCCAGACGATGTGGACGGTGCTGTGGGGAAGCCTGCTCACCCTGGCCCTCGCCGGTGTCTCGTTCTTCTTCACCAGCCGCCTCTACCGCAGCGTCGTGGACGAGGCGCTGCTCACCCGTCTGCGGGGGCTGCGCAACGTGTCGCTGGAGATGGCGCGGCGATTGCCGGAACTGGTCAACCGGATCCGCGAAGGCAAGCACGTCGACGTCGAGCAGGAGACTTCCAGCCTCCAGCACTACGGAAACGACGAGATCGGCCAGGTGGCGCACGCTATCCGCACCTTCCAGCAGGAGGCCGTGGAGGCCGCGGTCGGGGAGAGCCGTGCCCGGCAGGGCGCCCGAGTGGTGTTCGTCGGCATGGCGCGCCGCATCCAGCGACTGCTGCGCCAGATGCACGGCACGATCGACGTCCTGGAGCGCAACGAGGAGAACTCCGGCCAGTTGGCCCGGCTCTACGAGCTGGACAACTCCACCACCCGGGCACGGCGGACGGTGGAGAACCTGCTGGTGCTGGGTGACCAGCAGCCGGGCCGCAGGTGGAGCAAGCCGGTTCCGCTGATGGACGTGCTGCGGTCGGCGATTTCCGAGATCGACCAGTACTCCAGGGTGGTTCTCGGCCACGTGCCGGACATCGCGGTCTCCGGTGCCGCTGTCGGTGACACGATCCACCTCATCTCCGAACTGATCGACAACGCCACGGCTTTCTCCCCGCCGCACACCCAGGTGCACGTGGACGCCACCGAAGTGGCCCGGGGAGTCGCGATCGACATCGCCGACCAAGGGCTGGGCATGAGCGAAGAAGACCGTGCCCGGGCGAACCGGATGATGTCCGATCCACCGGAGTTCGACCGGCTGGTGCTGGAGAACAACAAGGCCGAGCAGCTCGGTCTGTTCACCGCCGCTCGGCTGGCAGAACGCCGCGACGTCCACGTCGAGTTCGGCGTCTCCGCTTATGGCGGCACCCGGGCCACGGTGCTCCTCCCCGACCGCATCCTGGAGAACCCGGAACCCGAGCAGGACCAGCCCGAGCCGGAGCCGGTGCCGGCGATGCCGAGGCAGCGGGAGCACGGCTGGAGCGGCCAAGTCCTCAGCGTCGCCTCCGTCCCCAAGCCGAGCACCGACGACACCACAGCGACCAAGGCCCGGGAAACGGTCTGGCCGCCGGCCGAGCCGCCGGTAGAACCCGCGGCTTCCGAACCCGAGAGACCGCAACCACCGCAACCCGAGCAGCGGCAGGAAGCGTCTCAGCAGTCGGGCGAGGACAGCCAGGCGTCGTCCCCGAAACGGCCACCGCTGCCGAAGCGAGTTCCGCAAACACACCTTGCGGAGGGACTGCGCGAAGAACCCGATCCCGAGGAGCAGTCCATCGTCGCGTCCCCGAGCCGGTTGGCGAGCTTCCGGCGCGCCTTCAAGGGCGGTTTCGAGAACCGTCCGGAGGACCGCTCCTGAGAACAGACGAGAAGTGAGGTGGGCATGACTGAAACAGCATCGAAACTGAGTTGGCTATTGGACGATTTCGTTTCCGGCGTGCACGGCGTCGACCACGCCATCGTGCTGTCCAACGACGGCCTGGTCATCGCCAGCTCGGCCGGACTCGACCGCGACTCGGCTGACAAGCTGGCGGCCGCGTCCTCGAGTCTGCGCAGCATCGGCAAAGGGGTGAGCAAGGACTTCGACCGCGGCGCGGTGGCCCAGACCCACGTCGAGATGGAACGCGGCTTCCTGTTCGTTTCAGCCGCGGGCAGCGGTGCCTGCCTGTCAGTGCTGACCGCTCCAGAGGCGGACATCGAGCTCGTCGCTTACGAGATGGGACGACTGGTCACCCGGGTTGGGAACTTCCTGACTGCCGCTCCGCGCGACCTGCACGGTGCTGTAGCAGAAAGGACCTGACCATGGACGAGGCGTGGTATGACGAGGAAGCGGGACCTATAGTCCGGCCCTACACGATCACGCGTGGCCGAACCCCAAGCAATCGCACGCGGCTCGATCAGGCCACGCAGGTCGTCACCGTCGAGCCCCGGCCGGAAACGCCGCGGCTCGAGCTCACCCCGGAACACAAGCGCATATTGGACACGTGCTACCGGCCGGTGTCCATCGCGGAGCTCTCCGCGATGATGGCCCAACCCTCGGGTGTGATCCGGGTGCTTTGCGGCGACCTGCTCGAACATGGCGCGATCTTCGTGCGCTCGCCTCGTAGAGAAGTCAGCCGAGACATCTTGGAGCAGGTATACCGTGGGCTTTGCAGACTCTAGCCATCCCGGAACCCGCGCCCCGGGAAAGGACAACGCTGCGCCTATTCCGGTGAAGCTGGTCGTGGCGGGCGGCTTCGGCGTCGGGAAAACGACTTTCGTCGGTGCGGTCAGTGAAATTCCGCCGCTGACCACCGAGGAAGAGATGACCGTCGCCAGCGAGGGCGTGGACGACCTCAGCGGCCTGGAGCGCAAGGAAACGACAACGGTCGCCCTGGACTTCGGTCGCATCACGATCTCCGACGAGATCGTGCTGTACTTGTTCGGGGCGCCGGGGCAGAACCGGTTCTGGCCGCTGTGGAACGACCTGGCGCTCGGTGCTGTCGGTGCCGTGGTGCTGGTGGACACGCGCAAGCTAGAGGACGGCTTCGCCTCCGTCGACTTCTTCGAACGACGCGGTATCCCGTTCATCGTGGCGGTCAACTGCTTCGACGACGCCTACCGGTACGAGCCGGAAGAGGTCAGAGAAGCGCTGGTCATCTCGCCGGAGATCCCGGTTGTGCTGTGCGATGCCCGGGAGCGCGAATCGGCCAAGAACTCCTTGTTGACCTTGGTTCGGCACGCCATAGATCGGATTCCAGCTCCAGCCGAAGTCAGTTGAGCTGGAACGACGAAGCCGGGCTGCGCGCGCAGCCCGGCTTCGTTTTCGTTGTGGATCGTCAGAGCGTCACCGGCTCGGTGCGGCAGCGGAAGTGCCGCAGCACCTTGGGAGCGTGCGTGATCCGGTAACCGGGCACCTGCTCCGGGTCCTTGGCGATCTCGGCCAGGACCTCACCCACGTACTCCCAGTGGCTGTGGTCGTACACCCGGCGCGGGAGGGCGAGCCGGACCAACTCGAACGGAGCGGGCTTGACCAGCTGGTTGTGCTCGTTCAACTCCCCCAGGTACAGCGAGCCGAGTTCCGAGCAGCGGATGCCGCCTTCCCGGTACAGCGCGCAGGCCAGTGCGTGCCCGGGGAACTGCTCGGGCCCCAGGTGCGGCAGCAACCGCCCGGCGTTGAGGTAGATCCCGTGCAGGCCGGCGGGCTGCACAGTGCTCACCCCGGCGTTGCGCGCGCACTCGGCCAGGAAGGACGCTTCCCGCTCGCGGTCGGCCAGGTAGTGCGGGTCCAGCACTTCGCGCAGACCCTGGGCCAGGATTTCCAGGGTGTGCCCGGTCAGCCCGCCGTAAGTCCGGAACCCTTCGGTGGCGATGACGTCGACCTCGCACCGGTCTGCGAGTTCGGAGTCGTGCACCCCGATGAACGCGCCTTCGGGGGAGAGCCCGTCCTTCTTCAGACTGGCTATCGCACCGTCGGCCAGTTCGAAAGCTCGCCGAGCGACGTCCCGCGGCGTCCAGTCCTGGTAACCGGGTTCTCGGCGGGTGACGAGCCAGGCGTTCTCGGCGAACCGCGCGGCGTCCAGGATCAGCGGAACGCCGTGGGACCGGGCGATGGCACTGGCCGCTTCGATGTTGGCGATCGAGACCGGTTGGCCACCGCCGCCGTTGTTGGTGATGGTGAGCAGGATCTGTCCGACCCGGTGCCCATCCGGTCCGGAGAGGACGTTCTTCAACGCCTCCAGGTCGATGTTCCCCTTGAACGGTTCTTCGCTGTCGAGATCGCTGGCTTCCGGGCAGGGGAGGTCGAGGGCTTGCGCACCGAGCCGTTCCACATTGGCCCGAGTCGTGTCGAAATGGGTATTGCTGATGCTGATCTTGCCCGGTCCGAGCAGAGCGGAGAACAGCACCCGCTCCGCAGCTCGTCCTTGGTGGACGGGAAGGATGTGCCGGTAGGGGACGATGTCGCGCACCGCTTCCCGGAACCGGTAGAACGATTCCGCTCCGGCATAGCGCTCGTCGGCCCGTTGCGCCCAAGCCTGCTGGTCGATCGAGACGGCCCCCGTCCCGGAGTCCGACAGCAGGTCGAGGCTGACCATGTCGGCGGGGATGTTGAAAGGATTGTGCCCGGCCCGGTCCAGTTCTTGGATCCGCTGCTCCCGCGTGGTGATCGGGATGGGGCGCACAACGGCGGCAACGAATGGCCTCAGGTAAGGCATTTGGCGTTTCTCCCTCGAATTTCCTGCGCTCACCGATGAGCACAAAGGAGCCCGCTGGTGAAAGGTCATCACCAGCGGGCTTGAAGTCACCGCGGAGTTCCTCCGTACGCTTCCGAGGACAAGTAGACGGTGCTTCCGATGGTGCTGGCGCTCATCCGCAGTGAAACGTGCGCGATGATCCCGGAATTCGCCTCCAGCGGTCGGTTGCGCACAGCGGCGATCATCTCGTCCAACCCGGTGGGTTCGACGCCGAACTGCGGAAGGGTGTCCAGCACCCGTTCCCGGGCCACTCCGTCATGGGGGACGTAGTCCCGAATGGGAACGTAAACGCTGTAGTTGCTGGGGGTCGAGGTGTCCCCTTCGACGAAGGAGTAGCTGGAAACGAGTGGTCGACCGGCGAAGATCTCGGTGTCGCCGCCCAGCAGCGAACAGAACTTCCCGGCTTGCCCGGGGTCGATCCCGGGGACCGCGGCAGCAGCTCGTTCGGCGACGGCGGCGCTGGCTTCTTCCTGGGCCACGTAGATCTTGACCCGGGATTGCGGGCTGTGGTCCAGGTCCACGGCGAAGAAGGCGAAGTGGTCCTTGTCGCCGCGCTGCAGCGCGTACTTCTCCACGGTCTGGTACGCCTCGTGCAGGCCGAGGCGGTCGAGCGAGTCAGCGACGATTTCCCTGGAACGTTCCGGGCCGTGCACTTCCGGGTTGAAGTACACCTTGAACTTGGGTTCTTTGCCCGGGCTGAAAATGAAGGAATACCACCAGGCGAACTTCCCCTGCGGTTCTTCGGCGAGGAAGAGCTCCTGGACCGAGCGGAGTCGGTCCAGCGCTAGGTCGTATTCCCGCGACACGTTGTCCAAGAACTCTTGCGCAGCTTGCAGATTGGCGCTGGCGCTGGGCTGCGCAGCGATGGTTTCGGCCAGGATGCGGAGGTGCCGCTGTCCGTTGTCGTCGAACTGTACGGAGAATTCGATTGGTGTTGCATCGTCAGCCACATCGGATGGCCACAACGGCGGTTCGGTCAGTGGACGGCTCGCCGCGGTGCTGAGCAGCTGCTCCAGCAGCCGGACCGGATGCCGGTCCTCGATACCGACAACTTCGCACAGGTCACGCAGTTGACTGGTAGTGAATTCACCGAGCGTGCCACCGGCAACGCGCATGAACAACCCCGATCAGTTTAATGCTGTACCGGCCTAGACCAGCGACTCCTGAATTACGGTGGGTAACGATATTACTCTTGATCTTGATTCACTAGGCCCTTTCAAGTGATCTTGGACATGCCTTCGTGTGCAGAGAGATGTAGTGCTACTAGTCTGAAAGGGTTAATGTCCTCGTATGAGGGTGAACGTTTCTTCCACCTGACCTCCCGCGGAGATTTCGCCGCGCTCGAACGATTTCCCAGGTCTCGGCGTTCACATCCCCAGCGCAGTGGTTCGCTCGACTCGCACCGCACCGAAGCCGGTGCTCGCGGGGTAGGACTGCTGGGGGCGGAGTCCCGCGGACTTCCGGTCTGCGGATGGCGCCGTCCCGTCGCGAAGTGGTGGTCCGGCCGCTCCGGTTGCGCGGGAAGCGAAGGAGGTTTCCGACTTCAGCTCCGCCGGGAAGCCCGAACCTGACGGCGCGGCACCGCTTCGAAGCGGTCGCGCCCGGACGGAGAGCAACGGAAAAACCTACCGGTGCAACGAGGTCCGGCGGCGAGCGAGGCTGCTTCAGCAGCTTGCCGTGGCGTCCGTATCATCAGCGCCGGGCCGAGCCGCACCGGGGCTTTCCGGGACGGGGCAAGGGCGACGAGTGGAAGCGAGTGTCGTGATGGCATCTGACGTGGACCGGGCCGAGCGCACCGGGATCATAGGACGGATCGATCCGTTCTGCTGGTTACCAGTCGTACCGCTGCTTGTTCTCACCGTTTTCTCGCTGATCACCGGCATCCCGGTGCTCGCGGTCCTGTTCGGAGTCTCAGCGCTGGCACTGCTGGCCTTCGATTCCTGGGTGAACCGGCCGCGGAAGGACGACGCTCCCGTCTCGAGCGCTGGACGCAAGCACCTGGTCGAAGCAGATCGGCGGTTTCTACTCCTTCGAGCAC
>NZ_AYJW01000080.1 GCF_000497205.1 Saccharopolyspora rectivirgula DSM 43747
TCGGCGTCGAGTTCGACGCCGAGCGCCTTGAGCAACGGAGTCGGGTCCGTCTTGCGCGAACTCGAGCTCCGCGAGTTCTTTCCCCCCACTACTCAACCGCCGATCAAGCCGGCTGGACGACCTGACGACCGTCGTACTGACCGCAGGACGGGCAAGCCACGTGCGGCAGCTTCGGCTGACGGCAGGAGCGGTTCTCGCACTGCACCAACGACGGCGCCGCCGCCTTCCACTGCGAACGACGGTGACGGGTGTTGGCCCGGGACATCTTGCGCTTGGGGACGGCCACGACTAACTCTCCTCCTCGGTCCTGCCGAACCGCTCACGCAGCGCGGCCCAGCGAGGATCAATGGTCTCATGTGTGTGATCCGGCGGAAGTTCGGCCCACTTGACACCGCACCCGGAACAGAGCCCGGCACAGTCCGGTGAGCACAGCGGCGCCGACGGAAGCGACAGCAGCATCGCATCCCGCACCACCGGCTCGAGATCGATCAGATCATCGACGACCCGGGACACCTCGTCCTCATCGGTGCTGGTGTCGGTGGCGCTGTCCGGGTAGGCGAACAGCTCCCGGAACTCCACCTCGATCTCGTCCGAGATCGGGTCCAGACAACGGGCGCACTCACCGGCCAACACGGCCGATGCGGTACCCGAAATCAGCACACCCTCAACCACCGACTCGGCCAGCAGTTCGAGCTCGACCTGCTCGCCTTCCGGCACCCCGATCATGTCCAGTCCGAACTGGGCAGGCGCCGGGGCGCGGCGATGGTACTCGTGGCTGCTGCCAGCCCGGTGCCCGAGTTCACGGGTGTCGATCACCCAGGGCCCGGCCTGCGCCACGCCTGCTTCACGGTTCTGAGACATACCAGGTTCTAACGGTGGTTGGTGTTCGGGTATTTCGCAGACACCGGCGAGCGACGCATCGCCCGAGGTCAGCTATCCCAGGGTACGTGACTGCGAAAACCCGGCGAAAACAGGTCTCGGCAACAGACTAGTTGCTCGCCGAGCTGCCGTCCGACTGCCATTCCTCGTAGTCGAACGGCACGCCCAGCGGGGTGCGCAAGTGCTGTCGTCCCCGGCTGACCGTGCGCAGCGTGCGGGTGAGCAGGTTCTCGATCTCGGCGAGCCGCGAGTCGACGTACGCGTCGCACTCGCCGCGCCGCTGCTCGGCCTCCTCGCTGGCCTGCTCCACGATCCGCTTGGCCTCGGCGTTGGCGTTCTGCACCACTTCGGTCTCGGACACCAGGCGGGCCTGCTCCGCCTTGCCCTCGTGGACCGATTGCTCGTAGGCGGCGCGACCGGCCTGCACCATCCGGTCGGCCTCGGACTGGGCCCGGCTGATGTACTCCTCGTACTCGCGCCGACCGGCCGTGATCGCCTGCTCGGCTTCCGCGCGCGCCTCGGCCAGCAGGTCGTCCGCCTGCTCCCGGGCGTCGGCCAGCAGCTGTTCGGCCTCCGCACGCGCCTCGGCCAGGGTGCGCTCGGCCTCGTTCCTGGCCTCCGTGCGCATCCGCTCGGCCTGGGCCTCGGCGGTGGAGATCACCTCGTCGCGGTGGTCGAGCACGTCCTGGGCGTCGTCGAGCTCCTGGGGAATCGCGTCCCGAACGTCGTCCAGCAGCTCCAGCACGTCCCCCCGGGGCACCACGCAGCCCGACGTCATGGGGACGCCGCGCGCTTCCTCGACGATCGTCACGAGCTCGTCCAGCGCCTCGAACACCCGATACACGTTGATCTCCCTGCCTGTCAGCCGGCCGTAGCAAGCATGCCAGAAAACCGCTGCGGACGATCTTTGCCGCAAGGACCAGTCTGCCGCACCGCAGGGCCAGCTCCCGGCAACGGCGACCTCCGCGTGTCCGGGAAAGGACCGGCCGGCGCCCGCGGGCACCGGCCGGTCGCTGAGTTCTCGAACTGGTCAGGCGTTGATGTTGGTCAGCCGGAAGGACTCGTAGTGGTCGTCGGTGTAGAAGTACTCGCCGCCCTCCCCGACGACGAACCGGCGAGCGCCGCGGTCATCGCTGCCCGGGGTCTCCACGGTGTACTCCCGGTAGTAGCCGAGCTCGCAGTCCGGCAGGATGCCCTCCCGGTTCTGGAAGACCTGCCCGTCCTGCGGGTAGGGGAAAGGACCGCCCTGCTGGATCAAGTTCACCGTGTCCGTCGCCTCGGGCGGCAGGTCGGAGAGGTTGACCCGGGTGAACCCGGAGGTGTCGCCGCACTCGGCCTGCGCCACCGCCCGCTCCGGCTCCGCCACCGCCGCCACCGCGGTGCCGGTGAACAGGCCGGTGACCGCCAGCAACCCGGCCAGCACCAGTTGCACGAAGTTCCCAGTGATCCGCTTCATGCCCGAGACGCTATGGGCAAAGCATGATCGACTGGTGAAAGTTGCGTGAATGCGAAACGGCGGACAACCCGGTCCGGGGCATCATGTCACCCGACCGGCGGCAGTGTCAGGCGTTGCCGTCCGCCAGCCGCTGCCGCAGCCGCTCCTCCACCGACGGCGGGAGCAGGTTCGACACGTCACCGCCGTAGGCGGCCACTTCTTTGACCAGCGAACTGGCCAGGAAGCTGTACAGCGGATTGGTGGACATGAACAGCGTTTCCACCCCGGACAGCCGCTGGTTCATCTGAGCCATCTGCAGTTCGTAGTCGAAGTCGCTGACCGCGCGCAGCCCCTTGACGATGGCGCCGATCTCGTTCTCGCGGCAGTAGTCCACCAGCAGCCCGTGCCAGGAGTCGATGCGCACGTTCGGCCACTGCTCGGTGACTTCCCGCAGCATCTCCATGCGCTCTTCGACCGTGAACAGGCCCTTCTTGTTCTTGTTGATCATCACCGCGACGACGACCTCGTCGAACAGCTTCGCCGCCCGTCCGACGATGTCCAGATGACCATTGGTAACGGGATCGTAAGAGCCTGGACACACGGCACGCCTCATGGGCGGGCACGTTAGCACCAGGCCGCTCACCGCCCCACGGCGACGTGGCGCGGCTCACCGGCGCGGCGCGCGCGGTTGTGCTAGGGCTCCTCGTGCACCGCCCAGTGCAGCGCGGTGTCCCCGTACTTCTTGGACCGCAGCGCGCTCAGCGGTTCCGGCCAGGGCACTTCCCCGCTGCGCACCGCCCGTTCCACGACGATCACGCTGCCCGGGGCCGTCCACCCGTTCGCGGCCAACGCGCGCAGGACGTGGCCGAGCTGGTCGTCGGAAACGCGGTACGGCGGATCTGCGAAGACGACGTCGTAGGGCTCGACCGGCGGAGCGGCCAGCACGGCCTCGGCCTTGGCCTGCAGCACCTGCGCGGCGGAGAAGCCGAGCGCCGCGGCGTTCCGGCGCAGCAGTTGAGCGGCCCGCCGGTCGGCTTCCACGAACGTGGCGTGGGCGGCACCCCGGGAAAGGGCCTCCAAGCCCAGCGCTCCCGAACCGCCGTAGAGGTCCAGCACGCGAGCACCGGGGAGGTCCGTGGTCGCTTCCAGTGCGCTGAACAGCGCTTCCCGAACTCGTTCTGAAGTGGGGCGAGTTCCCCGCGGCGGAACTTCGATGCGCCGCCCGCCCGCGCTTCCGGCCACGATGCGTGTCACGCCGACCATCGTCGCGCACCGCCCGCGGGCGCCCTCACCCACCAGCCTACGACGGAGCCGGACGCGGCTTCGCCGGCGGGACGTGAGCATCCCTCCGAACCCACGTCGTACCCTGATTGGTCTGCTCATTGCGCCAGACCGGGAGAGCGAACAGGTGTCCGAACCGTCCATCAAGCAGGCTGAAATCGCGGTCGAACAGCGGCACGTGGACCGGGTGTACGCCCGCCTCGGCCAATTGCGCGCGGAAGCCGAGGCGATGCGGGCCAGGAGCTACGAGCACGGCCGGGAAGCAACGCCGGAAGCGCTGTTCGAACGGGACGTGGCGGTGTACCACGCGAACCGGACGCTCCAGGTCCTCGACGCCGAGTCGGAAGGCTTGGTGTTCGGCCGGCTCGACATGGCCAACGGGGACGTCATCTACATCGGCCGGTTGGGTATCCGCGACGCGCAGTTCAACAACCTCGTGGTGGACTGGCGCGCCCCGATGGCCGCCGCGTTCTACCAGGCGACGCCGGAGAACCCGCTCGGGGTGGTCCGCCGGCGGGTGATCCGCTGCAGCCGGCAGCAGGTGATCGACATCTCCGACGACCTGCTGGACCCGGCCAACGCCCCGGAGGACATGCGGGTGGTCGGCGAAGGCGCCCTGATGGCCGCGCTGAGCCGGTCTCGCGGCGACTCGATGCGCAACATCATCGCCACGATCCAGAAGGAGCAGGACGAAGCGATCCGCGCCCCCGAGAACGGGGTGACGGAGATCACCGGCGGGCCGGGGACCGGCAAGACCGCGGTGGCCCTGCACCGCGCCGCCTACCTGCTGTACCGGGAGCGCCGCAAGCTCACCGGCCCCGGGGTGCTGGTGGTCGGCCCCTCGCCGGTGTTCATGTCCTACATCTCCCGGGTGCTGCCGTCGATGGGCGAGCACAACGTCGAGCTCCGCGCCCTCGGCCAGCTGCTCGACGGGGTCAGCACGGCCAAGCTGGACGATCCGCGCACCGCCGAGATCAAGGGCTCGGCACGGATGGTGAAGGTGCTCCGGCGAGCGCTGCGGATGCCCCCGCCGGACGCCCCGGATGAGCTGCAGCTGTTCTACCGCGGCGTGGTGCTCAAGCTGCAGGCCGACGAGCTCCGCCGCATCCGCCGCACCCTGCACGCCAAGGGCGGGCAGCCGAACCGCTGCCGGATGCGGGCCGCCGACGCGCTGCTGGAAGCGCTCTGGCAGCAAGCCCAGCAGCTCGCCGACGACGAGTTCCAGCCGGACCGCGAGCAGTTGATCACCGAGATCGGCGAGCGCATCGAGTTCCACCGGTTCCTGGTGAAGTGGTGGCCGCCGCTGTACCCGATGCAGATCCTGCGCTGGCTGTCCGATCCGGCCCGGTTGACCAAGGCCGCCGGCAAGGTCCTCACCGCCGAGGAGGTCGACCTGCTGGCCAAGTCGTGGGCCAACGTCACCGAGTGGACCGTGGCCGACATCGCCCTGATCGACGAGCTGCGGGTGCTGGCCGGGCCACCGCCGAAACCGCGGAACCAGCCCACCGAGGAAGAACCGCAGAAGCGCCCGAGCAACTACGACGAGTACGCCCACGTGGTGGTGGACGAGGCGCAGGACCTCTCCCCGATGCAGTGGCGCATGGTGGGTCGCCGCGGCCAGCACGCCAGTTGGACCATCGTCGGCGACCCGGTCCAGTCGTCGTGGCCGGACCCGACCGAGGCCACCGCGGCCCGCCAGGAGATCCTGCGTTCGCACCGGGCGCACCGGCACTTCCGGCTCCGCACCAACTACCGGAACTCGGCGGAGATCTTCAACTTCGCCGCGGACTCGGTGCGCGATCTGGTGCCCGAAGCGGACCTGCCGGTCGCGGTGCGCACCACCGGGGTCGAACCGGAAGTCCGGGAAGTCCCCCGGTCCGAGCTGCCCCGGGCGGTCCGCTCCGCCGCTGCCGAACTGACCGGGACCACCGAGGGGACCGTCGGCGTGATCACCACGATGGCCCGCCGCGATGAAGTCGGCGAATGGCTGGACACAGTGGACAGCGAACAGATCCGCGTGGTGGGCAGCTTGGAAGCCAAGGGGATGGAGTACGACGCGGTGGTGGTGGTCGATCCCGACGAGCTGGTCGCCGAATCGCCGACCGGCCGGCGAGCCCTGTACGTCGCCCTCTCCCGGGCCACGCAGCGGCTCACCGTGCTGAAGACCAGGTGACGCGGTGCCAGGCCGCCAGCTCCGCGGAGAGGCGGCCTGGCACACCGGTCACTGGCCGTCGACGCGGACGAAAGCACCGGCCGACGGGGCCCAGCGGTAGTACTCGGTCCAGGTCTGGCCGGTCTCGTAGTCGCCCATCGCGACCGCGATGTCGCCGTACCAGACGGTGAAGTCGAACGGGTACTGGGTCCACGTCGGCGGATCCACCACGACGCCCAGCGGGCGCACCGACTCGCCGTCCTCGTCGGTGGTCATGGCGATCAAGCCGGTGGTGTACTCCGAGTTCTGCGGACCGCAGTCCAGCAGGATCAGGGCGTCCTCGACGCGGTCCCCGTTGACGTCGGCGTACCCGATCTCCTCGTCCGGCGTGAACCGGTACACGTGGTCCCCCGACGAACCGGTTCCGTCGGAGAACCGCACCTGCTGCTGAGGGCACGATCCCACCGACGGCACGGTGAAAGTGGCGTTGTGCCAGTCGACGTCCCGGACGTCCGAGCTGCCCGGTTCCGCCAGGGCGGTGCCCCCCGCCACCGACAGCCCCGCCAGCAGCAGCACCGCACTGGCGGTGCGCACCAAACGCTTCCACATGACAACCCCCGAAAGATCCGGTACCCCGAGTACCGGAAGAACGCCGCATTCCGGCCGAAGGTTGCCCGCTGAGCCCCCTCAACCGCAATATCCACCCGCGGTGCCGGGTGCAGTTTCCCCCAAAACTGCACCCGGCTGAGGGGTGCGGCGCTGGTGCCGACGGTGTCAGTCGCCGAGTTCGAGGATCAGGTCCCCGCCTTCGACCTGCTGCACCTGGTTGATCGCCAGCCGCTTGACCCGGCCGCCCTGCGGCGCGGTGATCGCCGCCTCCATCTTCATCGCCTCGATGGTGGCCACGGTCTGACCGGCCTCGACCACATCTCCCTCGGACACGGCGAGGGTGACCACACCGGCGAACGGAGCCGGCACGTGCCCGGGGTTGTTGCGGTCGGCCTTCTCCGCCGCCGGCACATCGCTGGCCACCGAGCGGTCCCGCACCTGGATCGGGCGGAGCTGGCCGTTGAGCACGGCCATCACCGTGCGCATGCCGCGCTCGTCCGGTTCGCTGATCGCTTCCAGTTCGATCAGCAGCCGGACGCCCGGGTCCAGGTCCACCGAGTACTCCTCCCCCGGCCGCAGCCCGTAGAAGAAGTCCTTGCTGCGCAGCAGCGAGGTGTCCCCGTGGGCTTCGCGGTGCTCGAGGAACTGCTGGGTCGGCTTGGGGAACAGCAGGCGGTTGAGGGTGCCGCGCCGGTCCTCCTGCAAGCCCTTCCGGTCCTCTTCGGAGAGCTCGGCCACCCGGCGCACGGCGCTGCGCCCTTCCAGCGCCCGGCTGCGGAACGGTTCCGGCCAGCCTCCCGGCGGGTCGCCCAGCTCGCCCTGGAGGAAGCCGATCACCGAGTCCGGGATGTCGAACTTGCGCGGGTCAGCTTCGAATTCCGCCGGCGAGACCCCCGCACCGACCAGGTGCAGGGCCAGGTCGCCCACCACCTTGGACGACGGGGTGACCTTGACCAGGCGGCCGAGGATCCGGTCCGCCGCGGCGTACATGGCCTCGATCTCCTCGAACTTGTCCCCGAGCCCGAGGGCGACCGCCTGGGTGCGCAGGTTGGACAGCTGCCCGCCCGGGATCTCGTGGTGGTACACCCGGCCGGTCGGCGCGGGCAGTCCCGATTCGAACGGCTTGTACACCTTGCGCACCGCTTCCCAGTACGGCTCCAGGTCGCACACCGCCTGCAGGTCCAGCCCGGTGGCGCGCTCGGTGTGGTCGGTGGCCGCCACGATCGAGGAGAGCGCGGGCTGCGAAGTGGTTCCGGCCATGGAAGCCGCAGCACCGTCCACTGCGTCCACTCCGGAGTTGACCGCCGCCAAGTAGGTGGCCAGCTGACCGCCCGGGGTGTCGTGCGTGTGCAGGTGCACCGGGAGGTCGAATTCCTTGCGCAGCGCGGAAACCAGCTTGACCGCGGCCGGCGGGCGCAGCAGACCGGCCATGTCCTTGATCGCCAGCACGTGAGCGCCCGCTTCGACGATCTGCTCAGCCAGTCGCAGGTAGTAGTCCAGTGTGTACAGTTTTTCGTCCGGGTTGGACAGATCGGCCGTGTAGCAGAGCGCCACCTCGGCCACCGCCTTCCCGGTGGCCCGCACCGCGTCGATCGCCGGACGCATCTGCTCGACGTCGTTGAGCGCGTCGAAGATCCGGAAGATGTCGATTCCGGTGTCCGTCGCCTCCTGGACGAAGTGCTCGGTCACCTCGGTCGGGTACGGGGTGTACCCGACGGTGTTGCGACCCCGCAGCAGCATCTGCAGGCAGATGTTCGGCACCGCTTCCCGCAGCCGCTCCAGGCGCTCCCAGGGGTCCTCGGCCAGGAAGCGCAGCGCGACGTCGTAGGTCGCACCGCCCCAGCACTCCAGGGAGAGCAGCTCCGGCGTCATCCGGGCCACGTACGGGGCGACGGCCAGCAGGTCCTTGGTGCGCACCCGGGTGGCCAGCAGCGACTGGTGCGCGTCCCGGAACGTGGTGTCGGTGACCCCGACGCTCGGGTTCTCCCGCAGCCAACGGGCGAACCCCTCGGGCCCCAGCTCGGTGAGCTTCTGCTTGGAACCGGCCGGCGGCTCCGCGGACAGGTCGCAGCTGGGCAGCTTGCGGGCCGGGTCCGGAACGTCCGGGCGCTCCCCGTGGGGCCGGTTGACCGTGACGTCGGCCAAGTACGTCAGCAACCGGGTGCCGCGGTCGGCGGAGTGCCGAGCGGTCAGCAGGTGCGGCCGCTCGTCGATGAACGAGGTGGTGATCTTCCCCGCGGTGAAGTCCGGGTCGTCCATCACCGCCTGCAGGAACGGGATGTTGGTGGCCACCCCGCGGATGCGGAACTCGGCGAGCGCGCGCCGGGCCCGGGCGGCCGCGGTGGCGAAGTCCCGCCCCCGGCAGGTCAGCTTCACCAGCATCGAGTCGAAGTGCGCGCTGACGTGGGTACCGGCGAAGGAAGTGCCACCGTCCAACCGGATGCCGGCGCCGCCGGGCGAGCGGTACGCGCTGATCATCCCGGTGTCCGGGCGGAAGCCGTTGGTCGGGTCCTCGGTGGTGATCCGGCACTGCAGGGCGGCGCCGCGCACCCGGATCTGGTCCTGGGTGAGCCCGAGGTCCTCCAAGGTTTCCCCGGCGGCGATCCGCAGCTGGGCCTGCACCAGGTCGGCGTCGGTGATCTCCTCGGTCACCGTGTGCTCCACCTGGATGCGCGGGTTCATCTCGATGAACACGTGCCGGCCGCGCTCGTCGACCAGGAACTCGACCGTGCCCGCGTTGACGTAGCCGATCTTGCGGGCGAACGCCACCGCGTCAGCGCAGATGCGTTCCCGCAGCTCCGGGTCGAGGTTCGGGGCGGGAGCCATCTCCAGCACCTTCTGGTGCCGCCGCTGCAGCGAGCAGTCCCGCTCGAACAGGTGCACCACGTTGCCGGCGGAGTCGGCGAGGACCTGCACCTCGATGTGCCGCGGGTTCACCACGGCCTGCTCCAAGAAGACCGTCGGATCCCCGAAGGCCGACTCCGCTTCCCGCATGGCGGCTTCCAGCGCCTCGCGCAGCGCGGCGCGGTCGTCCACCCGGCGCATGCCGCGGCCGCCACCACCGGCGACCGCTTTGACGAACACCGGGAAGGCCATCTCCTCGGCGGCGGCCAGCAACTGGTCGATGTCCCGCGACGGAGCCGAGGAGTCCAGCACCGGAACCCCGGCTTCCCGGGCCGCGGCCACGGCGGCGGCCTTGTTGCCGGTCATCTCCAGGATTTCCTTGCTGGGACCGACGAAGGTGATCCCCGCTTCCTGGCAGGCCTTGGCCAGCTTCGGGTTCTCGGAGAGGAACCCGTAGCCCGGGTAGATGGCGTCGGCGCCCGCCTTGCGGGCGGCTTCGATGATCTCCTCGACCGACAGGTAGGCCCGGACGGGATGACCAGGTTCGCCGATCTCGTAGGACTCGTCGGCTTTCAGCCGGTGCAATGAGTTTCGGTCTTCGTGCGGGAACACCGCGACTGTGCCCGCCCCTAGTTCGTAGGCGGCGCGGAACGCACGGATCGCGATCTCGCCCCTGTTGGCGACGAGAACTTTGCGGAACATGCCGGCTACCTCCTGGTCAGGTGTCGGACGGTGTCCGAACATTACCGCGAAAATTTCACTCCGCGAAGGATCCGTCCTTTGAGCAGAACAACCAACCTGCCCATGAGCTGCCAAAACAGCCCGCCGAGGCAAGATCTGCGAAAAAGAAAATCTTGATTTCTTCCGCCTGTGCAAAATTATCTGAACCGATGCACCGGCGGGAGGGCCCGACGGAGGCGCACCGCGGCGGGACAAGTGTCAGCAACGCCATACCAAGGAATTCCCGCTCTCCGGGAATCGCGAACCAGTCGGCAACCGGCTTTCCGGGAGGAACGGATTCTCAGAACTTCTCCAAGTACTCCGCCCGCTCCGCGTCGACCACCTCGGCCGCCAGCCGGGCCAGGCCGGGGTTCTTCCGCAGCTCCGGATCAGCGGCCACCAGCCGCTCGGCTTCCTCCCTGGCCCGCGCGATCACGTCCTCGTCCCGCAGCAGCGACAGCATCTTCAAACCGGACCTGCGGCCCGACTGGGCCTCCCCGAGGATGTCGCCTTCCCGGCGGATCTCCAGATCCAGCCGGGCCAGCTCGAAACCGTCGGTGGTGGAAGCCACCGCGTCCAACCGCTCCCGCGTGGTCGTCCCCGCCGCCGCTTCGGTGACCAGCAGGCACAACCCGGGCGCGCTGCCCCGGCCGACCCGACCGCGCAGCTGGTGCAGCTGGCTGACCCCGAACCGGTCGGCGTCCATGATCACCATCATGGTCGCGTTGGGCACGTTGACGCCGACCTCCACGACCGTGGTGGCCACCAGCACGTCGAGCTCGCCGGCGGCGAACGAGCGCATCACCGCTTCCTTGTCCTCGGCGGGCAGCCGACCGTGCAGCACCCCCAGCCGCAACCCGGCCAGCGGGCCGCTGCGGAGCTGCTCGGCCACCTCGAGCACCGCCAGCGGCGGCCGGCGCTCCCCACCGGACTCCTCCTCCGGGGCGCCCACCGCGCTGTCGTCCAGTTCGGACGCGGCGTTCTTCTTCCGGCGGCCGCTGGCCGGCTCGTCGTCCCCGATGCGCGGGCAGACGACGTACACCTGGTGCCCGGCGGCCACTTCCTCGTGGACGCGCTCCCACGCCCGGTCCAGCCACCGGGGCTTCTCCGCGACCGGAACCACGCTGGTGCTGATCGGCGAACGCCCCTGCGGCAGCTCTCGCAGCGCGGAGGTCTCCAGATCGCCGTAGACGGTCATGGCCACGGTCCGCGGAATCGGGGTGGCGGTCATGACCAGCACGTGCGGCGAGGTGCCCTCCCCGGCCCGGGAACGCAGCGCGTCCCGCTGCTCCACCCCGAACCGGTGCTGCTCGTCCACCACCACCAGGCCCAGGTCGGCGAACGACACCCCGTCCTGGATCAGCGCGTGCGTGCCGACCACGATGCCCGCCTGCCCGGAGGCGGCCTCCAGCAGCGCCTGCTTGCGCTGCGCGGCGGACAGCGAACCGGTCAGCAAGGTGACCCGGGTGGCCTGCTCGGGCGCGTCCAGCTCCCCGGCCTTGGCCAAGTCCCCGAGCAGTTCCCGCAGGGACCGCGCGTGCTGGGCCGCCAGCACCTCGGTGGGGGCGAGCATCGCCGCCTGCCGACCGGAGTCGACCACCTGCAGCATGGCCCGCAGGGCCACCACCGTCTTCCCGCTGCCGACCTCGCCCTGGACCAGCCGGTTCATCGGGTGCTCCGCGGCCAGGTCGGCCGCCACCTGCTCACCGACCTCGCGCTGCCCCGCGGTCAGCTCGAACGGCAGCTGCGCGTCGAAGGCGGCGAGCAGCCCGTCCTCCCGCCGCGGGCAGACCGGGGCGGGGTGCGTCTTCGTCGAACTGCGCCGCTGGGCCAGCACCAGCTGGATGGCCAGCGCCTCGTCCCACTTCAACCGCTCCCGCGCCGCGGAGACGTCGCTGAAGTCCCGCGGCTGGTGGATCTTGCGCAGCGCCGTTTCCAGGTCGGCCAGCCCCAGCCGCTCCCGCAGCTCCGCGGGCAGCGGATCGTCGGTGCCGTCCCAGACGTCCAGCACCTGCCGGACGCAGCGGGCGACCGACCAGGACGGCAGCCCCTGGGCAGCGGGGTAGACCGGGATCAGGGCGTTGGCGAACTCCTCCACCGCCGAGCTGAGGTCGGTGTCCTTCGAGGTGAACAACTGGTATTCCGGGTGGGCCAACTGCAGCTGGCCGCGGTAGGCGGTCACCTTGCCGGCGAACATCCCGCGCCGCCCCGGCAGCAGCTCCCGTTCCCGCCACGCCTGGTTGAAGAAGGTGCAGACCAGCGAGCGGCGCCCGTCGGTGATCCGGGCCTCCACGATCGTTCCGCGCCGGGACCGCATGCTGCGCTTGCTGACCCGCTCGACCTGGGCGAGCACCGTGGCGTGCTCGCCGATCTCCAGCCCGGAGATCGGGGTGAGCTCGCCGCGCTCGGCGTACCGGCGCGGGTAGTGCCGCAGCAGGTCTCCCACCGTGGACAGGCCGAGCGCCGACTCGAGGGCCTTGCCGGTCTTCGCCCCGAGCACCCGGTCCAGTTTGGTGTCCGAAGTGGTCACTGTGGTCCTCAGCCTAGCGTCCGGTCAGATGCGTGCGGTATCCGGGAAATTACCGGACCGCGCCCCTGGACCGGCCAAGCACCCGCAGGTCAGCCGCGGTTCGCCAGTCGCCAACCGAGCCAGCCGCCCAGCACGCAGCCCAGCGCCACCCAGCCGTGCCCACCAGGGGGTGCGGCCTCCCGGAAGTCGCTCACGCCGACGTTGGCCAGCACCGTCTGCACCACCTCGCCCGCCAGCAGCACGCCGAACCCGCCCAGCGCTGCTCCGGGCAGGGCCGGTCCCCACGGCCAGCGGTGGGCGAAAACGGCCCAGACGCCGGCGACCACCGCCCATTTCAGCAGGCTCAGCAGCACGTACTCGCCAAGACCCGCCGATTTCGACGGATACCCCGAGTAGTTCCAGCCGACCGCCAACGGGTCCGGCAGCTCTCCGCGGACCAGGACCGGGAAGACCGCGATCACCAGGGCCACCGCCCCGGCCCACCCCAGCAACAGCAGGAACCGCCTGCGGGCCGGAGCTCGAACGGCCCCTTCGACCATCACCGTTCCCCTCCTCGCTGCGCGACGCGTTCGGCGACCAGCGCGTTGACCAGCTCGGCCCCGCGTTCGGCGTGGTCCGTGCTGATGACGAACTCCCGCCCGGAATCCAACCGCAGGACCAGGCACTCACCGCTGCGCAGCATGATCGCGGTGAACGCGGGCAGGACCCGGTACCCCCAGCCGCCGGCCTCCAGGGTGTTGCGGTGCTCCGCCCGGGCGTGCTCGATCCGCTCCAACGGGATGCGGCGACCCGGCCAGCGCTGCGGGCCGAACACGACCCGCACCCCGTGCTCGTCCACCTGCACGCGGGCCGAGCACAGCGCCAGCACGACCAGGGCGGACAACGCGGTCACCACCCCGGCCGCCGGCGGCTGCCCGGTGACCAGCAGCCCCACCGCGACCAGCAGCGCGGCGATGCCCACCACCTGCAGCGCCCGGCTGGACACCGAGGAGATCCACACGGCGCGCTGCCCGGACGGCAACCGCAGTGCCTTGCCCGCCGGGAGCGGTTCGCCCTCCTCCTGGTTCGGCCCGCGGTTGGCCGCCCACCACCCCAGCAGCCCGGCCACCGCGGCCACCGCGATGATGACCACCGCCTGCCAGCTCACCGAGCGGGCCTGCTGCCAGGTGGGCACGTCCAAGTTCGCCAGCAGCGTGCTCAGCTCCACCCCCAGCACGAACACCGTGCTGGCGGCCAGCACCGCTGCGGCCGACGCCCGGTAGCTGCGCAGCTTCCGACCGCGGGCGGCGAGCAGCAGGGCGCACCCGGCCAGCACCACCCACATCACCAGGGAGAACGCCACCAGCGCCGGCAGCGACATGGAGTCGTCCGGGGTTCCGTCGAACGACCAGTGGGAAGCGATCGGATCCGGCAGTCGATCGCTGAACGCCGCCGGCAGCACGGCCAGGACGGCCGCCACGGCGATGCTCCACAGCAGCACCCCGGCCAAGAACAGGTTGGTCATGGCTGCTCCGTCTCCCGCGGCAGACCCGCGTCCCTCTTGATCCACTCGATGACCTCTTCCGGCCCGTACCCCAGCCGACCGGCCTGCTCGACCAGCTCACTGAGCTGTTCCCGCAGCTGCGCCGCCGGATCGGGCCGCCGCAGCACGGTCACCCCGCGCCCGCGGCGGAACTCCAGCAGGCCTTCCGCGCGCAGTTGGCGCAGCGCCCGCAGCACCGTGTTGGAGTTGATCTGCAGCGCGGCGGCGAGGTCTCGGGCTGGCGGGAGCCGATCGCCCGGCGCGACTTCGCCCGTGGCGATGGCGCGCCGGATCGCGTCCGCTGCCTGTTCGTGCAGAGGACGCTGATCGGACAAATCCAGCGAAAGCAGCATGGTGCTAGTGATGCTAGCACCATTCGAATCTTTTCGGGATCACTCCACCCCGAACATCAGCCGCGCACCGAGCTGACCACCCGGGTAGCAGACGAGCTCGACCTCGGGGTGCGTGCGGCGCAGGTACTCCTCCAACTGCTCCGGCAACGACTCCGGCACCTGCTCGTGCAGCAGCGCCGTCACCAGCTCGCCGCCCGTGGCGAGCATCCGGTCCAGCAACTCCCGGGCAGCACCGGCCAAGTCGTCGTGGATCAGCACCACTTCCCCGTCGACGAAACCGAGCACGTCCCCCGGCCGGCAGCGCCCCACCCAGGTCAGCGCCTCGGCATCGGCGATGCACAGCTCCCCGCGGCGGGTGGCGGCCGCGGCTTCGGCCATCGCCACCTGGTCGTCCGACCGCCGGCGACCGGGGTCGTGCACCGCCAGCGCGGCCAGCCCCTGCACCGGCGACGCGGTGGGCAGCACCACCACGTCGTGGCCGGCGTCGACCGCCTGCCCCGCCGCCTGCTCGGCCCGGCGAGCCAGTTCCGCGTCGTTGGGCAGCACGATCACGTGAACGGCACCGGTGGCGCAGACCGCGTCGCGGATGCGGTCCGCGGAAAGCCCGGCACCACCGATCAGCACCTCGGCCCCCTCCGCCGCGAACAGATCGCCCAGCACCGCGTCCGGCGCGCAGGCCAGCACCGCCGTCCGCCGGCTGACCTCCTCCTGCTGGGCCACGAAGCGGACCACCTTGATCCGGTGCGGCCGACCGACTTCGATCCCGGCTTCGATCGCCGCCCCGATGTCATCGCAGTGCACGTGCACGGCGAACGCGCCCGCGCCGTCCCCGACCACCGAAACGCAGTCCCCCAGCCCGAGCAGCGCCTCGCGCAGTCGGCCGACCCGCT
>NZ_AYJW01000081.1 GCF_000497205.1 Saccharopolyspora rectivirgula DSM 43747
GCCACTCATCTTCCCTGCAAAGAGCCCGTCAGCCCGGTACAGCGACCCGATCTCCTTCCGGTTGAGCGGTCGGATCGCCCCCGGCCGTTCGTTGGTCAGCCGCACGTCCCCGATCGCGGTGCGCACCAGGCGCTGCACCGGATGGCCCACCTGCTTCATCAACCGGCGCACGATCCGCTTGCGCCCCTCGTGCAACACGAGTTCCACCAGCGCCCGGCCCTCGTGGACGTCGACGAGCTTGAACCTGTCGACCTTGACCAGGCCGTCGGACAGCTCCACGCCGTCCCGCAACTGGCGGCCCAGGTTCTTCGGGATCGGCCCCAGCACCTCGGCCATGTAGGTCTTGAGCACCCGGTAGGACGGGTGCATCAAGCGGTGCGCGAGCTCCCCGTCGTTGGTGATCAGCAGCAATCCCTCGGTGTCGGCGTCCAGCCTGCCGACGTGGAACAGCTTCCCGTCCCGCTTCCTCAGGTAGTCACCGATGCACGGACGCCCGCGGTCATCGGACATCGTGCACAGGATGCCGCGCGGTTTGTTCAGCATCAGGTGCGTCAACTTGTTGTTGACCATCACCCGTTCACCGTCGACGTGAATGATTGCGGTGTCCGGGTCCACCCGGCGGCCCAGCTGCCTGACCACCTCACCGTTGACCGCGATACGCCCTTGGACGATCATCTCTTCGGCCGCGCGCCGCGAGGCCACCCCGGCCTGCGACAGCACCTTCTGCAGCCGAACACCTTCGGCGGGCTTGGATTGGGATTTTTCCTCAGACGTCATCAATCGAATCCACTTCGGGCAACAATGGGGCGAGCGGCGGCAAATCCTTCAGCGACGACAGTCCGAGCCGCTCCAGGAACAACTCGGTCGTGCAGTACAGGATGCCGCCCGTCTCCGGATCAGTTCCAGCCTCTTCAATCAGGCCGCGCCCTACCAGGGTACGGATAACGCCATCCACGTTGACACCCCGTACCGCAGCCACCCGGGCGCGGGTCACCGGCTGGCGGTAGGCGATCACCGCCAGCGTCTCCAACGCTGCTCTGGTCAGTTTGGTCCGCTGCCCGTCCAGCAGGTACCGCTCCACGTACGGGGCGAACTTCTCCCTGGTGTAGAACCGCCAGCCGTCACCCACCCGCCGCAGATCGATACCGCGCTCCGCCTCGGCGTACTGCGCCGACAGCCGCTCCAGAGCCTGCCGGACGCGGGGCACGGGCTGCTGCAAGGTCTCGGCCAACAACTCCTCACCGGCGGGCACGTCCACCACCAGCAGCAAGGCCTCCAGAGCAGCCGCGAGCTCCTCGTCCGATTCCAGCTCGGGCAGTTCCGGGGCCACCTCTGCTTCACCGCTGTTCCGGCGAGCAGCAGGACCGTCCTCTCCGGCCTGCGCGGTCAGCTCCGGTTCTTCGCTCACCCGTACTCCTCTTCGTCTTGCCTCGCCAACTGCGCATCGGCCTGCGCCTGGGCCTGCTCCACGCTGCCGCCGACCCACCGCACGGTGAGCGAGCCCAACGGCTCCTCCTGCTCGAACAGGATCACCTGCTCCCGGTAGAGCTCCAGCAGCGCCAGGAACCGGGCCACGATCTCGACCGTGTGCCCGCAGTCGGACACCAGCTCGGTGAAAGTGGCGGTGATCTTGTGGGCCAGTCGGACCCGGAGCAGGGCCGCGTGCTCCCGCACCGACACCCGGTGCTGGTGCAAGTGCTCCAACGAAACGGTGGGCGGCGGTTTCGGCCGGAACACCGCGGCCGCGATCTCCGCGAACTGCTCGGGAGTGACCCCGAGCACCGGTTTCGGCAACAAGTTCTGGTAGCGCTCCTCCAACGACACCGCTCGCGGGTAGCGGCGCAGCGCGTTGGCCTCCAGCTCCCCGAACAGCTCGGCCACCTGCTTGTACGCCCGGTACTGCAGCAGCCGGGCGAACAGCAGGTCCCGGGCCTCCAGCAGCGCCAGGTCCTCCTCGTCCTCGACTTCCGCGGCCGGCAGCAGCCGGGCCGCCTTCAAGTCGAGCAGGGTCGCGGCGACCACCAGGAACTCGGTGGCCTCGTCGAGGTCCCAGCGCTCCCCCAACGCCTTGGTGTAGGCGATGAACTCGTCGGTGACCTTGTGCAAAGCCACCTCGGTGACGTCCAGCTGGTGCTGCGAGATCAACTGCAGCAGCAGGTCGAAGGGACCCTCGAAGTTGTCCAGCCGCACGGTGAACTTCGACTGCCCCGCGTCCTGCTGCGACGTCGACTGCTGCTCGGCAGCCGCGGAGTCGGTCACCGGGCCTGCCCCCTGTTCAGCCGAGCTGGCACCGCCCCGGAGGGAGCGACGAGACCGCGCATCGCGCTCCGAGCTGAGCTCTTCACCGCCCCCTGGGGCGACTTCACTGTGTCGGTTCCGCACACCGCAACTTCACTTCTCGATCGGCAGGCAGGCCAGGCCGAGAACGAGCTGGCTCCCCTCGGCACACTGACCAGTATCACGGCAACGTCCCCGCCCGCGGCGGGGAGCTGGTCGTCACCGGGCGATTACCTCCCGAGCCAGCGCCCGGTAGGCCTGGGCACCAGCCGACTTCGGCGCCCACCGGGTGATCGGTTCCCCGGCGACCGTGGTCTCCGGGAACCGCACCGTCCGGTTGATCACGCTGTCGAACACGATGTCACCGAACGCTTCCACCACCCGTGCCATGACCTCTCGGGAGTGCAACGTCCGCGGATCGAACATCGTCGCCAGTATCCCGCTGATCTCGAGCTTCGGGTTGAGCCGTTCCCGAACCTTCTCAATCGTATCGATCAGCAGTGCGACTCCGCGCAAGCTGAAGAACTCGCACTCCAGGGGAATGATCACCCCGTCCGCGGCTGCCAGCGCGTTCACCGTGAGCAACCCCAGGGAAGGCTGGCAGTCGACGAGCACGTAGTCGTAGTCGGGCAGCACCGGTTCCAGCGCGCGGCGCAACGTCTGCTCCCGACCGACCTCCGCAACCAGTTGCACCTCGGCAGCGGACAGGTCGATGTTGCTCGGCAACAAGTCCATGCCCTCAACGCTGGTCTTCATCACCACGTCTTCGACCTGCACCGAGCGTTCCATGATGACGTTGTAAATCGTCTGGTCGAGCTGATGCGGCTGCACCCCGAGACCGACCGACAGCGCTCCCTGCGGATCGAAGTCCACCAACAGCACCCGGCGCCCGTACTCCGCTAAGGCCGCGCCGAGGTTGATCGTCGAAGTGGTCTTCCCCACGCCGCCCTTCTGGTTGCACATGGCCAGCACGGACGCCGGCCCGTGGTGGTCCAGCAACGGCGGTTCGGGGATGTGTCGACGTGGCCGACCAGTGGGACCCAGGCCGTTCGGATCCGAGTTCAGGCCAACGCCCGCCTCGGCATCCGTCGTTTCCGGGGCGATGCTCAGGTCGACCGCGCCCCGGGGCCGCCTCTCGGCGGAGGGCTGCGGTAACGACATGGCGATCTGATCTCCTTCTGGTGCCTGTGCCGATCATGCGCAGCCTAAGCGGCATTCACGACCAGCGGCAACGCGCCTCGCCGGGGTGTCGGAAAAGCGTGTCCCACTTCTCTCCGCGCACCCGGACGGGCACAAGTTGATGTACCCGTCCGCGACCGTAGCCGAATTTACTCCGCGGCAAGGGCACGCGGATGGCTTGTCGCGTAAACCTCCCGCAAGGTGTTCACGGTAACCATCGTGTACACCTGCGTGGTGGTCACCGAGGCGTGCCCGAGCAGCTCCTGCACCACCCGCACATCCGCGCCGCCCTCCAACAGGTGCGTGGCGAACGAGTGGCGGAGCACGTGCGGCGAAACCACCGAACCAATACCGGCCCGCTCCGCGGCGACCTTCAGCGCGTTCCACGCGCTCTGCCGGGAGAGCCGCCCACCCCGGGAGTTGAGGAACACCGCAGCGCTGCCCTGGCCGCGCCCGGCCAAAGCCGGGCGCGCCCGCACCAGGTACGCGTTCAACGCCTGCAACGCCGGCCGGCCCACCGGGACGATCCGCTGCTTGCCGCCCTTCCCGTTCAGCAGGACGGTGCGTTCCGCGCTGTCGATGTCGTCCACGTCCAGACCGACCGCCTCGGAAATCCGAGCACCGGTGGAGTACAGCAACTCCAGCAGCGCCCGGTCCCGCAACCCGCGGGGCCCCTCCCCACCGGCGTGCTCCAGCAGGCGCTCCACCTCCGCGACCGACAGCGCCTTCGGCAGCCGTTTCGGCAGCGACGGCGGCGCGATCTCACGGGCCACGTCGTGCTCCAGCAAACCCTCGGCCTGCGCGAAGCGGTGCAGTCCCCGGACCGCGACCAGCGCTCGGGCGGCGGAGGAATCGGCGAGCGCCGCTTGCTCAGCCGTCCCCGAGCGCAGCGAGCTCAGGAAGTCCACGACGTGCTGACGCCCCACCTCGCCGAGCGACGACACCCCGGCATCGGCCAGGAACCCCCCGTAGCGCCGCAGATCGCGGGCGTAGGAATCCAAGGTGCTGCGAGCTGTGCCCCGCTCCACCGCGAGGTGGTCGAGGTAGCTCGAGATCACCTCGCGCAGCCCGGCCGGCAGCCCGGCAAAACTCGTCACGACGCACCGCGCGACTCGAAGCGGGAAGGTCGATCCACCCAGGGCGCGTCCACCGGCCGGGGCTTGGCCCGCCCGGACCGCACCTGCTGGGCGGCCAGCAGGCCGGCCACCGCCGGGGCGTTGACGACTTCCCCGGACAACACCATCTGCACCGCTTCGCCCAAGGGGAACCGGCGGATCACCAAGTCCGCCTCCTCGTCACCGACGGGCTCCGGGCGCGGCACGTCGGTCAATCCGGTCGCCAGGAAAACCCGGACGCTCTCGTCGGTGAACCCGGGAGAAGTGGCAACGTCCACCAGCACCGACCAGTCACGAGCAGCCAGGCCCGCCTCCTCGGCGAGTTCCCGCTGCGCGGTCCGCAGCGGCTCCTCACCGGACACGTCGAGCAGGCCGGCCGGCAGCTCCCACAACCTCCGACCGAGCGGGTACCGGTACTGGTGGATCAGAACCACCTGGTCCTGCTCGTCGAGCGCGACCACCGCCACCGCGCCGTGGTGCTCGACCACTTCCCGGCGCGCGTGCGCGCCTCCGGGCATCCGAACCTCGTCGGCCCGCAGCGCGAGGATCTTGCCGACGTAGACGTCTTCGCTCGAAACAGTGGTGAACTCGTGCTGCCCGGCGGTGCGGGCCACCGCCCCGCCGGGCGCCGCAGGGGTCTCCGGAATGCTCACGGCGACCACCCTAGAGGGTCGTCCGCTCACACACCCGCTGTTGTCTGCTCCACGTTCTCCGAAATGTCCACCGGCAGCCGCTCCGCCGCCCGGTAGTCCAGGGCCGCCTTGACGAAAGCGGCGAACAGCGGGTGCGGCCGGGTCGGACGGCTCTTCAGCTCCGGGTGGGCCTGGCTACCGACGAAGAAGGGGTGCTGCTCCCGCGGCAGCTCCACGAACTCCACCAGCCGGCCGTCCGGAGAAGTGCCGGAGAACACCAAGCCGGCCTTGCTGAGCCGGTCCCGGTACTCGTTGTTGACCTCGTACCGGTGCCGATGCCGCTCTGCGACCTCGGTCGCGCCGTACGCCTCCGCCACGACCGTGCCGGGCTCCAGCTTGGCCGGGTACGAACCGAGCCGCATGGTGCCGCCCATGTCCCGCTCTCCCGACACCACGTCGTGCTGGTCCGCCATGGTGGAGATCACCGGGTGCTGGCAGTCGTCCTCGAACTCCGTGGAGTTGGCCTGCTCCAGGCCCGCCAGGTTCCGCGCCGCCTCGATCACCATGCACTGCAGGCCGAGGCACAACCCCAGCAGCGGAATACCGTTCTCCCGCGCGTACTTGATGGCACCGAGCTTGCCGTCGATGCCCCGCACGCCGAAACCGCCCGGGATCAGCACACCATCCACACCGGACAGAGCTTGGGCAGCTCCGGACTCGGTTTCGCAAGCATCGGAAGGGATCCAGGAGATCTCCACTTTGGCCCGGTGGGCGAAACCACCGGCCCGCAGCGCCTCGGTGACCGACAGGTAGGCGTCCGGGAGATCCACGTACTTGCCGACCAGCGCTACCCGGACGTGCTCGGACGGGTTGTGCACCCGCTCCAGCAAGTCGCCCCACACCGACCAGTCGACGTCCCGGAACGGCAGTCCGAGACGGCGCACCAGGTAAGCGTCCAGTCCCTCCTGGTGCAGCACCTTCGGGATGTCGTAGATGGAAGGCGCGTCCGGGCAGGCGACCACACCATCCACATCGACGTCGCACATCAGCGCGATCTTGCGCTTGAGCTCCTCGGAGAGGTCCCGGTCCGCCCGGCACACCAGAGCATCCGGCTGGATGCCGATGTTCCGCAGAGCGGCGACCGAGTGCTGGGTGGGCTTCGTCTTCAGCTCTCCCGACGGCGCCAGGTAAGGAACGAGCGAGACGTGCAGGAAGAAGCAGTTGTCCCGGCCGACGTCGTGCCGGACCTGCCGACAAGCTTCCAGGAAGGGCAACGACTCGATATCACCGATGGTGCCACCGACCTCGGTAATCACCACGTCGGGAACCCGACCGTGCTCGTCCGGCTCGGCCATCGCCCGGATCCGGGCCTTGATCTCGTCAGTGATGTGCGGGATCACCTGCACCGTGTCACCGAGGTACTCGCCGCGCCGCTCCTTGGCGATCACCGCGGAGTAGATCTGCCCGGTGGTGACGTTGGCGTTGCGCGTCAGATCGCGGTCGAGGAACCGCTCGTAGTGACCGATGTCCAGGTCGGTCTCCGCCCCGTCCTCGGTCACGAAGACCTCTCCGTGCTGGAACGGGTTCATCGTCCCGGGATCGACGTTCAAGTAGGGATCCAGCTTCTGCATCGTCACCCGCAATCCGCGGGCGGTCAGCAGCTCCCCCAAGCTCGAAGCCGTCAGCCCCTTGCCCAACGAAGAGGCAACGCCCCCGGTAACGAACACATGCTTGATCGTGCGTGCTTGCGGCACCAACAAAGCTCCCCGTGGTCAAGCCGTCGCCTGGCTGAGATTCTGCGCTGGCAGGACGGCTGAAACCGTCGCTCCCACGGGATTCCAGCCTATCGCACTCGCGTCGAGGCACGCACCGAGACCCGGCGAACAAATTTTTAAAACTGTCACACGCGGCGCGGGAATTTCTCCGCCCCGCCCCTTGTTGGCAGCCCGGTGCTGGTCACTGCCCCAGCAGGCCATCGAAGTACGCGGCTGCCGAATCCCCGAACCAGGCCAACGGATGCAGCAGGGCCGGTCCGGCACCGACCACCACGACCGCAGCGGACACCACCAGCACCGCGAACACCACCAGCAGCACCAGCACCGCGGGCGGCGAGTTGCGCTGCAGTTGCACCACAGCCGCCGCGTCCACCGCCCTGCCCCCCAGTCGCAACCGGGTCAGGACCGTCGACGGGTACGACCGCTCCCTGCCGCAGCTGAGCACGTCGGTCAAGTTGTCCGGGAAGCCGACCGTGACCACCAACTTCGCCCCGGCCTGCTCGGCCAACAGCAGCGCCATGTCCTCCGGGTTGCTGATCGCCGGAAAAGTCACGGCCCCGACGCCGAGCTGCCGCGTCCGCCGCAAACCAGGTGCGTAGCCGTCCAACTGGGCCGGAACGACGATCTCGGCCCCGCACGTGAGAACTCCGGCGGAGACCCGGTCCGGGTCCGCCACGACCACGTCCGGCCGGTAACCGGCCGTGCACAACAGCTCCGCGCCGCCCTGCACCCCCACCAGAACCGGGCGGTGCTCGCGGATGTACTCCTTCAACCGCCGCAATTCCGCGATCCGCCCCGGGCCCGGAGCGACCACCAGCACGTGCCTGCCCGCCATCGGGGTGGACAGCTCGGGAACGCCGTCGCCGTCCAACAACAGCTGGCGTTCGACGCGGAAGAATTCCACGGTGTCCGCGCAGAACGTCTCGAACTGCGCGACCACCTGGGCTTTGGCCGCCGCCCGCAATTCCGCAATGGTTTCCCGGGTCTGCTCCACCCCGCTGGCGATCACCTGCTCGCCCACGTGAACCCGGCCCTCGTGCAGCCGGATGCGGGTGCCGTCCCGCACCTCGCGCAGCACCCGTTCCCCCACCCCGTCCACCAGCGTCACACCGGCTGCCAAGAGCACATCGGGGCCCGACACCGGGTACCGCCCGGAAATCGACTCAGCAGCGTTCACCACTGCCTGCACGCCAGTCGCCACCAGCAGTTCAGCAGTGCGCCTGCTCAAATCCGGTTGGTTGATCACCGCGATGTCCCGGCAGCACAGCCGGCGCTGGAAATCGCCCCAATCCCGCTGCACCCGAGCAGTGCCCACAATCCCTGGCTGGCTTTGCTGCTTACGGGCGAGGAGACCGGTGATGTTCATGCGCCGATGGTGACAAATTCGGCAGCACCAATGCCTCGCCACGCCGAAAGCAATACCACGTCCGAGCCAGAGTTTTGCCCCCTAGCGGGAGTTGGACAAGCGAATTTCCCAACTACCCGTTAGGATCCTTGCTCTCCTTTTTCCCCGATTTTCCTTTCCGCTTTTCCAGCTGCTCCTGCTTGTACTCGGTGGCCGTGGCCAGCAGCTCCTCGGCATGCGCCCGACCGGTCTGCGTCGACTCGAGACCGGCCAACATCCGAGCGAGCTCGACCACCCGTTCCTCGTCGGCGACCCGCCGCACATCACTGCGGGTCAAACCACCCGCACCAGCGCCCTTGTCCACGACGAGATGCCGATCGGCGTACGCCGCCACCTGCGGCAGGTGCGTGACCACCACGACCTGGTGCGTGCGAGCCAGTCGAGCCAACCGCCGGCCGATCTCCACCGCGGCCCGACCCCCCACACCGGCGTCCACCTCGTCGAACACCAAAGTCGGCACGGTGTCGGCATCGGCCAGGACGACTTCCAGGGCCAGCATCACCCTGGAGAGCTCCCCACCCGATGCTCCTTTGTGGATCGGCAGCGCCGGCGCCCCGGAATGAGCGATCAACTGCAGTTCGACCTCATCAGTCCCGTCCGGCCCCGCGTGCAGGACTTCTCCGCCGACCGGCAACGCGAACGGGTCGTTGCGCTCCGTCCGCCTGCCCTGCACGACCACTTCCAGCCGCGCCTGCGGCATCGCCAACCCGGCGAGTTCCTCGGTGACCGCTGACGAGAGCCGCTTGGCCGCCTCCCGCCTGGCCGCCGTCAACTCCCGGGCGTGCTCGGCCAGCTTGCCGGCCAATTCGTCCCGCTGCTGCGCCAGTGCGGTCAACGCCTCCTCGGAGGTGTCCAACCGGACCAACCGCTCCCTGGCCTCCTCCGCCCAAGCCAGCACGCCATCGATGTCGGCGGCGTACTTCCGGGTCAACTGCTTGAGCTCGGCCTGCCGGGCCAACACGCGGGCCAGCTCGTCCGGATCCGCGTCCAGTCGTTCCAAATAGGCGGCGAGTTCCGCACCCACGTCCCCGACCAGCGCCGCAGCTTCCGCCACCCGGGGCTCCAGCTCCCGCAACGCCGCGTCCTCAGCGGTGGACAACCGCCGCTGCGCCTCGCCGATCAGTCCGAGCGCACCCGGCGAACCGGTCGCCTCCTCCGCATCCCCGACCAACGCCTGGTGGACAGCACCGGCCAGTTCCCGCAGCTGGTCCGCATCGGCGAGCCTCCTGGCCCGCTCCACCAGCTCGACGTCCTCACCTGACTCCGGCGCCACCGACTCGATCTCCTCGAGCCCGTGCCGCAGCAAATCCGCTTCGCGGGCCAGCTCGCGGGAACGTTCCTGGCGTTCGGTCAACTCGCGAACGGTCCGCGCCCACTCCTCGCGGACCTGCTGGTAGCTCTCCAACACCGACAGCACCGGCTCCCCGGCGAACCGGTCGAGCACCGCGCGCTGCTCAGCGGTGCGGAGCAAGCGGAGCTGATCGTTCTGGCCGTGCACCGCCAGCACGTGCTCGGACAGCTCAGCGAGCACCGCCTTGGGCACCGAACGCCCGCCCAGATGAGCTCGGGACCGGCCGTCCGCAGTGACCGTCCGGAGCGCGATCAAACTGCCGTCCTCGTCCAACTCGGCCCCAGCATCGGCAGCAACAGCTGCCGCACCGGAGTCCGCTGAGGTGATGAACCGGCCTTCCACCACGGCGCGCTCGGCACCGGCTCGAACCCGCGAGGCGTCCGCTCGTCCACCGCTGAGCAGGTGCAGACCGGTCACCACCATGGTCTTGCCGGCACCGGTCTCACCCGTGATGACCGTCAGGCCGGGGTGCAGTTCGAGCGTGGCGTCGTCGATGACGCCCAGTCCCTGGATGCGCATCTCCGCCAACACATCACGCACCCTAGCGCTCCCCCAGCGCGCTCGAGGCCAGCCGGGGCGATCAGGGTGCGGTGAGCCGGGTCCGCCAGCACCTCGGAACGACTACCTGTTGACCGGCCCTCGCCACCCCTGGACGGGGAGTTCGAACTTCCGCACCAGGCGGTTGGTGAACGAGGTGTCCTGCAGCCTGACCAGGCGAACCGGGCTGCGGCCCGCTACGACTTCCACCCTGGCGCCGGCCGGCAGGTCGAAGTGCCGCTGCCCGTCGCAGGACAGCACCGCGTCATGACCGCCTTGATCGATCTCGAGAGCGACCAGCGAGTCCTGCGACACCACCAGCGGTCGAGCGAACAGCGCGTGCGCGTTGCTCGGAATAACCAGCAGCGCCCGCACCTCCGGCCAGATCACCGGACCGCCCGCGGAGAAGGCGTAAGCGGTGGACCCGGTCGGAGTGGCGCAGAGCACCCCGTCGCAACCGAACGCCGACACCGGCTGGCCGTCCACCTCGATGACGACGTCCAGGATCCGCTCCCGGAGGCTCTTCTCCACACTGGCCTCGTTCAACGCCCAGGTCTGCGCGAGCACCTGACCGTTCAACGTGGCCGTGATGTCGATGGTCATCCGCTCTTCCACGTGGTAGTCGCCTTCCACCACCGCGCTCACGGCCTCTTCCAGCGCGTCCGCCTCCGCACCGGTGAGGAACCCCACCCGGCCCATGTTCACGCCGAACACCGGCACATCGCTGAGCCGAGCCAGTTCAGCAGCCCGCAGCAGAGTCCCGTCGCCGCCCAGCACCAGAACCAGTTCGGTCCCCGCCGCAGCGCGGGAACCGAAAGCAACCACCTCGCTGTAGGAATCCGGGCTGAGTTCCGGTGCTTCCTCCGCAAGCACCCGGACCTTCATCCCGGCAGCGATCAACTGCGCCGCAACCTTCTCCGCGGTGCGCAGGTTGTGCTGTCTGCCGGTGTGCACCACCAGCAAGACCTCTCGGGTCAAGCGCGACTCCCCTTACCGGTGCTTGCTCCTGTTCGGCGTCTGCGGCCCGTTGCGAACCGCCTCTGACACGCAACTCCCCGGATCGGCAACTCCCGCTTCCCCCGGGCGCAGCCAGAGGAAGTACTCAACGTTCCCGGAAGGCCCGGGAAGTGGACTGGCAACCGCACCGTGCAGCCCCAGCCCGTGCTCAGCGGCGCAGGAGACGACATCCAGCACCGCCTCGGCGCGCAGTTCCGGATCCCGGACCACTCCGCCGGAGCCGATCCGGTGCTTGCCGACCTCGAACTGCGGCTTGACCATCGGAATCAAGTCCGACTCCGGCGCCGCGCACGCCGCCAAAGCCGGCAGCACCAGCTTCAACGAGATGAAAGAAAGATCGGCTACCGCCAAATCTACCTCGCCGCCGATGTCATCGGGCGTGATGAACCGGACATTCGTCCGATCATGTACCCGGACGCGTTCGTCGGTGCGCAGCTTCCAGTCCAACTGGCCGTAACCGACGTCGACGGCCACGACTTCCCGCGCCCCACGACGCAGCAGAACATCGGTGAACCCCCCGGTGGAAGCACCCGCGTCCAAGCACCGGCGGCCCTCCACCTGCAACCCCTGCGGTTCGAACGCTTCCAGGGCGCCGACCAACTTGTACGCGCCGCGGGAAGCCCAACCGGGGTCGTCGGTGTCCTCCGCGACCACCACAGGCGCATCCAGCTCAACCGATGTGGCGGGCTTGCGCGCCACCATCCCCCGGACCGTCACCCGCCCGGCCGCCACCAACTCGCTGGCGTGCTCCCGAGAACGGGCAAGTCCCCGCCTGACCAGTTCAGCATCCAATCGCGCCTTGCGTGGCACCCTGCTAACTCCTGTTTGTGCTCGTTCGGGACAGGAAGTTGTCCGCCTTGGCAAGCGCGTCGGCCAGCGCGGCGTGCACCGCCTCGAACCGACCGACGTGCTCGGCAACGGGCAGTTCACGAAGCTGCTCGAGGTCCTGCAGCGCCTGCTCGATCGCGTCCACCGCAGCCTGCCCGTCTTCGAAGTTGACCTGCCGCGCCAGCATCGCAGGATTCGGCACAACACCGTTACCGGGCAGCTCAGTCATGTTCCGCTCCTCGACCACGTCGCTCGCCACGACGTGTCCACGCTAGCCGACGGCCAGCACCACAACACCGCACCGGTACCGGGTGTGGTCAACCCAGTCCCAGTCGGCGCAGGGCTTCCTCCGCCCGCACATCGGCACCGCGAACCGGTGTCGGCCCACCGCCGACCTCCCACCACGCCGCGCACAGCGCCCGCAGAGCTCCGAGCGGGTCCGGTTCCGGCTCGCCCGAACGGCAAGTCAGCTCCAGGGCGTCCGAGCCGACCCGCACCTTCCAGTCCGGCTGCTCCGCTATCGCGGACGCCTCGCGCGGTTCGTGCAGCGCTCGCAGATCAGCGGCGACGTGATCGGGACGCTGCTCCGGAGGAGCCGCCAGCAGGTCCGAAGCCGTGCTGACCCCGGTGAGCACCATCAGGGCTGGCATGCCCGCGTTCACCGCCCCGGCGATGTCGGTGTCCAACCGGTCCCCGACCATCAGCGGTGTCCGGGCGTTCGCCGAAGCCACCGCCCGGTCCAGCAGCGGTCGCTGCGGTTTGCCGGCGACCACCGGCTCCCGCCCGGTCGCGGCTCGCAACGCCTCGACCATGGCTCCGTTCCCGGGGAGCTGTCCGCGTTCGGTGGGCAGTGTTCGGTCAGCGTTGCAAGCGACCCACAACGCCCCGTTGCGGATCGCCAAGCAGGCTTCGGCGAGATCGCGCCAACCGGTGTCGGGGGAATGGCCCTGGACGACAGCCGCCGGATCCGCTGCGCACTCGCGCACCGGGAGGAGACCGACGGAACGCACTTCCGCTTCCAAGGCCGGCGAACCGACCACCAGAACCCGGGAGCCGGCCGGTAGGCGCTCGGCCAACAAGCCGGCACCTGCTTGAGCACTGGTGCTGATCTCAGCGGCGTCGGCAGGCAGCCCCAGACCCGTCAAGTGCTCGGCGACCACGTGACTTGCCTTGGAAGCATTGTTGGTCACGTACCTGACCTTGGTGCCGCGTTCGTGCACCTGCCGGAGCGCTTCCCGTGCCCAAGGAACGGCCTCGCCTCCCCGGTAGAGGGTGCCGTCGAGGTCGAACAGCACGACATCGTGGCCGGCAACGAGGGGGGAGCTCACGGCGCTCGAAGGCCTCCTTCTGGTGCTCTTGCTGGAAAGCTCATCGAACCGGTCAGTCCGCCCCGGCCTGCTCCACTTCCGAGACCAGGCTCTCGACCGCTTCCGGACCGCCCAGCTGTTCGGTCAGCTCGTCCAGCCGCTCCGCGGCATCGGTCATGGCGTCGTCATCCGCGTGCGCTGCGTGCAGGAACCAGGTGAACGCTTCCCGCACCCGACCGGCCGCCAGCAGGTTGTCCGCGTAGGCGTAGAACAGGCGAGCGCTCCACGGTTCCTGGCGCTTCACGTCCAGCGCCGGTCCCTGCAAGCTGACCACCGCGGCTTCGAGCTCACCGAGATCACGCCGGGCACCAGCTGCGACGATCTTCAGTTCAACCGCTTCCTCTTCGGAGAGCTGCGTGGCTTCTTGACTCCGACTGATGTCCAGCGCCCGCTCCGGACGTCCCAGGGCGCGTTCGCAGTCGGCCATCAGCGCCAGGTGGCCTGGGCCGCCGGCCAAGCGGCGGGCAGCGCGCAGTTCGGAAAGCGCTTCACTCCACTCACCGGAGAGGTAGGCGGCCAGCCCCACCGCCTCCCGCACGGAGGGGATGCGCGGGGCGCGTTCGCGCGCGTACCGCGCGTGCTCCAGAGCGCGCTGGGGCTCTTCGTCGATCAAATGCCCTGCGGCGACGAGGTGCGCGGCAACGTTGTCCGCGACTCCCTTGGGAAGTGGGCGGAGTTCTCGCCAGATCTCCGCATCCAATTCACTGGGCGAAATCCCATCCGGCAGCTGCGGCTCGCGGTTTTTCTTCACCGCCTTGTCCGCATTTTCCGGAACGGGTTTCGCCGAGTGCTTCTTCTTCCGGAAAGGCGGTTTTTCACCTTTCCGCGACCATTCTCCGCGCGGGGAGAACTTCTTTTCACCAGCACGACCATAGCGCTGTCCGCGGCGGAAATCACCCTTGCGGTCCTGGGGTTTTCCCGCACCGCGCTCAGCGGAAGATTCGTTGCGACGGTTTTTCCCGTGCTGACCGGAACGACGTTTGTCGTTTTCTCCGAACCGATTTTTGCGGTCGGAATACTGTCGCCCTTTGCTCGGGCGGCCATTTGATTTGTTGCGGTCGGCTCCGGCTCCCCGGCGAGATCCGTCGCGTCCGTTTTCGGAACCGGACACCGAGCCTCCTGAACACTCTGGAGCTTGTACTGCCACTGGCCTGAAGCCTACACAAAAGTGGTGGGGGGTGGTGTACCACCCCCCACCACCGTGGGTTGGTGTGTCGGCGGTGTCCTACTCTCCCACACCCCACCGGGTGCAGTACCATCGGCGCTGGGGAGCTTAGCTTCCGGGTTCGG
>NZ_AYJW01000082.1 GCF_000497205.1 Saccharopolyspora rectivirgula DSM 43747
CCGACCACGCCGACCTCGCCGGCGAGGCGCGCGCCGCCCTGTACCCGGAAGTGCTCACTCACATCCACCGAGGTTACGGGCCGTTGTTGAAGCTCGTCGGGGCGGGTGTGCCGGTTGGCGACGACGACCGGGCGGAAACCCAGGACTTACCCCGTAGGCTGGCGCCATGGCAGTGCACCTCACCAAGATTTACACCCGGACCGGTGACAGCGGCACCACTCGGCTAGCGGACAACTCGAAGATCAGCAAAACCCACCCCCGCCTGGCCGCCTACGCCGACGTCGACGAGACCAACGCGGCCCTAGGCGTGGCGCTGGCCACCGCCCCACTGCCCGACGAAGTCGCCGAAGTGCTGCGCACCATCCAGAACGACCTGTTCGACGTGGGCGCGGACCTGTCCAACCCGGTCAGCGAGAACCCCAAGTACCCGCCGCTGCGGATCTCCCAGTCGTACATCGACCGGCTGGAGGAGTGGTGCGACGAGTTCAACCAGCGCCTGCCCAAGCTGGACTCCTTCATCCTGCCCGGGGGGACCCCCGGTGGGGCGCTCCTGCACCAAGCCCGCTGCGTGGCCCGGCGGGCGGAGCGGTCCGCGTGGGCGCTGATCGAAACCGAGCCCGACACCACCTCGGTGCTCCCCGCCAAATACCTCAACCGGCTGTCCGACCTGCTGTTCATCCTCGCCCGGATCGCCAACCCGAACGCCGAGGTGCTGTGGCAGCCCGGCGGCAACGCCTGAGAGCCGCTATTCGGTGAGCTCCTTGGCGAAGTGCCGCGCCAGCGGGTCGTCCCGGTAGACCCCGAAACCGGCGATCTGGTGGTAGCCGGAGGAGCGGTACAGCTCGATGGCCTCCGGCTGCCACGCCCCCGTCTCCAGGACGACCCGCTTCCGGCCGGCCAGCGCCGCCGTGCGCTCCAGTTCGGCCAGCAGCTGGCGCGCCAGCCCCCGCCTGCGGGCAGCCGGCACCACGTACATCCGCTTCAACTCGGCGTCCCCGGCCTGCAGCCCGTCCTCGCCGTCGTCGTGCGCCCGCCAACCGCCGCAGGCGACCGCGCGATCGTCGAGGTAGCCGACCAGGAACAGCCCCCGCGGTGGGCGGAAATCAGCGGGCTGCACCGGCGTCTCGTCCTCTTCGCCGTAGATGGTCACGTACTCCTGCTGCACCTCGGCGACCAACGCCTGGGCGTCCGGATGTTCGTAATCGACTGGCACGATCCGCACCGGACCACCCTAGACCTGCTCGTCACCCCGCTGTCCAGCGATTTTCCGGCCGCCCACCACCGGACCCCACCCGGCCTGCTCGGGCGGGCAAGGGAACTTCCCTCCCGTTGCCAGCAGAAAAGTTCCCTTCATACCCCACCAGCACTGCGCAGGCGGCGACCGCGGCGCGGGCAGCACCAGGGCACGAAAAAAGCGGGACCGGTGTCCCGATCCCGCTCATCGAGTCACGAGGCCCAAGGAACCGACCGCCCGGGCGGCGCTGACTCCAGCCAGGACAAGAAACCGGTCAGCGCATCCCTGCCCATGGCGAGTTCCAGCTGCGGGCCGTGGCCGGCCAGGTTCACCACCGTGGCCCCGGCCGGCATCACGTAAGCCTCGGCCTCCGAAGGCTGCCGGCGATCAGCGATTTCAACGTCCCTGCGGTTGATCACCCAGTTCGGGCCGGAGCGCAAGCTCAACACCCGGTACCAGGCGAACTCCTCGCCCCGGTACTGAGCTATCCCGAGCCGCCAACCTCGGCCCTCAGGATCCTTCTTGTCGCGCAAGGCCACATCAATGCCCCCGACCCGCAATTCCCGCAGGCGCCGCCACAACAGCAGCAGCACCACCAGGGCAGCCACCAGCAGCGCCACGAACACCACCAGCAGAATCACGGGGAGGGAACCCATTGGCGGCCCCGTCAGGCAGTTTGTCCGGTCGCCCGCAGCCGACCACGCGCCCGCAACCGGGCCTGCTCGTCGGAGCTCTGCGCTTCCGCCCGAGCCTGGTCCACGTCGATCTCCGAAGCCAGCTCGGCGGACTCCGCCAGCACGCTCACCCCGTCACCGGTGACGGACAGGAACCCGCCGTGCACCGCGGCCGTGATGGTCTCCTTGTCCGGCGTGGTGATCTTCACGATCCCGCCCTCGACCAACTGGCCGAGCATCGGTTCGTGACCGGGAAGGATCCCGATTTCCCCCTCGGTCGTCTGAGCGGACACAGCGGTCGCTTCCCCGGACCACAAACGGCGCTCAACAGCGACCAGTTGGACGGACATGTTGGCCATGCGCGTCTCCTTCGTCGGGTGTATTCCCGCAGTCTAGCCAATCGCTACGAGTGATTCTGACAGGACGGGCCCGACACCGGACCCGCAGTGGGGCGGGACGAAACGACAAGGGGCCGGGGTCCAAGCAGACCCCGACCCACTCGCCGACACGTCTCGCAGACGACCGCGGCACCCGCAACCGCACCACCGGTCCGCACCGCGGCCAACCGGATCACTTGCCGGTGATCCGCTTGTAAGCCTGCTCCAGGTCGTCCAAGCCACCGATGGACAGGAAGGCCTGCTCCGGGTAGTGGTCGAACTCGCCCTTGCAGAGCTTGTCGAACGCCTCGATGGTCTCCTTCAGCGGGACGAAGGAGCCCTCCTGGCCGGTGAACTGCTTGGCGACGAAGAAGTTCTGGGACAGGTAGCGCTCGATGCGACGCGCCCGCTGCACCGTCACCTTGTCCTCTTCGGACAGCTCGTCCATACCGAGGATGGCGATGATGTCCTGCAGCTCCTTGTACTTCTGCAGGATCCGCTTGACCTCCTGGGCCACCCGGTAGTGCTCCTCGCCGACGATGGCCGGGTCGAGGATGGTGGAGCTGGAAGCCAGCGGGTCCACCGCCGGGTAAATACCCTTCTGCGAAATCGCACGGGAGAGCTCCGTGGTCGCGTCCAGGTGGGCGAAGGTCGTCGCCGGAGCCGGGTCGGTGTAGTCGTCAGCGGGGACGTAGATCGCCTGCATCGAGGTGATCGAGTGCCCCCGGGTCGAGGTGATCCGCTCCTGCAGCTCCCCCATCTCGTCCGCCAGGGTCGGCTGGTAACCCACCGCGGACGGCATGCGGCCCAGCAGCGTGGAAACCTCCTGGCCGGCCTGGGTGAAGCGGAAGATGTTGTCGATGAACAGCAGCACGTCCTGGCCCTGAACATCGCGGAAGTACTCCGCCATGGTCAGCGCGGACAGGGCGACCCGCATACGGGTCCCCGGCGGCTCGTCCATCTGGCCGAACACCAGAGCGGTGTCCGCGAGCACGCCGGACTCGGCCATCTCCACCCAGAGGTCGTTGCCCTCACGGGTGCGCTCACCGACACCGGCGAACACCGAGGTACCACCGAAGTTCTTGGCAACACGGCGGATCATCTCCTGGATCAGCACCGTCTTGCCCACACCGGCACCACCGAACAGACCGATCTTGCCACCCTTGACGTACGGGGTGAGCAGGTCGATCACCTTGATGCCGGTCTCCAGCATCTCGGTCTTGCCCTCGAGCTGGTCGAAGCTGGGAGCCTTGCGGTGGATCTCCCACTTCTCCGCGTCCGACGCGTAACCCGGCTCGTCCAGGCAGTGGCCGAGCGCGTTGAACACGTGGCCCTTGACCACGTCACCGACCGGCACGGAAATGCCGGCACCGGTGTCGGTCACCGGGACGCCCCGCACCAGACCCTGCGTCGGCTGCATCGAGATCGCCCGCACGACGTTGTCACCCAGGTGCTGGGCGACCTCCAGCGTCAGGGTCTTGGCCAGACCTTTCTCGGTCACCTCGACCGTGAGAGCGTTGTTCAGGTCCGGCACCTGGTCCCGCGGGAACTCCACGTCCACGACCGGGCCGAGGACTCGGACCACGCGGCCGGTGCCCGTAGCAGTGCTAGTGGCAGTAGCAGTCATGTCACTCACTTCCTGCGGACGAGAGCGCCTCGACACCGCCGACGATCTCGCTGATTTCCTGGGTAATTTGCGCCTGGCGGGCCTGGTTGGCCTCGCGGCTGAGCGTGCGGATCAGCTCGTCCGCATTGTCCGTCGCCGACTTCATAGCCGCGCGGCGTGCCGCGTGTTCCGATGCCGCCGCATCCAGCAAACCGGCGTACAGGCGGGTCTTGATGTACTTCGGGAGCAGGGCCTTGAACAGGGTCTCCGCGTCCGGCTCGAACTCGTACGTGGAGCGCGGTGTCTTCGGCGCCTCCTCCGAGTACTCCACCTCCAGCGGAGCCAGCCGCCGGACCGTGGGCCGCTGGGTCAGCATCGAGACGAACTCGGTGTGCACCAGGTGCAGTTCGTCAACACCCAGCGTACCGTCGGGGCCGCCGTCGTCGAGATAGTCGTCGGCACCGGCGAGGAAGGCCTTGACCAAGGTCTCGCCAACCTCGGACGCGTTGGTGTACTGGGGGTTGTCGCTGAACCCGGACCAGCTCCGCTCGAACTTGCGCTGCCGGAACCGGTAGTACGTCTCGCCCTTGCGGCCGATGACGTACAGCACCGGTTCCTTGCCCTGTTCGCGCAGCAGTGCCTGCAGCTCCTCAGCGGCGCGGATCACGTTGGCGTTGTAGCCACCGCAGAAACCGCGGTCGCTGGTGACCACCAGCACGGCGGCGCGCTTGGGGTTGCTGCGCTCGGTCAGCAACGGGTGGTCCAGGGTGCTGACGTTGGCCAGCTCGCTCAGCGCCCTGGTGATCTCGTCGGCGTACGGCCGCGAAGCCTCCACCCTGGCCTGCGCCTTCATGATGCGCGAGGTAGCGATGAGCTCCTGCGCCTTGGTGATCTTCCGGGTCGATTTGATCGACCGGATACGGTCTCGCAGTTCCCGAAGTTGAGCCATTATTTACCCGGTCACTTCTTCGGAGCGGGCCGGTTGACCTTCACGGTCTCCTGGCCCACCTCGTCGGCTGCCATCGCGTCGACCTTCTCCTCGCCCGGCACCACGGAGGAGCCGTCGGAAGCGGTGAACTGCTTCTTGAACTCGTCCACCGCGGACACGATCGACTTCTCGGCGTCCTCGGACAGCTTGCCGGTCTCGACGATGTCCTTGAGCACCGTCTCGTTGGTGCGCCGCAGGTAGGCGAGGAACTCGCGCTCGAACCGCTGCACGTCCTCCAGCGGCACCGAGTCGAGGTGGCCGCGGGTGCCGATGAACAGCGAGACGACCTCTTCCTCGACCGGCATCGGCTCGCCCTGCCCCTGCTTGAGCACCTCCATCAGCCGGGCACCGCGGTCCAGCTGGGCCTTGGAGGCGGCGTCCAGGTCGGAGGCGAACGCGGAGAACGCCTCCAGCTCCCGGTACTGGGCGAGGTCGATCTTCAGCGAGCCGGTGACCGACTTCATCGCCTTGATCTGGGCGGCACCACCCACTCGGGACACCGAGATACCGACGTCGATGGCCGGCCGCTGACCCGAGTTGAACAGGTCGGACTGCAGGAAGCACTGCCCGTCGGTGATGGAGATGACGTTGGTCGGGATGTAGGCCGACACGTCGTTGGCCTTGGTCTCGATGATCGGCAGACCGGTCATCGAGCCGGCGCCCATCTCGTCGGACAGCTTCGCGCAGCGCTCCAGCAGGCGGGAGTGCAGGTAGAACACGTCGCCCGGGTAGGCCTCGCGCCCCGGCGGGCGGCGCAGCAGCAGCGAGATGGCCCGGTAGGCCTCGGCCTGCTTGGTCAGGTCGTCGAAGACGATCAGCACGTGCTTGCCCTGGTACATCCAGTGCTGGCCGATCGCCGAACCCGCGTACGGCGCGAGCCACTTCAGACCCGGGGAGTCGGAAGCCGGCGCGGCGACGATGGTGGTGTACTCCATCGCCCCGGCCTCCTCCAGGGACCGCTTGACGCTGGCGATCGTGGAGCCCTTCTGGCCGACCGCCACGTAGATGCAGCGGACCTGCTTGGCCGGGTCACCGGACTTCCAGTTGTCCTTCTGGTTGATGATGGTGTCGACCGCGACGGTGGTCTTGCCGGTCTTGCGGTCACCGATGATCAGCTGCCGCTGACCGCGACCGATCGGGGTCATCGAGTCGATGGCCTTGATGCCGGTCTGCAGCGGCTCGTGCACGCTCTTGCGCTGGATGACCGAAGCGGCCTGCAGCTCGAGCGCGCGGGAGTCCTCGGCGACGATGTCGCCGAGACCGTCGATCGGCTGACCGAGCGGGTTGACCACGCGGCCGAGGAAGGCGTCGCCCACCGGCACCGACAGCACCTTGCCGGTGCGCCGGACCTCCTGGCCTTCCTCGAGCTTCTCGGAGTCACCCAGGATGACCGCACCGACTTCCTGGGCCTCCAGGTTCATCGCGACACCGTAGATGCCGCCCGGGAACTCCAGCAGCTCCTCAGCCATGACCGAAGGCAGACCCTCGACATGGGCGATGCCGTCACCAGTACTGGTGACGACCCCGACCTCCTCGCGGCTGACCTCCGGGGAGTAGCTGGAGACGTACTTCTCGATCGCACTGCGGATCTCATCCGACGAGATCGTCAGCTCCGCCATGTCTCGTTCCTGCCCTCGGTTCGTTCTTGAAGGGAGTTCGTATCCGACGCCTTCTCACTCGGCCAAGTCGCGCCGAAGGGCCTCGAGGCGTCCCCTGATGCTGCCGTCGATGACCTCATCGCCGACCCGGATGAACAGGCCGCCGCCCACCTCGGGGTCCACCTCGAGGTGCAACGCGATCGGCCGCGAATAAATCCGTTGCAAAGTGCGCACCAGCCGCTGCTGCTGTTCCTCGCTGAGCGGGAAAGCGGAGCGGACGTGCGCCACCGAACGTTCCCGGCGCTTCGCCGACAGCGCGGCCAGCTCTTCCAGCCCCTCGCTGACCCGCCGGCCGTGCGGCTGGCTGACCAGCTGGCGGACCAGGCTGGCGGTGATGGGTTCGACCTTGCCCGAGACGAGCTGGTCGATGACCGCCAGCTTGCCTTCCGCGTTCCCGGTCGGGTCGGACAGCAGCCGATCCAGGTCCACCTGGCCGCCGATGATCCGGCCGAGCCGGAACAGCTCGTCCTCGACGGCGTCGAGCCGGCCAGCGCGCTCGGCCTGGACCAGCAGCGCCACGCGCGCCATCCGTTCCAGGCCGGCCACCAGGTCCTGGGGGCCGGACCAGCGGGCCCGCACCGCTTCCACCACGACCGGCAGCGCCCGGGGGCCGAGCCGGTCCGCCAGCAGGTTGCGGGCGAGCTCTTCCCGGGCCTGCGGCTCAGCGGAGATGTCGGCGAGCGCCCGGCGCAGCCCCGACTCCCGGGTGAGCAGGCCAGCCACCGCGAACAGCTGGTCAGCAAGCTCGGTGATCTCCTCGGGTTTGGCCCCGTCGGTTGCCTGCAGCAGCTGCAGCTCGGTGGCTGCCAGGGCGTCGCGGCTCGCGGCGTTCACGAGGGTGCTCAACTCTCAGCGCCTTTCACTCGATCAAGCCTTGGCCGACTCCGACGCCGGGGCTGACGTAGCTTCCAGTTCGTCGAGGAACCGGTCCACGGTTCCGCGGCGCCGGGCTTCGTCCTCCAGGGACTCCCCGACGACCCGGCTGGCCAGCTCCACCGCGTGCCGACCGAGATCGGCCCGCAGCTCGGCGATGATCTGGGCCTTCTGGGCGTCGAGCTGAGCCTGGCCCTGGCTGACGATCCGCTCGGACTCGGCCTGCGCCTGGGCCCGCATCTCCTCGAGGATCTGCTGCCCCTCGGCGCGAGCGTCGTCCCGGATCCGGGCCGCCTCGGCGCGAGCCTCGGCCAACTGCGCCTTGTACTGCTCCAGCGTCCGCTGCGCCTCGGCCTGCGCTGCCTCGGCCTTGGCGATGCCGCCCTCGATGCGCTCGCTGCGCTCGGCGTAGATCGCCTCGAAGCGCGGCACCGCGTACTTCCAGAGTGCCCACAGCAGCAGCAGGAATGCGACCAGACCCACCGCGAATTCCGCGGGCTCCGGAATGATGGGGTTGTGCTCCCCCTCCTGGGCCAGCAGCATCTGCGTCTTCACCACAACGTCTCCCTACGCGCGTTGGGTGCCAGTTTCTCAGGCATTCGAGGCGATGAAGTACACGACCAGGCCGATCAGGGCGAGCACCTCAACCAGAACGAAGGAGATCCAGGCAATACCCTGCAGCTGGCCCTGCGCCTCCGGCTGCCGGGCGGTGCCGTTGATGACGGCGGCCCAGATCAACCCCACACCGATGGCGGCACCGATGGCACCGAGGCCGTAGCCGATCGCGGCCAGACCCGGGTTGATGCTCGCGGTTTCGGCGGCCTGCGCAAGAACGATGTTGCTCACTTTCACTACCTTTCACTCGGTCCGCTTTCCGATGCGGATCGGAAGGTCTTGTCTTTCTCTCAGTGCTCTTCAGCCAGCGCTGCCCCGATGAAGTTCGCCGAAAGCAGCGCGAAGATGTAGGCCTGCAGCACTTGGATCAAGGCTTCGACAAACGTCAAGGCAATGGAGAAGGCGAAGGCAACCACTGACACCGGCTTGAAACCGGCGGTTGCTTCCAGCAGCAGCCACTCTCCGCCCAGAGTGAACACCAGAAGCATCAGGTGTCCGGCGAACATCGCTGCGAAGACCCGGATCGCGAGCGCGAGCGGCTGAGCGATGAACTTCTGCAAGAATTCGATCGGGGCGAGGATGACGTAGATCGGCTTGGGCACCCCGGGCGGGAACATGACGTGCTTGAAGTAGCCCACGAGCCCATGCCGCTTGATGCCGACGCCGTGGAAGGTCAAGTAGACGACCAGCATCAGCGCCAGCGGGAAACCGATCCTGGCCATCGTGGGGAACTGAACAAAGGGCACGATGCCGTAGATGTTGTTCACCAGGATGAAGGTGAACAGCGCGAAAATCAACGGCACGAAGGGCCGGAAATCCTTCGCTCCGATCTGCTCCCGCGCTATCTTGTTACGACTGAACTCATAAATGAATTCAGCGGCGAACTGCCCCTTGCTGGGAACCAGTTTCAGGTTGCGCGTAGCGATCACGAAGTAGGCGCCGACAATAATCGCCGACAGCACGACGAGCACCATCGGCTTGGTGACTCCACCAAAGATCGGCGGGAGGACAAAGCTGTCGGCGCCTGGCGGTTGGAACGTGCCGCCTTCAGCCAGCATGAGCGCGCCCAACTGGGCTCCTTCCGCTTCTCCCGGTCGGAGCTCACTCCACCGGGCGAATCGTCACGTTTTGCACTTAACGTACCTGATACCGAATCTGGTACGTGAAGGCCCCTCCCGCGCACCCGGCCTGGCTGTTTACCGCGGCCCGCTGGCGCGCGAGCGAAGGGCCCTTCTTTTATGCAGGACCATACCAACGGGTAATAAGGCCTATGTGGCGCCCCCCATATCAGGAACTGCCCACACCGCCCTCTGGAACGATTACGGGCAGCCTGGTTCTGCGGAAAGCGACCACTTCGGCCCCGGTCCACACGAGCAGCGTCCCCAGCATGGTGAACGCCAGGGATTCACGGTGGATTATGGCAATGCCGCCTAACAAGGTCATCACAACCAACAGAAGGGAAACTTTCAGCAAATAACCACCGAGCGCTGCTCCCATCACGAAATGCGGATCCATCCCACCGGTGAGTCGCATGAGCCAAATGGTGGCCAGTGAGGACACCACCGCGATCGCTCCGCCGATGAGCGCGCCCCACAGCCCCGACAAGCCGATCAGCGCGGTCGCCACCACGGCTCCGAGGGCCACCGCGACCACCGCCGGCCACACCGCGGTGCGCAGCATCGCAGCGGCCAACGTGCGGACCACGGCGGCGTGCGGGTTGTCCCGACGGGAACGCTGCGGGACAGCAGTCGAATCGCCCATCAAGCCTCTCGATCGATTCGGGACCTCATTCGGGGAGTTATCGAAATGATAGCGGCAACCAGCACTCCCGCGCCCACGATCAAAGCCACCACGGCCGCGTTGAACAGGGTCAACGACACCGCACCGAACGCGATGACCCCGGCCCACAGGTAGATCAGCAGCACCGCGCGCCGCTGCGAATGCCCCAGCTCCAGCAACCGGTGGTGCAGGTGCATCTTGTCGGCGTGGAACGGGCTCTTGCCCGCCCGGGTGCGGCGCACCACCGCCATCACCAGGTCCAGCAGCGGCACGAACAGCACCGCGGCCACCACCAGCATCGGCGACAGCAGCGCGATGGTGTCGGTCGGCTTCGGACCGGTGTAGTCCATCTTCCCGGAAGCGGTGGTGCTGGCCGACGCCAGCATCAGGCCGATCAACATCGACCCGGAGTCGCCCATGAAGATCCGGGCCGGCTGGAAGTTGTGCGGCAGGAACCCCAGGCACGCCCCGGCGATCGCGGCCGCGATCAGCGCCGGCGGGTAGGCGGTGACGTCCCCGTCGTGCCGGTGCAGCAGGCTCAAGCAGAACACGAACGTGGCGCTGGCGGCGATGAACCCGATCCCGGAGGCCAACCCGTCCAGCCCGTCCACGAAGTTCATGGCGTTGACCATGGCCACGATCAGCACCACGGTCAGCAGCTGCCCCTGGTTGCTGCCCAACACCATCAACTGGCCGAACTGGCCTTCACCGCCGCCCCACGGGACCCAGAAGTGCCACCACTGCACACCGAACAGCACCAGCACCCCGGCCGCGGTGACCTGGCCGGCCAGCTTGGTCAGCGAGTCCATCTCGATGCGGTCGTCCAACGCCCCGACCAGCACGATCAACCCGCCGGCGATGACCACCGCCAGCGCGTCGTTGGAGTAGTCGAAGCCGCGGGAGAGCGCGGGCAGGCTGTTGGCCAGGAACATCGCCGCCAGCACACCGCCGTACATGGCGACTCCGCCCATCCGGGGGATCGGCTCCACGTGCACGTCGCGCTTGCGCGGATAGGCCACCGCCCCGATCCGGAGGGCCAATAACCGGACCAGGCCGGTCAGCAGGAAGGTGACCGCCGCCGCGGTCAGCAAGACGAGCAGGTACTCGCGGGCGGGAAGACCGACCGGGGCCCAGGCGGGTTCGCTACCCATGCCGGTACTTCACCTCCGAGACTCCGCGGCCACGCCAGTGCACTGGCCCCAGAACGGAATTCAAGCTCGGCGCTCCTCACCGCTGTCCGACGCTTGCGAATGCACAACTACGCTATCGGCACACGGTTGAGCGATGTTCACCGGTCCAAGTTGATCACTGCGGGTGTTCGACTTCGACGCCGAGCACTTCGGAGATCTCGTCGAGCTTGACCGCGCCCTCGCGCAGCACCACCGGCTTCCCCCCGGTGAGGTCGACGATGGTGGACGCGATCGGCTCCCCTGAAGGTCCCCCGTCCAGGTAAACCGACACCGAGTCGCCGAGCTGCTCGCGCGCCTGCTCGGCCGTGGTGGTCGGCGGGTGCCCGCTGCGGTTGGCGCTGGAAACCGCCATCGGCCCCACTTCCCGCAGCAGCTCGAGCGCGACCGGGTGCAGCGGCATCCGCAGGTTCACCGTGCCCCGCGTTTCCCCCAGGTCCCACGACAACGACGGCGCCTGCGGCAGCACGATGGACAGCCCACCGGGCCAGAACGCCTCGATCAGCGCCCGCGCGTGCCGCGGCACCGACATCACCAAACCATCTACAGTGGACCAAGAGCCGACGAGCACCGGAACCGGCATGTCCCGGCCCCTTCCCTTGGCCGCCAGCAGAGCGGCCACCGCACTAGGATCGAAGGCGTCCGCGCCAACGCCGTAAACCGTGTCGGTGGGCAGCACCACGAGGCCTCCCGAGCGGACCGCGCTCGCCGCAGCCGCCAGCCCGGCCTCTCGACCGTCCGGATCATTGCAGTCATACACAGTGCTCACACCCAGATCCTGGCACGCGCGGAACACCACCACTCGGCTGGTGTGGTAGATCATCCTCGGCCACGATGAGCCGCGACGACGCGCCCCGGTGAGCGCAGCACCCGCGGCCCCCGCCGGGAAGCGGCCGGCGCAGCCACCCGGCCGACCGGGTCCGCGCACCACCAGTAGTCACACGAGGAGAACCAGATGTCCGCCCCACCGCAGGGTCTCGTGACCGACGAGATCGAATTCCCCGCCGGGAAGATCCGGTTCTACCGGGCCGGGACCTCCGGTCCCGCGATCGTCCTGCTGCACGGCGGAGGTCCGGACAACGCGCTGCTGAGCTGGCGACACGCGTTCCCCGTGCTGGCCGCCGACCACCAGGTCTTCGCCCCCGACCTGCCCGGCCAGGGCGGCAGCATGCCGTGGCGCGGACGGGCCAACCAGCGCACCTTCGAAGAAGTGCTGCGCTGGCTGCTGGACGCCTGGCAACTGCCCGCGGTGACCCTGGTCGGCATGTCGATGGGCGGCAGCATCGCCACCGGGTTCACCCTGCGCAACCCGCAGCGGGTCAACGGACTGGTGCTGGTCAACCCGACCGGGGTGCAAGCCCGGCTGCCCCACCACCTGCTGGCGTACCTCACGCTGCGGCTGCGGGTGTTCGGGCCCCTGGCCGCCCGCCTGCTGCGGCTGCACCGGTTCTTCGCCCGAACCGCCGCGGAGCGGATCTTCTTCGCCGCCCCGCACCAGGTCCCCGACCTGGAAGACATCCTGCAGGAGATGCGGGAGGAAGCCCGCGCCCGCGGCTCGGTGTTCGCCGACTGGCACCACGACGCGATCTCGCGCCGCTCCATGCGCATCAACCACCTGCCGCAGCTGTCGCAGATCACCTGCCCGACCATGGTCATCCACGGGGACCAGGACCCGATCGTCCCGCTGTCGGCGGCCCAGCAGGCGGCCGAGGCCATCAGCGGCGCGCAACTGCGGGTGGTGCCGGGCGCCGGGCACTGGCCGCACCGCGAAAAGCCCACCGAGTTCAACGCCCTGCTGCGGGAATTCGTCAACTCCCACAGGTAGTCGACTGTGGACCGGCTCCGGCTCGGCCGACCCGGCGGGCCGTGGCGAACCGGGGCCGTCCCGCCAGATCGGTGTGGTCGCGCACCGAGCAGAACTCCGGCCGCGCCGACAACAGCTCCGGCACCGCCTCGCCGTGGGTGTCGTCGTGCTCGATGGCCACCCCGCCACCGGGGCGCAGCAGCCGGGCCGCCAGCACCACCACGTGCCGCACCACCGACAGCCCGTCCGGGCCGGCGAACACCGCCTGCGGCGGGTCGTGCTCGGCCACCTCCGGCGGCACCGGGGTGCTGGCCGGGACGTAGGGCGGGTTGCACAGCACCAGATCGACCTCGCCGGTCAACCCGGCGAGCAGGTGAGGATCGGTCACATCCCCGGAGAGCACCTCGACCGGGGTGTCGCCCGCCTCGGCCCGGGCCGCCGCGTTGCGCCGCGCCCACCGCAGCGCCCGCGGATCGTTGTCCACCGCGCGCACCACGGCGTCCGGGCGGGCGTTGGCCACCGCCAGCGCCAACGCCGCCGACCCGGTGCACAGGTCGACCACCACCGGCCGCTGCCGACCGCGCAGCAGCTCCAAACCCCACTCCAGCAGCAGCTCGGTCTCCGGGCGCGGCACGAACACACCGGGACCGACCTCCACGGTCACCCGCCCCAGCGCGGCCCGACCGGTCAAGTGCTGCAGCGGCACCCGCGCTGCCCGCGCGGCCACCAGCTCCCGCAACCGAGCCGCGGTCCGCGCGCTGATCGAGGACACCAGGACCAGCCTGCTGCGCTCGACGCCCAACAGGTGCGCGACCAACAACTCGGCGTCGGTGCGCGGACTGGGCACCCCGGCCTCCGCCAGCACCTGCTCGGCCTCCCGGAGGGCCAGCCGCAACGGCTGATCGGTCACGTCCACCAGCCCGCGTCAAGCACCGGCCGCCAGGCGCTCGGCGCGGTCCGCGCTCAACAGCGCCTCGTGCACCGCGTCCAGATCACCGTCGAGCACCTGATCGAGGTTGTAGGCCTTGTAGTTCACCCGGTGGTCGGAAATCCGGTTCTCCGGGAAGTTGTAGGTGCGGATGCGTTCGGAGCGGTCCACGGTGCGCACCTGGCTGCGCCGGGCCTCCGCGGCCTCCCGCTGGGCCTCCTCCTCGGCCATCGCCTGCAGCCGGGCCTTGAGCACCTGGATCGCGCGCAGCTTGTTCTGCAGCTGCGACTTCTCGTTCTGGCAGGACACCACCACGCCGGTCGGCACGTGGGTGATGCGCACCGCGGAGTCGGTGGTGTTCACGCTCTGCCC
>NZ_AYJW01000083.1 GCF_000497205.1 Saccharopolyspora rectivirgula DSM 43747
TAACCCTGGTCATAACCGGGCTGCTGGCCGTAGCCCTGGTCGAACCCCGGCTGGCCGTAGCCCTGGTTGGGGAAGCCGCCGGACTGCGGGTAGGCACCGCCGGGCTGCTGCCCGTACTGGTCGTAACCCGGCTGCTGGCCGTAGCCCTGCTGGTCGTAGCCGGGCTGCTGCCCGTAGCCCTGGTCGTAGCCGTACTGCCCTTGCTGGTTGTACGGATCTCCCTGGGGGTACTGGCCTGGTGGCTGGCTCATGGGTCGGTCTCCTGCGGTACGCGGTTGTGCCGGCCGTCGAGTTACGTCGGGGTCGACGGTCGAGCTGATTCGGAACTGTCCCGTGTGCAGCGTTTCAGAGCGCTCCAGGGAGACTACGACGTCACCATATGTGTCCCACCCCTGTTCGGTGAGATGCTCCTGAACGCAGTCGGCGAGGAGGTCGGTAACCCGTTCCTCGTCGCCGGTGAGCCGGTCGTAGTCGGGAGGACTCAGCTGCACAACGTAGTGGTTGCAGGCAAGCAGCCGTCCGCCGGCGAGCTCGCGAATCCCCACCTCGGCTTCCCGTTGCAGGGATTGCGCGACCTCCTGGGGGACGACGTTCCCCCCGAATACGCGCGCGAAGCCGTTACCGATGATGCCTTCGAGTCGGCGCTCGAAGCGCTGCACGAGGCCCACGGCAAATCCCTCCACGCGTACGACTCCTGGCGACCATCGTATCTGGGTTAACGGCTCTGGACACCGACCAGTTCCCAACTGGAGTAGCCCCCCGTGAAAAGGGCTCGTGAAGGCGTGCTAGGCTGCTTTCGTCAGCAGGACAGAGGGGCTCGGCCCGAGCGGTTGGGACCCGGTGTCCGGCCCGGGAAGCGAGCAAGTTAAGCTTCCTGCAAGCCACGGGCGAGTGGCGGAATGGCAGACGCGCACGGTTCAGGTCCGTGTGTCCGGAAGGACGTGAGGGTTCAACTCCCTCCTCGCCCACTCAAGATCCCCCACCGGATTCCGGTGGGGGATTTTTGTTGTGCTCCACCGTCGTCGCGACTGCGACTATGAGTAATCGCACGCGATCGTTCCAGTGATCTTCCCGCGTTCGCGGTGCTCCACCGGCTGCGCGGCTGCTGCCCAGCAGCGATGCCGGCTCGACGGGGACGCGGAGCGGCCGCGGGTGCCGGTCCGCGCACCCGGAGTGAAAAGCGCCACTCATCTCCGCGCAACGCGGTCGCAACACCGCCGTCACCGCCGCACTCGCCAGCTCTTCGTCCTGTTTGGAGCGGTTTCGGCGGTTCGCGCGGATGCCGCTCGACTTTCCTGCGCTCCCGGTGCCCGCGAATCGGGATCCGGTGGTAACTGGGGTCAACGTCTTGGCGCAGCCGCGACTGTGTGCTGGGCTGAACATTATTTCGACGCGGTCGCGTCGAAAGCAGGCAGTGAGGCCTAGTCACGGGAGGACGCGATGGCGGGAAACAGCCGGGATCCTGGGCGTTCGGTGACCGCTCGGGCACTGAGCGTGCTGACTGCTTTCGATCCGGAGCATCCTCGGCTCAACCTGACCGCTATTGCTCGGCGCGCCGCCATTCCGCTGACCACCGCGCACCGGCTCGTCCGGGAGCTGCAGGCGTGGGGGGCGCTGGAGCGGGACGACTCCGGCCGCTACAGCATCGGGCTGCGGTTATGGGAGATCGGGCTGCTCTCGCCGCTCAACCACCGGCTCCGGGAGGCAGCCCTGCCGTTCATGCAGGACATCTGCCAGAACACGCACGACAACGTGCACTTGGCGGTCCGGGACGGGATGCAGGCGCTCTACGTGGAAAAGCTCACCACGCCGCGATCGGTGCCGATCATCTCGCGGGTCGGGGGCCGGTTGCCGCTGCACACCACCGGCGTGGGGAAGGTGCTGCTGGCGCACGCCCCGTCCGCGGTCATCCAGACCTACTGCGAGCGGGGGCTGCCCCGGTACACGCCGTACACCATCACCGAGCCGGGGCGGTTGATGCGCGAGTTGCAGGCGGTGCGCAACCGCGGTTACGCGCACGCCTCCGAGGAGATGACGCTGGGCAACTGCTCGGTGGCGGTTCCGGTGTGGGATGTCGACGGTTCGGTGATCGCCGCCCTGGGCATCGTCGCGCACAGTGTGCGGGCCGAGATCCCCAAACTGGTCAAACCGCTGCTGCCGGCTGCGGACGGGATCCGGAAGCGGCTGCTGGAACAAGCGGAGTCGGCTTTGGTGGAGTAGTCGGTTGCCCGATCCAGCGGAATATCACCCGAATGGCCGCATGGCCGGGCTGAAATCGGATTGCCGTTCATCGACCAGTCACCGATCGATGCGGGCCGCCGGTCGCAGCACCCTCCTCCGGACAACGCGCGAGCCGGGTTGAGCTGTTTTAGTCACCAGTGCCCACTTTCGTGGGGTGAGCAGCTGGAGCTACATCGAGGGAGGCGGGAAGCTGTGACCGGAGTACCGGGACGTGCGACGACCGGAGGAGAGGTTCGGTTCCGCTCGGCACGGGCGCGGACGGCGTTGGGCTTCTCCGCCTCCGTCGAGCAGTTGTCGACTGCTTCGGCAGCTGTGCTGGGCTGGGGCGGCACCGTGCTCGGGCCGGTGAAGTTGCTGGGCCGGAACGTGGTGCCGGTGGCCGAGCTCGTGCCGGACGCCTACGCGGAGCGGGTGTGCTTCGGCAGCGGACCGGTGCTGGACCGGGCGGAGATCGCCACGTGGGTGTGGCCGGAGATGGAGGGGCGGGTGCCGCCGCCCGCCGCCCGGATCACCGGTGTGCTGGCCCCGGCGCGGCACTGGCGGAGCGCGCTGACCGCCGCTGTTCCGTTCTCCAGGTTCGCCAGCGCCGCGATCGTGGTGCCGAAGGAAGTCGCGTTGGCGCCGGATTTCGTCTCCGGGTGCCTGGTGCGGGCCAGGCAGTTCGGCATCGCGGTGCTGAGCGCGGACGGGGACGACGTCGCCCTGGAGCTGTCCGGGCGGTGCTTCGCGGACGCCCCGCCGGTGGAGCACACCGCGGTGTCCAGGTGGGTCAACGAGGTGGTCTACCAGAAGTTGCTGGAGAGCGAGGTCCCCGCGCCATCCCGCGGTTGAGCGGGGGCTGGAACGCCGCGGTCCGTATACCGTGGTTGACATGCGAATCGTGATTGCCGGAGCGCACGGGAAGATCGCGCGCCACCTGGGCAGGATGCTCGTCGAGCGCGGCGACAGCGTGCTCGGACTGATCCGGAACCCCGACCACGCCGCGGATCTGGAAGCCGACGGGGTGACCCCGCAGCTGGCGGACTTGGAGCAGTTGGACGCGGCGACCTTGGCCGGTTATCTGTCTGATGTGGACGCTGCGGTGTTCTCCGCGGGAGCGGGCCCGGGGAGCGGTGCCGCGCGGAAGGACACAGTGGACCGAGGTGCCTCGGTGCTGCTGGCGGACGCTTGTGAACGCGCCGGGGTTCGGCGTTTCCTCCAGGTCAGTTCGATGGGGACCACGAAGCCGAATCCGCCGGACGTGGGCGAAGTCTTCGGCGCGTACCTCGACGCCAAGCGGGCGGCCGAGGCCGATCTGCGCAACCGGGACCTGGATTGGACGATCTTGCGCCCGGGGCGGCTCACCGACGACCCGCCGACCGGGCAGGTCACCCTGGACGCCGCGGTGGAGCGCGGAGACGTCACCCGGGCCGACGTGGCCGCCGTGCTGCTGGCGCTGCTCGACGAGCCGCGCAGCAAGCGCCGGGCGCTGGAGGTCGTCAACGGGCCCACCCCGATCGCCGAGGCGGTGAGCGCCGCGGTCGCCCGGTGACCGGTCAGGGACCGAGCACTCGGGACAGGTAGGCGTTGCGGAACACGCCTGCCGGGTCCAGTTCGGCGCGCAGTTTCCGGAAGTCGTCGAACTTGGGGTAGAGCTCCCGGAGGTCGGGGGCGTCCAGGCGGTGCATCTTGCCCCAGTGCGGGCGGCCGCCCACTTCGGCGACGACGTCTTCGAAGGTGCTGAACCAGTGCCGGTGGGGCATGCCGGTGTACTGGTGGATGGCGATGTAGGCGGTGGGCCGCTGGTACGCGGTGGACAGCCAGGCGTCGTCAGCGGCGGCCACCCGCACTTCCACCGGGAACATCACCGGGTGTTCGAGCCTCCCGACGGCCTCGCGCAGTTCCGCGATGACGTGGTGGACGGCGTCCCGCGGCACGGCGTACTCGCTTTCGACGAACCGGACTCTGCGCGCCGTGGTGAACACCCGGTGGGAGCGGTCGCTGTAGGAGCGCTTGGACCAGGCGGTCGCGCAGAGCCGGTTGAGCGGTGGGACCAGCCGCGGGAATTCCCGCCCGATCCGGCAGATCGCGCCGAACAGCAGGTTTTCCGCCACTTCGTACTCCACCAGGTGGCGCAGCGGGCCGAGGGGCTGCGGGGGTTCGTCCGCGGGCAGCCGGTTGTTGCGCTTGACCAGCGCTTTGCGGCTGTGCGGGAACCAGTAGAACTCGAAGTGGTCGTTGGTCTCGGCCAGTTCGTCGAACCTCGCGAGCACTTCGTCGAGTCCGGCCGGGTGCTCCTCGGCGGCCAGGTGGAAGGCGGGCTCGCACTGCAGGGTGATGGTGGTGAGCACGCCGAGGGCGCCCAGGCCGACCCGTGCGGCGTCGAACAGGTCGGGGTTCTCCTCGCGGGAGCAGCGCACCAGGCTGCCGTCGGCGAGCAGCAGTTCCAGGGCGACGACTTGGCTGGCCAGCCCGCCGAACCGGGCGCCGGTGCCGTGGGTGCCGGTGGAGATCGCGCCGGCCAAGGTCTGCCGGTCGATGTCGCCGAGGTTGGTCATGGCCAGTCCGAGCTGGTCGAGTTCGGCGTTGAGCTGGTGCAGCGGGGTGCCGGCCCGGACCGTGACCTGTTTCCGGTCGAGGTCGGTGCTCACGATTCCGGTCCAGTGCCGCAGGTCGAGGAGCACTCCGCTGCCGGGCGAGCCGATGCCGGTGAAGGAGTGGCCGCTGCCGGCGGGTCGGACGGTTCGTCCGTTGGCCGCTGCGGTGGTGATGACGTCCGCCGCTTCCTCGGGGGTTCGGGGTGCTGCGGCAGTGGGGGTGGCGGTTTCGGTTCGGGCCCAGTTCGTCCAGGACATCCGCAGAACCCTCCTGTCGGGTGGGTTTGCCAAAAAGTATGTGAAAAGGATTCACATCACAAGGGCGGGTGCATACGGTTGGGGCGTGCGGAACCTGAGCGAACCCACCGGGCAGCTGGACCCGCCGTTCGCGGTGGTCGACCTGGAGGCGTTCCAGCACAACGCCGCCGAACTGGCCACCCGGGCAGCCGGCAAACCGATCCGACTCGCCACGAAGTCGATCCGCTGCCGCGAACTGCTGCGCCGGGCCTTGGCCACGCCCGGGTACGCCGGTCTGATGTGCTACAGCCTCGGTGAAGCGCTCTGGCTGCACTCTACCGGGCTCAGCGACGACATCCTCGTCGCCTACCCCACCGCGGACCGAGCGGCCTTGCGCGAACTCGCCGCCGATCCGTCCGCCGCGGCGGCGATCACGCTCATGGTCGATTCGGCGGAACACCTCGACTTCATCGAAGCGGCCACCGGGCCGGAGCACCCCGACATCCGCGTCTGCCTGGAAGTCGACGCCTCCTGGCGACCGCTCCCCGGGGTGCACGTCGGCACCCGGCGCTCCCCCGTGCACAGCGTGCGGCAGGCGCGCCGCACCGCCGAAGACCTGTTGCGGCGCAGTGGTTTTCGCCTGGTCGGCCTGATGGCGTACGAAGGGCAGATAGCCGGTCTGGGGGACGCGCCGCGGGGCCGTCCGCTGTACGGCGCGGTGCTCCGCCAGGTGCAGCGGCGTTCGCGGGCGGAACTCGTGGAACGACGAGCCGCCGTGGTGGAGGCGGTGCGCTCCCTGGCGCCCCTGGAGTTCGTCAACGGCGGCGGCACCGGATCGCTGGAGAGCACGTCGGCCGAAGCAGCGGTCACCGAGGTGGCGGCCGGTTCCGGACTGATCGGTCCCACCCTGTTCGACGAGTACCGGGCGTTCCGACCGCGCCCAGCGCTGGTGTACGCGCTGCCGGTGGTGCACCGGCCGAACCGGAACACGGCGACGGTCTTCAGCGGTGGTTACATCGCTTCCGGTCCGCCCGGACCCAGCAGGATGCCCACCCCGGTGTGGCCCCCGGGGCTGCGGCTGACGGCCACCGAAGGTGCCGGGGAAGTGCAGACCCCACTGGTCGGGCGGGCCGCCCGGCGGCTGCGGATCGGCGACCGGGTGTGGTTCCGGCACGCCAAAGCCGGCGAGCTCGCCGAGCGGTTCACCCACTACCACCTGGTGTCCGGGCAGCGGCTGCTGCCGGCCGTGCCCACCTACCGCGGTGAGGGCTGCTCCTTCGGCTGAGCGTCCGGCATCCGGTTGGCCAGGTAGCTGCGCACCAGTTCCTTGGCTTCGGCGACCAGCGCCGGGTCCCCGTTGGGGTCCCGCCGGAACGCCAGGTGCAAGATCGCGTCCGCGGCTTCCACGGCCACCGCCAGCGGCAGCTGCAGTTCGTCCGGGTCCAAGCCGAATTCCTCGGAGAGGGTCCCGGCGAGCTTCTCGGCGATGACCGCGTTGTTGTCCTTGCCCGGGTCCAGCAGGCGGAGGTCGACGACGTCCCCGAAGTGCAGCCGGCTGAACGCCGGCACTTCCCGGTGCATGGTCAGGTAGACGTCGAACACCGCGTCCACCGCGTCCCACCAGTGCTCCAGCTGCTGCTGCTCCAGGCGGGCCGACACGGTGCGGACGAAGCGGTCCAGGTTGCGCAGCGTCAGTTCCTGCACGACCGCGCGCTTGTCGGGGAAGAACTGGTAGAGCGAGCCGACCGCGACCCCGGCCCGTTCGGCGATGAGGGTGGTCGTTAATCCGTCGTAGCCCACCTCGTCGATGAGCTCGGCGCAGGCTTCCAGCATCCGCTGCACGCGTTGCGCGCTGCGCTGCTGCACTGGTTTGCGGCGCAGCGGGGCTACTCCGGCAGACAAGGTGACTCCTCGGTCTTCACTGATGATCTCGCCGACCACGATTACAGCTCTGCAAGGGGTCTGGCAGCTGTCGGGAGCTCCCGGACTCCACCGCCGTTTGTGAGAAATCCCCGCAAACAGCGACTTTCACAGTTTCCCGTTTTTTCGCCGATCAGTGGAGCGGGACATGCCGGAGACGCTATCACTCGTTCGGTCTAAAACTGGTACCTCTTTCACTTTTGCTCTCAGTGGCTGGTCTCCGGGTCGCTAGCGGTCGGACCGGCCGATCGAACGAGGTATGTTATCGCTTCGCGTATTCGCACTGTCATATTGGCAACGCGGACCGTCACTCCCTAGCGTGAACTTGGTCTTGCCTCGTCATAGAAAGGTCATCGTGGGTCATCGCGCAGCTCGCTCTCGTCTTTGCGGCATATGCCGTGCTGTGCTTTCCCGATGGACGACAACCGGGGGGACCGCCCGCCCGCACTGCCCCTGGCGTGCGGCGACCTCCTCTGCCTGTCCAGCTGTTCAGCAAGACGCGCTGTCCGGGACGTCATGACCGCGCGAACCTCCCAGCAACCAACCCAGCTGAGCCCCTCGACGAGTCCCGTCGGACCCGGGGGAGCCGCGGCGCCGCTCTGGGCGCCGCTGACCACCGCTGAAGCCAACGCGCTGCTCACCGACGGGGGCTACGAGCTCCGGGTGGAGACGACAGCCGACGGCGCCCTGCTGCTGACCGGACCCGGCACCGGCAGCGGCCTGCTGCTCGGCGCGGAACCGACGTGGGCCGACCTGTACCGGGCGCTGGTCCGCCTGCGCCGCACCCGGCGCACCTTCAACGCCGTCTGGCTGCACCACTTGACCCAAGCGCTCACCGGGGAAACCGCCTCCGACAACTGGATCCCGGTCCCCGTGCACCGCGCGGAACTGCTCACCGCCGGATCCGCCGACCTCGCCAAGGAGTGCGCCGACCTGGCCGGCGGGCCGTCCCGGACCTTGCCGTTCCCGGAACGGGGCACCACGGTCGCAGCGCTCAGCCGGGAGAAGACCGTGCGCCTGGAGGACGCCGGGCACCGCGGCCAAGCCCAACGCCAGCTCCGCGGCTGGCAACGGCTGGCCGAAGCGCTGGACAACGACTCGGTGCTGCGGATGCACTGCGCCGTCCAGCCGGTACCGGCGGCCTTCGCGGTGCCGGAGACGGGGCAGGCCGCCGTCGCCAGGATCCCCGAACCGGTGCCCGCGCACCCGGCCCACCCCGGCGGCACCATCGTGATGCCGCTGCAGGCCCTGCTGCACCCGGCACCCGGAACCCCCGGCCTGCTCGGCGCCGTCATCGCCAACCGCTTCGAACGCCGGGAGGACGGGCTGGCCTACTTCCTGGAGCACTTCGTCCGACCGCTGCTGCGCAGCTTCCGCACCGCCCTCGACAACCACCGGATCGGGCTGTGCTCGCTGCGCAACGTGGGCTTCGAGTCCTCCACCGAACTGCAGGCCACCGGTCGGATCGTGATCACCGACTGCTCCGGGGTGCGCGACCGCCCCACCCGGGAAGACGTGTCCGCCGGGGTGTACTCCCTGGTCAACACCCTGGACCGGCTCGGCGCCGCCTACAGCCGCACCGAATCCGGGCGGCGGGAGAGCCTCGTCCGCCAAGCGATCGACCGGGTGATCGCCGAAGAACTGCGCTACCTGGCTCCGCACACCGCGGAACTGCTGTCCGGCAACCAGCCGCTGCAGTGCTACGCCCACACCGTCCCGGAATCGCAGGACGCGGTGCTGAAGTCGGTGCTCAACCGGGTGCAGGAGCGCACCCGGAAGCGGCGGTTCGACCCGCAGCTCCCGCAGCCCGCCGTGGCCATCGGCATCGACCTGTGCGGGGTGGTGCCGCTCCAGCGGATCTTGGACGCCGCCCGCCGCATCTCCGGCCCCCGACCGGGGGCTCCTGACGGCATCCTGGAGCTGGGCAGTCCCGCCACGCTCCCGGTGCTGCCCAGCTGCGTGCCGGAGAGCTGGCAGAACTTCGTCCGGCTCTCCGGGCTCGCCGAGCGGTACCCGTCGGTCGACTGGTCCGCCGTGCACCGGGACTTCGTCCGGGCCTTCCGCGCCCGATCCCCGGAGAGAGCGCACAGCGACACCGTGAACGCCGGCCTGGCCCGGTTCGTGTGGGACGTGCAGGACGCCGGTGGTCAGGTGTTCTTCTACACCGCGCAGCGGGAAGGACGCCGGAAGCACACCCGGGAGCTGCTCGTTTCGAGCGGCGTTCCGGAAGCTCCGCTGATCCACGTCCCCGACAACGCGGCGGCCCCGCACCCCGGTGCGGAGCTCCGCGACTTGCGGCGCTCCGGCAAGATCGAGGTGGTGGCCGTGTTCGCCGGAAAAGCGGCCGACCGCAACGCCATCACCGCCGAATTCGACCAGGCGGTCCCGGTCGCGGTGGAAATCCCCGGCATCGCCCAGGAGCGGTTCCCCGGACAGGACACCCCCGACGGGGCCGAGGTGATCGCGACCTTCGAGACGACCCCGCGACCGCACGACGACTCCCGGAGCAGACCGCGCCTGTCCAACACCCACTCCCTGGAAGAACTGCAGGTCGGTGCGCTCCGCCGGAACCGGATGGCCCAGCGCTGGACGGTTCAGCTCACCGCCGAGGAATCTAGGTCCATAGTGAACTCCATGGTGTCCGATGCGGACAGATCGGCGACCAAAACAGTCCGGAGTGCACTGAAGAAGTACGGGATCCCCGAGGGGACTGGCCAGGTTCGCGATCCGGACCTGCTGCTGCGCCTCCTGCTGCACATCCTGACCCGGAAGCAATTCCTCAAAGGATCCCGGTCGAACTACCAGCTCTGCGACATCCCCCGGGACGCCATGCCGTTCATCCGGCGCAACGAACCGATCGACGTCGTGCTGTTCGGGTTTCCCGTCAAGCAGTGCCTGAACCGGCTGAAGGCCTTCGGCCCCCTGCCGGACCTGGCCGAGCTCGGGGGCCTGGTGCGCCTGCGGGAGCTGCAGCGGGCGGTGCGCGAGGTGTACCCGCCCGGCCTGCGGTTCAACATCCTCAGCGACGGTCGGCACTTCCGCAGCCGACCCCGCGGGATCACCACCGCGTACCGCAAGAAGGTCCAGGAGTACATGGACTTGGCGGGCATCACCGAGTGCACCAGCATCGAGGAGATCGACGCGGTCGCGGCCCGGAGGCTCGGCCCGGGCGTTCCCGCGGAGCGGGCTCGGCGGATCGCCCGCTACCGGAAACGGCTCAACCGGGCGCTCCAGCGCTTCGACATCACGGACAACCCGCTGCGCACCCTGGACGAGGTGCACGAGTTCACCGCGGAGCTCACCGAGTTCCAGCCCCACGTCATAGGGTTGTTCCGGGAAATGCTGATGTCCCTGGTGTACTCCGTGCCGGTCGCGGTGCCCCCGGGGATCGACCGGATCACCTGGTCGACCGCGGTGTACGCGGACCTGTACAACCTGACCGACCAGACGGTGTCCCCGGAAGTCCGGCAGGCCCGGACCGCGGTGCTGCGCCGGGCGTGGCACACGGTGATCCGCTACCTGGCCACGCTGCAGGTGGACGAGGAGTTCGGGTACGAGAAGATGTTCCCCAACCGGATCCGCCTGACCGTGACAGCTTCCCGGAAGGGCTGCCTCGGTTTCACCTACCTCGGTGGTTCTGGACTGCTCCCCTGGCAGGGCACCGGCGCCATCGACTCGCGCGGCCACGTGGCGGTGGACTTCGCGATCTCCATGCTCGACCAGGGATTCGTGCCGGTGTACTCGCCGCTGCTCGGCCCGCGGCAGCCGTGGATGATGGTGCCCGCGGAGCACACCCGGTTGCCCGGGACCGAGGTGCTGCCGTTCCCGCGGGGCTCGGAACGGGCGCCCGGGCTGCGATTGGACCCGGAGTTCGCTGCGCAGGTCCGATTGCGGCGCAAATGAGGCGAGAACGTCGATAGGCCCTGGGCTCGGTCGGGGATACGAGCACCAGGGCCTATCCAAACTCCGGTGTCCGTCCGGGGTAACGGAAGCCGGAGTGTTGGGTTCCGCGGGCTAATACCGGTCGGGGGGAGGGGAGTGCGTCGGCATCAGCCCGCGGAAGACCACCAGCTCGCAGGGGTGCGAGCCGCCCACTGTTTCAGTTTTCGGGCGGCCGGTGGAGCACGGGTCGAGGTCGGGGGCACACGACCGATGCCCACCGGCCGCCACAGGCGGTTCCCGACTACCCGGGGGAGGAGGAGAACGGGGTCCGGGGTCGGGGCCGCCGAGCTTTACGGCACCGCAGCAGCCGGCATGTTCCCTCCTGCCGGGCGCAGGTGCCGTGCGGGACGGGGTGCCAGGGCGCCGGTGATCAGGTGCTCGTAGGCCGAGTGCCAGACCGCGCAAGGCGCTTTCCGCGGCCGCCACCGGCTCGAACACTCCGGGCAGTTGCCCTTTTCGTCGGCGTCGTGAGCGGTGAGGAGCGCTCGCCAAGCCGCCGTGATCCGAGGCAGCTCGGAAGGCGCTACGGACAGCAGTGCTTGGGCGTCAGCGCGGTTCGCCAGCTCGGACAGCATGTCCAGCCGCTCCCACACCGCGTTGCGCAGCACCTGCCCCACTACTTCGTCCACCGAAACCCACCGTCACTTTCGTGCCTGCACAGCGGCATCGCGCAGCGCTGTGGCCAGTTGGCCCGCTCCCGCCGCGGTGAACGCCGCGGGAGGGCCGGGCGGCCCGACGAGCACCACCCTGTCCCGGTTGACCAGCACGTCCAGGAACCGGTGCGCATTGGACACATCACGGCAGTCCATCCGCAGCAGCCGGCGGGGTCGTGCGGGCCCCGGGACACTGCCGGCCCGCTGGCCGTCCCGGTCTCGCTCTGCTCGCATGACCACCGCCATCCGGATCTCTGGACGTGCTCGTTGCTTGCGATGACTAGATTGGATCCTGGGGGCCTGGTTCGCCTAGGGGCAGGCGATAACCGGGCCAACGGCAACGATGAACGGTCAGTGGACTTCACCGCTACCGATCACTTCTGCCGAAGTGCACTTCACCGCTTGATCGGAGTGCCCTTACTCTGCGACCAACGCCCGTCCAGAGCGTGAGGGGGTCTAAGTGAGCATCATCGGAACGGGTGGCTCTCCCGTTACACCCGATGTGTGGGAGGACCGCGAAATGCGGGATGCCCTGGCCCGGCGGGACGTCAGTGAAATCTACCGCCAGCTGCGCCGGCGCGGCATCTCGCAGCGGCAGATCGCGGCCTCCACCGGGCAGTCCCAATCCGAGGTCTCCGAAATTCTCAAAGGGCGGCAGGTCATCGCCTACGACGTGCTCGCCCGGATCGCTGACGGGCTTGGCATTCCACGGGGGTACATGGGCCTCGCCTACGACGGGGCGACGGCAATGAGGGTCGCTTCGGCCAGCGACCCGCAGGCTGAGGAGGACGAGTCGGTGAAGCGTCGGAAGTTTTTGTCCCATGCCGCAGCCGTGACGATGGGGGCGGCTGTTTTCGGTGCGGAGGAGAGCAGCTGGGTGCCGGCCAGCGCCCAAACGCCTGCGCCGACGCGCATCGGTATGACCGACGTGCAGCAGATCCAAGCCGCCACCAAGGCGCTGCGGGACCTCGACTACCGGTATGGGGGAGGTACGTGCCGGGACGCCGTGGTCGCGCAGCTCTCCTGGGCGCAGCAGCTGCTGGAGGCGCGGGCCACCGAGCAGGTGCGCCGGCAGCTCTACCTGGCCTTGGCGGACATGCACAGCTTGGCCGGCTGGACTTCGTTCGACACCGGGCTGCTCGACCCGGCGCGCGGCCACTTCGGCAAGGCGCTGGAATTCGCCAAGCAGGGCGGGGACGACGGCCTGGTCGCCAACGTCCTGTACCGGATGGGTCGGGTCTACCTGCACTACCACGAGCCCAACGAGGCGCTGAAGCTGTTCCAGCTCGGCCAGATCGCCGCGCAGGAGTCCGGGTCGAGCCTGACCGTCGCGGTGCTGTGCGCGAACGAGGCGTGGGCCTACGGCATGATGAACAAGCCGGACCAGGTGGTGAAGATGCTGGGCCGCACCAAGGACGAGTTCGCCAGGGCGAACGTCGAGGAGGCCCCGGACTGGGTCCGGTTCTTCAACGAGAACGATCTGCACTGCATGGTCGGGTCCGCGCAGGACGCCTTGGCGGTGTACAACCCGGACAAGCACGCGCCCATCGCGGTGGCCGAAACCATGAAGTGCAACGCCACTTACGGTTCGGACTACCAGCGCTCCCACGTGTTCGGGTTGAGCATGCAGGCGACCAACCACATCAGGTCCGGTGACCTGCAGGAGGGCATCAAGGTCGGGCGCCGTGCGCTGACGCTCGCCGAGAAGGTGAAGTCGCAGCGGGTCGCCGACCGGCTGCAGCCGCTCCAGATCGAGGCGGCGAAGCACCGGATGAACTCGGACGCCCGGGACTTCGCCGAGGAGGTCCGCAGGTTCCGCCAGGCGTGAGTCGCCGCGCGGCTGGAGCGTACGAGTACGGCGGTGGCGCCGAGCAGATTTCGGTTGGAGCACATGGTTTCCAGAACCCGCCCGCGCACGGCCGGGCGGCATTCGCAGGAAGGCCGCTACACCCGGGCAAAGCTGGCGTTTGCCCTGGCCGAAGTGTGCGCAGCAGCCGGGTTGGACCCGAGCGGGGCACGGTTGCTCAGGTTCGTGAACAACGCTGTTTTCCGACTTCGCGAGCACGAAGTCGTGGTTCGCATCGTCTTGGCCCCGTCGCTGGCGCACCGGGCGGAACACGTCGTGGCGTCAGCGCGCTGGTTGGCCGAGCACGACGTGCCCGCGGTGCGGTTGTTGGACGTCGAGCAGCCGGTGCGGGCCGGGGACTACGTGGCCACGTTCTGGCGGCTGGTCCCGGAGCGGGGCAAGCCGAACGGAACGCACCTGGGGGAGCTGCTGCGCCAGTTGCACTCGTTGCCGGTTCCGCAGTTGTTGCCGCTGTGGCGGCCGCTGGACGACGTGCGGCGCAAGTGCGCTGATGCCGAAGAACTGGATCCGGAGGACCAGGAGTTCCTGCTGCAGCACTGGCTGGGGGAGGCCGCCTTCCAGGAGTGGGGGTGGCGGATCCCGTTCGTGCGCCCGTCGGGTGGGTCCGGTGTGTTCCGGTCGAT
>NZ_AYJW01000084.1 GCF_000497205.1 Saccharopolyspora rectivirgula DSM 43747
AAGCTGCACTTCTGGCTGACCTTCATCGGGTTCCACACCACGTTCCTGGTGCAGCACTGGCTGGGCAACGAGGGCATGCCGCGCCGCTACGCCGACTACCTGCCGACAGACGGGTTCACCACGCTCAACGTGGTGTCCTCCATCGGGGCGTTCATCCTCGGCATCTCGATGCTCCCGTTCCTGTACAACGTGTTCAAGAGCGCCCGGTACGGCGTGGTCGTCCACGCCGACGACCCGTGGGGGCACGGCAACTCGCTGGAGTGGGCCACCTCCTGCCCACCGCCGCGGCACAACTTCACGACGCTGCCGCGGATCCGGTCGATCCGCCCGGCCTTCGAGCTGCACTACCCGCACTTGAGGGACCGGCTGGTCGAGGAGGCCTACGTCGGCCGCCGGCAGGCGAAGGAATGACCCGCTGCGCACCGGTCCCGGCCTGCCAGCGGAGCCGCCGACGACGGGTCGAGACCGGTTCGCACCGCTGAGCCCCGGGTCGTCCGGTGTTCGCCGGGGCGGTCGCCAGCGGGCCAGGACGCCCCGGAGCGGCCGGCGATCGGCGGGAATTCTTCCGCGCGAAGTGGTGTTGTCCGACCGCGAACTGGAAACCCGAGGGGTGGTGCGGCGCGCTCCGCCCCGCCGGGGACCGCCGGCCACGGGCTGACGCCCACCGGACGGGCAGCCACCGCGCCGGGGAAGGTGCGGGGGACCGCCGCGGAGCACCAGCGGGGTCTCGTGCGCCCGCCGCCCCGACCGCAACGGGCGGAACTGCTCGTCCCGCTGCGGCGGCGCACCAGCTGCCGGCGGCCCCGGGTCCGCGCCTTGCGGCGACCAACAAGTCCACTATGGAACTCCGTGCTGCGCCAACTAGCAGAATTCACAAGAACAACGCGGAAAAATGGGCACTCTGCCCAATAGGGTATCCACAGTGGTCTGCCGATTGGGCCGAATGGGGAAACCTTCCAGTGGCGCGGTTCATAACGCACTCCCGGAACACCCGGGGGTTGGTTACCGTTGAAACGACTTTGGGGGATCGTCAACGCGAGCCGGTTTCCTGAATCGTTCCCGGTGCCCGGTCACCAACAGCACGGCCAGCGGGCGCCGCCGTAATCGTCCGACACGTTCATCGCGGGGGAGACTTCTTTGCCCATTGCCCTGTTGGCACTGGCTATTGCTGCTTTCGGCATTGGCACGACCGAATTCGTGATGATGGGGCTGCTCCCCGAAGTGGCCTCCGATCTGGGCGCGACGATCCCGCAGGCCGGCGGCTACGTGTCGCTGTACGCGCTGGGGGTCGTGGTGGGCGCCCCGGTGCTGACGATGCTGGGGATGCGGTCCCGGCGCAAAGCGATCCTGCTGAACATGCTCGTGCTGTTCACCGCCGGGAACCTGTTCTCCGCCCTCGCCCCGACCCACGAGCTGCTCCTGGCCGCCCGGTTCATCGCGGGCCTGCCGCACGGCGTGTTCTTCGGCATCGGCGCGGTGGTCGCGGCCAACCTGGTCACCCAGGACAAGCGCGCCCAGGCGATCTCGATGATGTTCATCGGGTTGACCGTGGCCAACATCGTCGGGGTCCCGGCGGGCACCCTGCTGGGCCAGCAGCTCGGTTGGCGGTGGGCGTTCGCCCTGGTCGCCCTGATCGGCGTGGTGGCCCTGGGCGCGGTGGCGGCGCTGGTGCCGAACCAGCCGAAGCCGGAGAACGTCAGCGTGCGCGGCGAGCTGCGGGCCTTCCGCCGGCCGCAGGTGTGGTTGGCGTTCGCCGTGGTGGTGTTCGGCTTCGCCGCGACCTTCTCCTTCTACAGCTACATCAAGCCGGTGCTGACCGATGTGACCGGGTACACGCCCGGCGCGGTGACCGTCCTGCTGGCGCTGTTCGGCGTCGGCATGACCGTGGGCACCGCGGTCGGCGGCCGCCTGGCCGACCGGGCCCCCATGCGAACGCTGTACGTGTTCCTGACGGCGCTCGCCGGAAGCCTGGGCCTGTTCGTGCTCACCGCGCACAACGCGGTCCTCGCCGCGATCACCGTGTTCCTGATCGGTGCCACGGGGTTCGCCGCGATCCCCAGCATCCAGGCGCGGATCCTCGACCAGGCCAAGGAAGCCCCGGCGCTCGGCTCGGCCAGCATCCAGTCCACCTTCAACATCGCCAACTCGCTGGGCGCCTACCTGGGCGGCATGGTGATCGCCGCCGGGTTCGGCCTGACCGCGCCGAGCTGGGTGGGGGCCCTGCTGGCGCTGAGCGGCCTGGGCTTCGCGGTGCTGTCCGGGTGGCTGGACCGCCGTCCGCAGCGCCCGGAGGTGGTCACTTCGCACCGCGCCTCGGACACCGGGCAGGTGCCGCAGGAAACCGTGGAGATCCGCTGATCACAATTCCGGTCGGCCAGGAATGCGCAGCCGCCGCACCGGGTTGACCGGAGTGATCGCAACCAGCACTGAACCAACAGGAGAGAAGGGGGCTTCCATGGCTCAGGTTCCCAACGTCGAGCTCAACACCGGCGCGAAGATGCCCCAGCTGGGCTTCGGGGTCTTCCTGGTCCCGCCGGACGAGGTCGTGGAGCCGGTGCGCACCGCCCTGGAGGCCGGGTACCGCAGCATCGACACCGCAGCGGTGTACGGCAACGAGGAGGGCGTCGGCAAGGCCATCGCCGAGTCGGGCATCAAGCGCGAGGACCTGTTCATCACCACCAAGCTCTGGAACGACGCCCAGGGCTACGACAGCGCGCTGCGGGCCTTCGACGAGAGCTTGAACCGGCTGGGGCTGGACTACGTCGACCTGTACCTGATCCACTGGCCGGTGCCCGCCCAGGACCGCTACGTCGAGACCTGGAAGGCGTTCGAGAAGATCCACTCCGAGGGCCGGGCCAAGGCCATCGGCGTGTCCAACTTCCACGTCCCGCACCTGCGCCGGCTGATGGAAGAGACCAGCGTGGTGCCCGCCGTCAACCAGATCGAGCTGCACCCGAACCTGCAGCAGCAGGAGCTGCGGGCGTTCCACGCCGAGCACGGGATCGTCACCGAGGCCTGGAGCCCGCTGGGCCGCAACAACGGTCTGCTGGACACCGACACCATCAAGTCGCTGGCGGAGAAGTACGGCAAGACCCCGGCCCAGATCGTGCTGCGCTGGCACGTCCAGCTGGGCAACGTGACCATTCCGAAGTCGGTCACCCCCTCCCGGATCCGGGAGAACATCGACGTGTTCGACTTCGAGCTGGCCGCCGACGACCTCAAGGAGATCGAAACCCTGGAGAACGGGCAGCGCGTCGGCCCGGACCCGGAGACCTTCAACGGCTGAGGCCCCAGCCGTCGGCGGTTCGCCCGAACCGCGCCTGGACAGCAGGAAGGGAACTTCCCCGTCGGATCCGGCGGGGAAGTTCCCTTCTCGTCTGTTCGGACGAATTCGCCGACCGCGGTGTCACGCGACCCGCACGCGCGGGGTCCGGGTCAGCTTCTGCAGCACGTTGCTGCCGGCCCGCAGGGTGGCGACCTGGGAGCGGGTGGCGAGCCAGCCGGGGAACTTCGCCAGCCGCTGCAGCGGTGTGCTGCGCTGTTTGATGGTCAGCGCGGCGGTGCGGGAAATCTTGCTCACCCGGGGGCGGCGTTCGGCCTCGTAGGCCCGCAGCAGGGCACCGGGTTCGCCGCTGGCGCCGGCCAGGTGTTGGCTGAGCAGCCACGCGTCTTCCAAGGTCTGGTTGGCGGCTTGCGCGACCACCGGCGGCATGGCGTGCGCGGCATCGCCGATCAGCGTGCTGCGGGGGCCGCCCCAGACCCGCGGGATCCGGTGGCGGACGTGGGGGAAGAACCCGAGGTCGTCGTCGGTGACCGAGGCCAGCAGGGCGCGCACCGGTTCCGGGTAGTCGCGGAAGAGCCGCCGCAGGGCGGCGATCGAGTGGATCGGGTCGCCTTCCTTCCACGGCATGTCGAACCACCAGTGCAGCAACCCGTTGCCGGTGGGGATCAGCCCGCAGTGCGCGTAGCGCCCGGCGATGTTGAGCGTGCGGTTCCCGTGCGCCACCGGCAGGTCGCTGGGCGTGAGGCCTTGCCAGCTGGCCCAGCCGGCCGGTTTGGCGGGCCGCTTGTCGAGCAGCCCGCGGCGCACCGCGGAGCGGTGCCCGTCGGCACCGATGACCAGGTCACCGGTGGCCGTGCTGCCGTCGTCGAAGTGGGCGACCACGTGGTCGGGGTGTTCGGTGACGCGCACGCAGCGCTTGCCGAACTGGACGACTCCGGCTGCCAGGGGTTCGGCGAGGGCGGCGATCAACCGCTCGCGCGGGATCTGCACGGTGGGGCTGCCGAGTTCGGCGGTCACCGCGGCCAGGTCGGCTTCCCACAGGAACCGCCCGGTTTCGGTCATGGCCCGCAGGCTGGTCAGCACTCGGCCGAGCGGCTCGATGTCCACGCCGAGTTCACGGAGCGCTCGGGTGCCGTTGCTCCAAATGGTCAATCCGGCTCCCCCGGTGCGGAGCTGCTCGGCGTGCTCGAAGACCTGCACCTGGTGGCCGTGGCGGATCAGCCCGTTGGCGACGGCGAGTCCTCCGACACCTGCTCCGATAACGAGAACCCGCATCTTCTCCGTCCGTGTTCCTGTTCCTGGCTGCCGCCGCCGATTTTATCGGCGCGGGGCCTTCCACCCGGTTGTCGTTGGTCACACCGAGTAAGCGGGGAACCGGAGAAGTGGTCGCCCCGGTGAGCGAAAGAAGCCTCTGGGCCCGGGCGCGGTTGCGCACTATGTTGCTGGTCATGAGCCCTCGTGTGAAACCCCCATTCCGTGCCGACCACGTCGGAAGCCTGCTCCGCCCGGAGCGCCTGCTGCGGGCCCGCGACGAGCACGCCGCCGGGAGGCTGACGGCTGAGCAACTGCGGCAGATCGAGGACGAGGAGATCGCCGAAGTCGTGGCGATGCAGGAGGAGGTGGGGCTGTCCAGCGCCACCGACGGGGAGTTCCGCCGCACCTCCTGGCACATGGACTTCCTCTACCAGCTGGACGGTGTGGAGCAGGGCACCGATCGCAGCCTGAAGGTCCAGTTCCGCAACGAGCGGGGCGAGCTCGAGTTCACCACCCCGGACCTGCAGGTCACCGGGAAGATCGGGCTGAGCAAGACCATCTTCGGCGACCACTTCACCTACCTGACCAAGCAGGTCAAGACGGCGACCCCGAAGATCACCATCCCGTCCCCGGGGATGCTGCACTACCGGGGCGGCCGGGCGGCCATCGACGAGAAGGTGTACCCGGACCTGGCCGAGTTCCGGGCCGACCTGGCGGCCGCCTACCGCAAGCAGGTCCGCGCGCTGGCCGACCTGGGCTGCCACTACCTGCAGCTGGACGACACCAGCCTGGCCTACCTCAACGACCCGAAGCAGCGCGCCCAGATCGCCGCGCGCGGGGAGGACGCCGAGCACGCGCACCTGCAGACCATCGAGCTGATCAACGCCTCGCTGCGGGACCGGCCGGAAACCCTGTCGGTGACCACTCACATGTGCCGGGGCAACTACCGCTCCTCCTGGGCGGCCGAGGGCGGCTACGACTTCGTGGCCGAGGCGCTGTTCAACGAGCTCGACGTGGACGGCTTCTTCCTCGAATTCGACGACGAGCGCTCCGGTTCGTTCGCCCCGCTGCGGTTCGTGCCCAAGGGCAAGACGGTGGTGCTGGGGTTGGTGACGACCAAGCACGGCGAGCTGGAGAGCAAGGACGCGCTCAAGCGCCGGATCGAGGAGGCGACCAAGTACATCGACATCGATCAGCTGTGCTTGTCCCCGCAGTGCGGGTTCGCCTCCACCAAGGAGGGCAACGAGCTCAGCTACGAGCAGCAGGTGGCCAAGCTGCGGCTGGTCGTGGAGACCGCCAAGGAAGTCTGGGGCTGAGCCGGAACTGCACAACCCTGCGCAGGCACGCACCCGTCCGGGCGCGCTGCCTGTGCAGGGCGTTCCGGACTGGTCATCTCACGCTGCTTCCAGAAACTGGCCGGCCACCAGGCCGGGTTCTTCCGCGTCGTCGAACCGCACCCACAGCACCGGGCCGTCGAAGGCTTCCGGCAGCCCGGTGGCGGTTTTGACGACGATTCCGGTCTTGCCCCGGAAGCGGCCGAACGTGGCGCGCACCCGGGTTCCTGGTTCGAACGGGCTTTCCGTCTGGTCCATGGGGGCGACGTTACGTGTCCGGCCGCGGTGGCGAAATCCGGATTCCCGCTATGTGCGATTTGGCGCACGATGCGGTGAGCAGCTCCCCGGGTGCGAGGATGAGGGTTGTGCGGAGTGCCCGGGCGCGGTTTCCGGAGAGCGGACAGCCGGGTCGCCGGGCTGGCGGTGCCGGATGAGAGGGCTGGATGCGGACCATCAAGCAGGCTGGCGAGTACGAGCTCGAGGTGAAGAAGTCCCGTTTCCTGTGCGCACTGCAGCGGGTGAGCACCGAGGACGAGGCTCGTGATTTCATCCTGCAGCGCCGCAAGCTCCACCACGAGGCCCGGCACAACTGCTCGGCGTTCGTGGTCGGGGACGACGGCCGGGTGCAGAAGTCCAGCGATGACGGCGAGCCCGCCGGCACGGCCGGGATCCCGATGCTGGAGGTGCTGCGCCGCAACGAGGTGACGAACGTGGTCGCGGTGGTCACCCGGTACTTCGGCGGTGTGCTGCTGGGCGCGGGTGGTCTGGTGCGCGCCTACAGCAGCGCGGTTTCGGGGGCGCTGGAGCAGGTGGGGCTGGTGGAGCGGCAGCCGGTCCGGATCGTCTCCACCACCGTGGACTACCAGCTGGCGGGGAAGTTGGAGAACGAGCTGCGCACCGCTGGCTACCAGGTGGCGGAGGTGGAGTACCTGGACCGGGTGCGCTTCCGGCTGCACGTCCCGGACACCGCGGTGGCGGACTTCCGGTCGTGGTTGGCCGAGGCGACCGGGGGCGCCGCCGAGGCGGAGCTGGAGGGCCTGACGCACGCCGAGGTGGAGGTCTGATCAGCTCCGCTCCGGCTGGTCGGGCTGCCCGAACAGGCCGTCCAGGTAGTAGTCGACGGTGTCGATCGCTTGCTGGCGGCTGCGGTGGCCGAGCAGCAGGCCGACCGACAGGCCGTCGGGCACGGCGAGCAGGATTTCGGCTTCCCGCTCCGGGTCGACGTCCCGGACCAGCGCTCCGGCTTCTCGGGCGCTGCGCAGCAGGTCGCTGACGAGCTTTTCGAGCTCGGGCCAGAACTTCCGGTAGCTGGCGGCGAGTTCTGCGGAGTTGACCGCCCGCAGGGTGAACGCGACGAAGGTCAGGAATTCCTGCCGGCTCTCCTCGGTGAGGGCGAGCATTTCCAGCATCAGCGCCCGGAGCACTTCCCGGGGCGAGGGTTGCGGCATCTCCTCGAGGCGGTGGCGGATGCGCTGCTCGGCCCGGCGGTTCACGTGGTCGAGGGCGTGCAGGAGCATGGCGTCCTTGCTGTTGAAGTAGTGCTGCACCGCCCCCATGGACAGGCCGGCTTCGGTCGCCACGTCGCGCAGGGTGACCGCTTCCAGGCCGCCTTCGCTGGCCAGTCGCAGCAGCGCTTCGGCGATCTGGGTGCGACGGGCTTCGTGGTCAACGCGTTTGGGCACCGACGAACCTTTCCAATGCGATTGTATTGCGAAAACCGGGCCGGATTTTTACCATGCAGTTGCATGGTAACTTTGCGCATCGACCCGCTGGGGCACGGATGACCGTCGCACCGACCTCCACCGCCACCGCTCGCCGCATCGCCGCCCTCGACGTGATCCGCGGCATCGCCATCGCCGGAACGCTCGGCACCAACATCTGGATCTTCACCGACCCGCGGGGACCCGCCGCAGCACTGGGCCCCGCGTCGTCGGCCGACTTCGCCGCCCTCTTCGAATCCGCTCTGCTCCTGCTCACCAACGGCAAGTTCCTCGCCCTGCTGACCATGCTGTTCGGCATCGGCCTGGAACTGCAGTACCGCTCCGCGCTCCGCCGCGGCCGCACCTGGCCGGGCTGGTACCTGTGGCGAGCCGCCCTGCTGTTCGTCGAAGGCCTGCTGCACTACGTCCTGGTCTTCGAGTACGACGTGCTGATGAGCTACGCGGTGACCTCGGTGCTGGTCGCCTTCCTGATCGGGCGCAGCGAGCGGGCGGTCAACTGGTGGATGGGCGCGATGGCCACCGCGCACGTGCTGTTCATCGGCCTGCTCACCGCTGCGCTGGTGAGCGGGACCGCCAAGCTCGACACCGGCGCGTCGGCGCCTTTCCCGCAGCACGACTACCCCGCCCAGGTCGCCGCCCGGTTGAGCAACTGGCCCGAGTACCGGCTCGAGGCCATCTTCATCATCCCCATGTCGGCGTTCCTGTTCCTGCTCGGCGCCAAGCTGCACCGGGCCGGGGTGTTCGAGGCCGGCAACCAGCGCCTGCGCAACCGGCTGATGCTGATCGGCTTCGGCGTGGGCGGACCGCTGAACCTGGTCACCGCCTTCGCCGGCGAGGAGTGGTTCGTGGTGGACCGCTACCTGTTGCCGCCGCTGATCGCCGCCGGCCTGCTCGGCCTGGTCCCCACCGCGCTGCACCGCGCGTCCCGCGGCGCCGGGCCGCTGCGGAACGGGCTGACCGCCGTCGGCCGGACCGCGCTGTCGTGCTACGTCTTCCAGAACCTGGCGGCCGCCGTCCTGTGCTACGGCTGGGGCCTCGGCCTGGCCGAGGAGCTCGACGCGCTGCGCCCGTGGTGGGTGCTCCTGGCCTGGGCCGGCATCTTCCTGACCTGCGCGGTCGGCGCCTCGCTGTGGCTGCGCAAGTTCAGCCGCGGCCCGGTCGAACTCGTCTGGCACTGGGCCCACCAAGCCCCGCAGCGCCGGTGACCTACCCCTCCTCCGGCGCACGCGCCGCGAGCACCCGGCGCCGAACGATCGAGCCGCTCGCCCACACCACCACCGCGGCGACCATTCCGCCGACGAAGAACCCCAGCAGGACGTCGTGCGGGTAGTGCACGCCGATGAAGACGCGGGAGAACCCCTCCAGCAGGGCCAGCAGCACGACCAGCGAGGTGATCTTGCGCCACTGCGCGGCCAAGGCCACCGCGAAAGCCGCCGCGATCGCGGAGTGGTTGCTCGGCAGCGACCAGTCGTCGTGCTCCGGGCACTGCGCGAGCACCTCGTCCAGCAGGCCCAGCTCCCGGCAGGGCCGGACCTGGCGGACCACCTCCTTGGTGAGGTCGCTGACCAGCCAGCCCAGGGCCGCGGCCAGCAGCGGCACCGCGAGCGCGGTGATCGTCCTGGCGAACCACCAGTGCAGCGCCGCCAACGCGATGAACACCACCAGCAGCCCTTGGGTGGCGAACAAGGCGAAGTCGTGCACCCAGGGCGGGGTGGTCAGGGCCCACTGGGTGATCGAACGGTAGAGAGCAGCGCTGGTGTCCAGGACGTTCCACACCGGTCCCACGATACGAAAGTCGCGCAGCGACCGCGTTCGAACACCTGCTCCGCGGTCGTTTCCCACCGGGCGCGAACGGGAATTCCACCTGTTGGCAAGGAGTTCCGCTCCCGCGCACCGCTGCGGAATACTGCTTCCGTCCACTTCAGCCAGCACGTCGGGAGGAAGCGTTGCGCGCCCTGTTCGCCGCCGCAGCCGCTCTGTTCGCGCTCAGCCCTGCCCACGCGACCGCGACCACGTCGTTCGAGCCGCTGGTCGGGACGGCCGCCGAGCGGGTGCTGGTCTCCGATCGGGTCGCTGCCGCGAAGTGGGGCACCGACCTGCCGATCGAGGATCCGCAGCGCGAGGAGCAGGTGCTGGCCGACGCGGCGGAGCGGGCGGTCGAGCTGGGCATCGACCCGGCCGTGGCGCGGGAGGTCTTCCGGGACCAGATCGAGGCGAGCAAGCTCGTGCAGCGCGCGCTGCACGCCCACTGGGCCGCGCACCCGCAGCAGCAACCGGACGAACGACCGGACTTGGCGGACATCCGCCCGGAGATCGACCGGTTGAACGAGCAGCTGCTGCTGCAGTTGCGGGACACCGCGCAGCTGCGCGGCACGCCCTCCTGCCCTGGCCGGTTGACGGTCGCCTACCAGCACATCCGGTTCGAGCTGCAGCTGGACCCGCTGCACCGCACCGGGCTGGCCCGGGCCCTGTCCTCGGTGTGCTGGCGGGGTTGAGGCCGCCTCCTCGGGTATCCGTGCTGTTGCGCGGGACGGTTCCGCCGCCTGCGACCGCGCCGGGGACCGGTTCGCAGCCGGGAATAACCTTCCTAGGAAGAATCTTATATGTAAGGTAGGCGGTACCGGCACGCAGCAACCACAGGAGGCTCGCATGCAGTTCGGCGTGTTCACCGTCAGCGACGTCACCACCGACCCCACCACCGGCAAGACCCCCAACGACACCGAGCGGGTGCGCTCCATCCTGAAGATCGCGCAACACGCCGACCAGGCCGGCCTGGACGTCTTCGCCACCGGCGAGCACCACAACCCGCCGTTCGTGGCCTCGTCACCGACCACGCTGCTCGGCTACCTGGCCGGGACCACCAAGAACGTCGTCCTCTCCACCTCCACCACCCTGATCACCACCAACGACCCGGTGAAGATCGCCGAGGACTACGCCATGCTGCAGGTGATCTCCGACGGCCGGATGGACCTCATGCTGGGCCGCGGGAACACCCCGCAGGTCTACCCGTGGTTCGGCCAGGACATCCGGCAGAGCATGGCGCTCGCCTTCGAGAACTACGCGCTGCTGCGCAAGCTCTGGGAAGAGGAAGTCGTCGACTGGGAAGGCAAGTTCCGCACCCCGCTGCGCGGCTTCACCTCCACCCCGCGCCCGCTGGACGGGGTGCCGCCGTTCGTCTGGCACGGCTCGATCCGCAGCCCGGAGATCGCCGAACAAGCCGCCTACTACGGCGACGGCTTCTTCCACAACAACATCTTCTGGCCGATGTCGCACACCAAGAAGATGGTGACCTACTACCGCCGCCGCTACGAGCAGTACGGCCACGGCCGAGCCGATCAAGCCATCGTCGGCCTGGGCGGCCAAGCCTTCATGCGCAAGCGCTCCCAAGACGCCTGGAACGAGTTCCGCCCCTACTTCGACAACGCCCCGGTCTACGGCCACGGCCCGTCGATGGAGGAGTTCACCTCGGTGACCCCGCTCACCGTGGGCAGCCCGCAGCAGGTCATCGAGCGGTACGCGACCATGCGCGAACACGTCGGCGACTACCAGCGGCAGCTCTTCCTGATCGACCACGCCGGGCTGCCGCTGAAGACGGTGCTGGAGCAGATCGACCTCCTCGCCGAGGAAGTCGTCCCCGTGCTGCGCAAGGAGATGGAAGCCAAGCGACCGGCCCACGTGCCGTCGGACCCGCCGAGCCACGCCGAGCGGGTCGCCCGGGCCAAGGCCGAGGAGACCGCGGAACCGCAGCAACCCCCGACTCAGCCCTGACGGTCGAACCGGCGATACTGGCCGTTCCACCCATTTCGCCCGGGGGATTTCCGCGCCGGCAGTCCTCCGGCGCGGCTCGAGTAGGTCCGGACCTCGTCCGGCTCGGCTTCCGCGAAGGAGTGTCATGGTTGCCAACCCGCCGAAACCACGTCCCAATCCCGCGTTGTGGCTGTGGTACGCGTTCGGCGGCCGGTTGCCCGACAAGTACCGGGACTGGGTGCTGCACGACGTGACCTGCCGCACCTGGGTGCTGCGGCATCTCGGCCGCAGCCTGGTGCAGGTCACCCCGGGACTGCTGTTCTTGCTGCTGCCCGGCCCCCTGTGGATCAGCGCCCTGGCCATCTTCGGCGGTGTGCTGCTCGCCCTGCTGTACTCGGTGGCCTACATGGAGCACACCACCGAGCACCGCCTGCACAAGCACGGGTTCCCGCTCGGCACCGGCAAAGCCACCCGAGAAGAAGCCCAAGCCCAGGCCCGCGCGGCCCGGGCCGCCCGCTACGCGCAGAACTACCGGGGCGGCGAGTAGCGCGACCACCCGGGCGCTCCGGAGCACCCTTCCGGTCGGCCGGCCGCGGGAGATCGGTCGGTCGACCGGTGCTCAGCGGCGGGCCAGCCGAGCCGCCCCGTTCCGTCCACATCAGACAGGATTCGAGCGCCCGCCCGGGATCGGCTCCCCGGTCAACGGCGCCAGGACTGCGGCTCCACGACGCTCCCCGCTCCCGGCGCGGAAGTGCGCGAAACGGCGCCCGGCCGCTGCCCGCCGTGCGCCAGCACCTCGACAGCGCGACTTCCACATCCAGCACCTCGGACGCCACGCGCCCGCAGCCCACCCGATTGGCCACCGGCGCGTCCCCTGCCACGTCCTCGGCGCACGAGCAGGTCGCCAGGGCCGGGCCGGACGGACCGCGCCCGGGCAGCAGGTGCTGCCCCTCCAGCTGAGCGCCGGGAACCCCGCGACGACCGCGAGCCGACCGCACCAGGTCCCGCTGCGGGCCGATCGGACGAGACCCGAACACGTCGGTGCAGAAGCGCACCGAGCGGCGCCAGTCGCGGGCGATGACGTTGGTGCGCGCAGCGAGCCGGAACCCCCATCCGCCCGCGGTAGCGTGGGCCCGGCGGAACCAGCGGCCACGAGCTCGGAGGAAGTCCGCGATGGAGATCGCTCGCCCTCTCGCGCCACCGACCGGGTGGAAGGCGTTCCTGTTCCGGCTGCCCGTCCACCTCTACCGAGCACGGCTGGGCTGGCTGCTCGGCAGCCGCTTCCTGTTCTTGACGCACATCGGCCGCAAGTCCGGGAGACCTCGCCACACCGTCGTCGAAGTGGCGCGCCGGCACAGCACCGGCTACGACGTCTGCTCCGGGTTCGGCGAACGCTCCCAGTGGTACCGCAACGTGCTGGCGAACCCGCGCGTCACCATCCAAGTCGGACGGTTCAGGGCGAGCGCCGAAGCCGTTCCGCTCGACCCCGATCAGGGCGAGGAAGTCATCGTCGACTACGCCCGCCGCCACCCGAGGGCGGCGAAGCACCTGTGCCGCGCCATGGGGTTCGTCGTCGACGGCAGCGAATCCGACTACCGCGAGGTCGGCCGCCGCCTGCCGTTCGTCCGCTTCGTGCCGGACCTCGACTCGACGCCATGACCGCGCCGGAGCGACCCGCACCCCATGTTGACCACAGTGGATGATCCAGGACGGCTGCCTCCGCGGCGGTCCTCCTCCCACCGGTGGTGCACGGCCGAAGGGGAACGGCGCTGCAGCCCACCGGCGCGTTCCGCGAAGCGCGGCCACTGGAGGAGGAATCCGATGGCGACCACGAGCGCGACCCTCGTGCTGCTGCCCACGACGACAGCGGTGGTGCCCTCGAGGGGAGGCGAGCACTCCGCGGACGGGAACCCGCACCCCTCCTCCACCACCCGCGCGGCCGGAAGGGCGAGGAGACCACCACGACCCCACCGCACCAGGACGGCACGTCGGTTCCGGGATGGAGGAGCACGTGAGAACACCTGCGGCGGCGGACATCGCCAGCACAGCGGGCGCCGCACCCGCGCGGGAACACCGCAGGAGGGAGTCGAGGTGGTCGATCTCGACTCCCGTCGCAGATCGGCCGGATGGACCGGTGTGGTGGGCCGCCAGGGGATCGAACCCTGAACCCGCGGATTAAAAGTCCGCTGCTCTGCCAGTTGAGCTAACGGCCCGCAGGGACAAGGTTACAGGGTAGCGGTGATCTAGCGCTCCCCCGGTCGCGATTACCGGCAAACCCCGAGGAAGAACGGCTGTAATCCGGATCACGCCGGCACCGCGGCCGGATCGTCCTGCACCACCTTCACCTTGCTGACCCGCTCGTGCCAGCAAGGTGAAGGTGGTGCAGGACGATCCGGTCGCGATTACCGGCAAACCCCGAGGAAGAACGGCTGTAATCGCGACCGGGGGAGCGCTAGATAGATCG
>NZ_AYJW01000085.1 GCF_000497205.1 Saccharopolyspora rectivirgula DSM 43747
CCTACCACGACCGCACCGGCCGGTACCCGGTCATCTACACCAGCACCAGCTGGTGGAACCAGTGCGTGAACGGGGACTTCAGCTCCACCAACCCGCTGTGGGTGGCCCGCTACGCCGACTCCGTGGGCGACCTGCCGTACAACTGGTCGATCTGGACGTTCTGGCAGTACACCTCATCTCCATTGGACAAGGACCTGTTCAACGGCTCGTACGAGAGGCTGCAGGCCCTGGCGAAGGGTTGAGCCCAGCGCGCCGCGTCCTCCGTCCGGGCGGTACCGCCCCCGCGGTACCGCCCGGGGCTCTTGTCCACCTCGGAGTCGTTCTCCGCGGCTGCTTCGAACGGCGCAGCCCACTGGTCCGCACAGCTGATCGAAGCTCGAATGACCGGTGGATCCGGCGTGCGGCCCCGCCAAATTTCCGATAAATATTCACGTTTCTGCTGTACCTGCCCGCCGAGATCCGGCAGGATGCCGTCGCGTGATCGAAGTGAACCGCCGAACCGCGCTCAAGACCGGTGGAGCGGTGGCCGCGATGCTCACCAGCAGCGGTCTGGCCAGCGCCGCCCCCACCGGCGGGTCCGGTGGGTCCGATGTGTTCCGCCACGGCGTGGCCTCCGGTGATCCGCTGCCCCACCGGGTCCTGCTCTGGACGCGCGTCACGCCCGAACCGGCGGCCACCCCGGGATCCGGCCGCGGCCGGGAAACCCGAGTGGACTGGGAGATCGCCACCGACCAGCAATTCCGGCACGTCGCAGCGCACGGATCCACCACCACCGGCCCCTGGCGGGACCACACCGTCAAGATCGACGCCGCCGGGCTCAACCCGAACACCTGGTACTGGTACCGGTTCCGCGCCAACGGCGCCATCTCCCCCACCGGCCGAACCCGCACCGCCCCGGCCACCGGGACCGCCGTGCCCCGACTGCGCGTCGGTGTGGTCTCCTGCGCCAACTACCAAGCCGGGTACTTCTCCGCCTACCGCCACCTGGCAGCCCGCGACGACCTCGACGCGGTCATCCACCTCGGCGACTACATCTACGAGTACGCACCGGGCGAGTACCAGGCCGGTGACGAACTCGTCCGGGCGCACGACCCGGCCGTGGAAACCACCACGCTGGAGCACTACCGGCGCCGGCACGCCCAGTACAAGAGCGATCCCGACCTGCAAGCCCTGCACGCCCGCGTGCCGTTCATCGCCACCTGGGACGACCACGAGATCGCGAACAACACCTGGTCCGACGGCGCCGAGAACCACGACGAGGACACCGAAGGCCCCTGGGAACAGCGCAAACGAGCCGCTTCCCAGGCCTACGCCGAGTGGATGCCGGTGCGCTACGAACCCGGCCGCCCGCTCTACCGGCGCTTCACCTTCGGCGACCTCGCCGAACTGTCCATGCTGGACCTCCGCAGTCACCGCAGCGAGCAGGTCAGCAGCCCGCTCAGCCCCGGGACCACCGACCCGGACCGCACCATCACCGGTGACGCCCAAATGGACTGGCTCACCGACTGGTTGAAGCACGCCACCGCGCAGTGGAAGCTCATCGGCAGCTCGGTGATGATCACCCCGGTGCGGTTCCCCGCCACCCTGTCCATCGGAGAACGCCGCGGACTGGCCGAACTCACCGGCACGCCGCTCGTCCAAGGCCTGCCGTACAACGTCGACCAGTGGGACGGCTACCAGGCCGACCAAGCCGAACTGTTCGGCGTGCTGCGGGACTGGGGCATCCGCGACACGGTCTTCCTCACCGGCGACATCCACTCGGCGTGGGCGACGGACCTGCCGGCCGACCTCAGCCGCTACCCGTTCAACGGCAACTCGATCGGCACCGAACTGGTGTGCACCTCGATCACCAGCGACAACATGGACGACATCCTGCGGGTGCCACCGCGCACCGCATCGGTGGCCGTCGAAGCGGCGATCCGGCTGAACAACCCGCACATCAAGCACGTGGAACTCGACTCGCACGGCTACTCGGTCCTCGACATCACCCCGGAACGGGTACACATGGACTGGTTCGCGCTCGCCGACCGCACCGATCCGGGGAGCACCGCGGCGCGCTCGGCCTCGTTCGCGGTTCCCGCCGGAAGCCAACGGGTCACCGAAGCCCCGGAGGGCCTGCGGTGACCCGGAGAACCCTGAGCCGCCGCAGCTTCCTGCTCGCCACCGGCGCCAGCGGTGCCGCGGTGGCGCTGTCCGCCACCTCCACCACGGCCTGGGCATCCTCCACACCGGACCTGCGGGTGTACGTGCTCGTGGTGGACGGTTGCTCCCCCGAGGAGATCACGCCGCAGCTGACGCCGAACCTGCACCGCCTGCGCAGCTGCGGCACCAACTACCCGCAAGCCCGCTCCCTGCCGGTGATGGAGACCATCCCGAACCACGTGATGATGATGTCGGGGGTGCGCCCCGACCGCAGCGGAGTGCCGGCGAACTCGATCTACGACCGGGAAGCGGGCGTGGTGCGGACCCTCGACCAGCCCACCGACCTGCGCGCTCCCACCCTGCTGGACCGCCTGCACGACCGCGGCCTGGTCACCGGCAGCGTGCTGAGCAAGGAGTACCTGCACGGGATCTTCGGCGACCGGGCGACCGTGCGCTGGGAACCGGACCCCGTCGTGCCGATCAGCGGGCACGCCCCGGACGCCGCCACCTGCGACGCACTGATGTCCATGGTGGACAGCGCGGATCCGGTGCTGGTGTTCGCCAACTTCGGGGACACCGACCGGGTCGGGCACGTCGACCTCACCGGGACCACGCTGCGGGCGGCCCGCCGAGCAGCCCTGGCCAGCACCGACTTCCAGCTCGGCCGGTTCGCGGACTTCCTGGTCAGGACCGGGCGCTGGGACAACAGCATCCTCTTCGTCCTAGCCGACCACTCGATGGACTGGTCGAAACCGCACCGGGTGATCTCGCTGCACCACGCGCTGGCCGCCGACGAGCTGCTGCGGGACAACACCGCGATCGCCCAGAACGGCGGGGCCGAACTGCTGTACTTCACCGGGCCGGAAGCCGAACGGCCCCGAGCGGTGGAACGCATGCGGGAACTGGCCGCCGCGGAGGAGGGAGTGCTGGCCTGCTACCGCCCCGAACAGCTGCGCCTCGGCCCGGAAGCCGGTGACCTGGTGGTCTACTGCAGAGCGGGGTGGCGGTTCACCGACCCGACGGTGGTGTCCAACCCGATCCCCGGCAACCACGGGCACCCGGTGACCGAGCCGATCCCGTTCTTCGTCACCGGTGGTCATCCGGCGGTGCGGCGCGGCAGCACGTCGAGCACCCGGGTGAGCACAGTGGACATCGCACCGACGGTGGGTCGGCTGTTCGGACTGCCCGCCCCGCCCGGCGGCTACGACGGGAGCGAACGCACCGAAGCCCTCGAGCTCTCCCGGCTGTGACAGCACCGCGGGCAACCCCCGCGGAAACCGCGAAACGGAGCAGGGGGCTTCCCGCCACCAGCGACCGGGAAGCCCCCTGCTCGTCGCGTCGTCAGCCGAAGAGCTCCGGCAGGGTTCCCTGCCAGGCCTCCCGCAGCTCCGCGAGCGGAAGGGTGCCGACGTCCTGGATGTCCACCGCCGGGTTCTCCGCATCGGCGACCCCGATCCGGTACCACGGCAGGCCGCGAGCGGTGCACATCTCGGTGAACCGCAGCTCCTCGGTGCGCGGCACCGCCACCAGCACGCGGCCGGCGGACTCGGAGAACAACCACACGAACGGGTCGGCGCCCTCGGGCAGCACCACCCGGGCACCGCACTCGCCGATCAGCGCCATCTCCACGACCGCCTGCGCCAGACCGCCCTCGGACAGGTCGTGGGCGGCCGAGATCATCCCGTCCCGGGAACCGGCGACCAGGACCTCGCCCAGCAGCTTCTCGCGGGCCAGGTCCACCTTCGGCGGAACCCCGCCGAGGTGGCCGTGCACCACCTTCGCCCACTCGGAGCCGCCGAACTCGTCCCGGGTCTCCCCCAGCAGCAGCAGCGTCTCGCCTTCCTCACCGCCGATGCCGGTGGGGATGCGCCGGGTCACGTCGTCGATGGCGCCCAGCACCCCGACCACCGGGGTCGGCAGGATCGCCCGGTCCCCGGTCTGGTTGTAGAAGCTGACGTTCCCACCGGTCACCGGGATGCCCAGTTCCCGGCAGGCGTCGGCCAGACCGCGCACCGCCTGCTGGAACTGCCACATCACGCCCGGGTCCTCCGGCGAACCGAAGTTCAGGCAGTTGGTGACCGCCAGCGGCGTCGCCCCGGTGGTGGCCACGTTCCGGTAGGCCTCGGCGAGCGCCAACTGCGCGCCCGCGTACGGGTCGAGGTAGGTGTAGCGGGAGTTGCAGTCGGTGGCCACCGCGATGCCCCGACCGGTCTCCTCGTCGATGCGCAGCACACCGCCGTCGGACGGCTGGGCGAGCACCGTGTTGCCGCGCACGTAGCGGTCGTACTGGTCGGTGACCCACTCCCGGGAGCACAGGTTCGGCGAAGCCACCATCCGCAGGATGGTCTCGCGCAACTCCTCCGGGCTGCTCGGGCGCGGCAGCTCGTCCGGCGTGTTGGCGACGATGTCGTCCTGCTCGGCCGGCCGCGCCACCGGGCGCTCGTACACCGGGCCCTCGTGGGCCACCGTGCGCGGCGGCACGTCCACCACCAGCTCGTCGTGCCAGTAGACCTGCAGCCGGTCGCCGTCGGTGACCTCACCGATGACCGTGGCGGTGACGTCCCACTTGCGGCACACCTCCATGAAGGCGTCCACATCGGACGGCTTGACGACGGCGCACATCCGCTCCTGGGACTCGCTGGAGAGGATTTCCGCCGGGGTCATCCCCTCCGCCCGCAGCGGCACCCGGTCCAGGTCGATGCGCATGCCCCCGTCACCGGCCGAAGCCAGTTCGGAGGTCGCGCAGGACAACCCGGCCCCGCCCAGGTCCTGGATGCCCACGACCAGACCGGCCCGGTAGAGCTCCAGGCAGCACTCGATGAGGACCTTCTCGGTGAACGGGTCGCCGACCTGGACGCTCGGCAACTTCTTCCGGCCAGCGCCGGACTCGTCGCCGTCGAAGGTCTCCGAAGCCAGCACCGACCCCCCGCCGATGCCGTCCAGCCCGGTGCGCGCCCCGAACAGGATGACCTTGTTCCCCTTGCCGCTGGCGTGCGCCAAGTGCAGGTCGTTGGTCTTCATGACCCCCACGCACATGGCGTTGACCAGCGGGTTGCTGGCGTAGGACTCGTCGAAGACCACTTCCCCGCCGATGTTCGGCAGGCCGAGGCAGTTGCCGTAGCCGCCGATGCCGGCGACCACTCCGGGCAGCACGCGCTTGGTGTCGGGCGCGTCGGCCGGCCCGAACCGCAGCGGGTCGACGACCGCGACCGGGCGGGCGCCCATCGCCATGATGTCGCGGACGATGCCGCCGACACCGGTCGCCGCCCCCTGGTAGGGCTCCACGTAGGAGGGGTGGTTGTGGCTCTCCAGCTTGAAGGTGACGGCCCAACCGTCCCCGATGTCCACCACGCCGGCGTTCTCCCCGATACCGGCGAGCATCTTCGCGCGCATCTCCTCGGTGGTGGTCTCCCCGAAGTACTTCAGGTGCACCTTCGAGGACTTGTAGGAGCAGTGCTCGCTCCACATCACCGAGTACATCGCCAGCTCCGCCTCGGTGGGCCGGCGGCCGAGGATGTCCCGGATCCGGGCGTACTCGTCGTCCTTGAGACCCAGCTCCCGGTAGGGCTGGTCGAGGTCCGGTGTGGACTTGGCGCGCTCGACGCTGTCCACCTTCGTCACGATGTCGGTCACGCTGCCACCAGTGCGTCGAGAACGGACAGGAACATGCCGAGGCCGTCGTCGGTGGGCCCGGTCAACGGGTCGATCGCGTGCTCGGGGTGCGGCATCAGGCCGGCCACCCGCCCGCGGGCGTCGGTGATGCCGGCGATGTCCCGCTGGGAGCCGTTGGGGTTCTCCTCCGCGTAGCGGAACAGCACCCGCCCCTCGCCTTCCAGCTCGTCGAGCACGGCCTTGTCGGCCATGTAGTTGCCCTCACCGTGCTTGACCGGGATGAGCAGCTGGGCCCCCGGTTCGTAGCGGGTGGTCCAGGCACTGGTGGTGTTCTCGACGGTCAACCACTGGTCTCGGCAGACGAAGTGCAGCCCCGCGTTGCGGGTGAGCACGCCGGGCAGCAGCCCGGCCTCGCACAAGATCTGGAAGCCGTTGCAGATCCCCAGCACCGGCATGCCCTTGCGGGCGGCGTCGATCACCGAGGTCATCGCGGGCGCGAAGCGGGCGATCGCACCGCAGCGCAGGTAGTCGCCGTAGGAGAAACCGCCCGGCACGATGACCGCGTCCACTCCGCGCAGGTCCGCGTCGGCGTGCCAGAGCTCCACCACTTCGGCACCGGCCCGGCGCACCGCGCGCTGGGCGTCCACGTCATCCAGCGTTCCGGGGAAAGTGATGACACCGATCTTCGCGCTCATGCTTCCACCCGGCGCACAGTCCAGTCCTCGATCACCGGGTTGGCCAGGACCGTCTCAGCGATTTTGGCGATCGTTTCGTCGTCGACCGAGTCGGCGACCTCGAGTTCGAAACGCTTTCCCTGGCGGACTTCCAGGACCCCCTCGAACCCGAGCTTGGGCAGCGCGTTGGCCACTGCCTGCCCCTGCGGGTCGAGGATCTCCTGCTTTGGCATTACGTCGACAACGACTCGGGCCACGGGTGCAGCTCCCGATTCCGTGCTTGTCCACCGCCGTCGAACGGCCGGGTGGAAGGCCAGCAGTACTTCCAAAGGGTAACTAAGCTGCGGTTTCGCTCGAACCGACGGGGCAGCCGGGTGGGCAACAGCACACCGGGCGGGAGCGAGTTTGTGCTCTGCGCCACTTTCCGGGGGGTGCGCTGAACCTTTTCCCCGCCCCGCCGTCTCTACCAACGGGAACTACCCCAACGGGGACAACCACATGAACTGAGGGGATTACAGATGCGATCCATCAAAAAGCTGGCTGCGGCGACTCTGATCGGCGGACTCGCGCTGACCGTTCCGGCCCCGGCGTTGGCCGTGGCCGACGACCCCGCTCCGGCGAGCGCATCGACCGCGACGGCCAAGGCGCCGTTGACCTCGGACAAGTCCGTGGTGAAACCGGGGGAGACCGTGGTGCTGCGACTCGACCACGGTCCGGAAGGGCTCAACTGGATCTCGTCCAAGGCTTTCGTCAAGGACCGGGAGCACCCGATGGGCGCCGATGAGGGCGTCGCCCAGGTGGTCAGCGACCGGGCGGGCCAGGCCGAGGCCGTCGCCACGATCGCCGACGTGCCGGCCGGCACCTACACCGTGCACACGCGGGTCGGCGGCGGCGCCGGGCCGACCATGACGATCACGGTGGTCCGCTGACGGCGAAAAAGCGACACCGGCGGCGAAAACGATTAGCCACCCCAGTGCCGCCCTGGCATCGTGAACCGCATGAGACTGCTGGTGCTGGGCGGCACTGCCTTCCTGTCCCGCGCGGTCGCCGCCGCGGCCGTGCGGGAAGGGCACGAAGTGGTCTGCGCGGCCCGCGGCCGCAGCGGTTCGGTGCCCGCGGGGGCCCGGTTGCTGCCGGTGGACCGCGACCGGGGCTTGGACGGGCTGGCCGGGCAGCGGTTCGACGCGGTCGTCGACGTGGCCACCATGTCGCTGCGCTGGGTCCGGGACGCGCTGGCCCAACTGGGGGCGACCGCCGGGCACTGGTGCTTCGTGTCCAGTGTGAACGTCTACGCCGACACCCGGACGCGAGGCCAGTCCCCCGGCGCTCCGCTGCTGGAACCGGCCGCGGAAGACCCGCCGGCCGGTGCGGAGGCGATGCCTTCCGCGGAGGTCTACGGGGCGGTGAAGGTCGCCAGCGAGAACGCGGTGCGCGAGGCGGTGGGCGACCGGGCGTTGATCGTCCGACCGGGATTGATCTGCGGCCCCGGTGACGTCTGGGACCGGTTCGGCTACTGGGTGATGCGGTTCACCCGGGGCGGCCGGGTGCTGGTGCCGGACTCCCCGGAGCAGCCGATCCAGTACATCGACGTGCGCGACCTGGCCGACTGGTTGGTGCTGGCCGCCGAACAGCGGGTGACCGGCACCTACGACGCCGTCGGCCCGGTGACCGAGCTGCGGGAGCTGCTGCGCGGCATCAGCGCGATCACGTCCCCACCGGGCACCGAGTTGGCGGCGGTGCCCCCGGAGGAACTGCTGGCCGCCGGGGTCACCCCGTGGTCCGGCCCCAAGTCCCTGCCGCTGTGGGCGCCGGAAAGCCACTGGGGCCTGCCCTCGCACGACCCCGGACCGGCCGCCGCAGCAGGTCTGCGGGTCCGCCCGGTGGAGGACACGGTTCGAGCGGTGCGGGGAACCGAGCAGCAGTTGGGTTTCGACCGGCCCCGGCACGCCGGGCTCACCGCAGCGGAGGAGACCGGTCTGCTGGAATCCCTGCCGTGGCGGCTGTGGTGACTCGACTCCGGCCGGCAGAAGCGGAATCCTTCACCGCAGCGAGCTTCACCGCAGGGAGGAGCAAGTTCGTGCAGATAACCCACTTCGGACACTCGTGCGTGCTGGTCGAGACCGCGACCGCGCGATTGCTGTTCGACCCGGGGAGTTTCTCGTCCGGGTTCGAGCAGCTCCGCGACCTGACCGCGGTGCTGCTGACCCACCAGCACCCGGACCACGTGGACATCGATCGCCTGCCCGCGCTGCTGGAGGCCAACCCCGCGGCCCAGCTGATCGCCGATGCCGGCACGGTCGCCATGCTGGCGGACAAGGGGCTGCAGGCCCGGACCGCGCGCGCCGGTGAGACGTTCGAGCTGAGCGGGACGGCGGTGCACGCCGTCGGCGGTGAGCACGCGGTGATCCACCCGGACGTCCCGGTGATCGACAACGTCGGCTTCGTGCTGGAGAACGGCGCTTTCTACCACCCGGGGGATTCGTTCTTCGTGCCCGAGGAACGGATCGACGTGCTCGGCCTGCCCACCGGGGCGCCGTGGCTGAAGCTGTCCGAGGCCGTGGACTTCCTGCGGGCGGTGGCGCCGCGGACCGCGGTCCCGATCCACGAGGCGGTGCTGTCCAGGCCGCAGATGCACTACCGCATGTTCGAGCAGCTGCGCCCGGAGAGCACCGAGATCAAGGTGCTCACCGCGGGACGGCCGGCGGAGCTGTGAGCGGTGGCCGGTGGAGCGCCGCCGCAGGCGCTCCACCGGCCACCGGTTCGGTCAGTCGTCGTTCACGTCGTCGGCGTCGTCATCGTCGTCGAGGTCGTCCTCGGGGCCGTCGTCGAGGTCGTCGTCGCGTTCGTAGCGGTCGTCGAGGTCATCGCCGCGCTCGTGGCGGTCGTCCAGGTCGTCCCGCTCGTACCGGTCGTCGAAGTCGTCCGCGCAGGTGTCCTCGCCGAAGAAGTCGTCGTCGACGCCGGGCGGGCACATCGGGAGCGGCTGTCCGGGCGGCTCCGGCTGGCCGCCCTGGGCCGGCTCGACCTCCGGCAGGTCGATCTGCTGCTCGACCGGGGCCGGCGGTTCCGGGGTGGCGGGGTCGGACGCCAGCGCCACGCCGCCACCGACGAGCCCGATCAGGCCAGCAGCTGCGGCGACCGCCAACGGGGTGTGCTTCGAGGTGCGCATCTGGTTCCTCGCTTTCGCGTGCTGTTCGCTGACGGTTCCCAGACTGCTGGTCGATCTTGAAAGCGCCCTGAAACGATGATTAAGGGATCTTCACCTGGGCGTCCGACCCGAATTCGCCGTAGGTGGCGGGCAGCGCCCGGTGGTGCAAGGCCAAGTCCACCGCGTCCAGCAGGGCCTGCCGCGCCCCCGGTTTGCGGAGGTCAGCGGCCTCGGCGGCGATCCGGACCGGCTTGCCGCGGCGGGCCGCGCGCCCCACCCCCATCACCAGGGCGCGGCACCACCACGGCTCGGCGCGCTCTCCCGGCCCGAGCGCGTGCACGCGAGCCCGGTGCACCCGACCGGTGCGCAGTTCCCGGATCGCGACCGCGTCCGCGCACACCGCGAACCCGTGCCGGCGCAGCGCGGTGATCGTGCCTGGCGAGGCGAACCACCGGGACGGCACGAAAGCACCGGTGCGCAACCCCACGCCCGCCAACCGCCTGGTCACCGCGACCAGCCGCAGCGCTGTTCCCCGGGCCCCGCCTTCCCCGAGGCGGCGCCGGTGGAGCCGGGGCAGCAACCCCTGCCACGGCGCCTCTCCGCGGGCGAAACCGTGCAGGATCAACGCGTCCCGGTGCTGCAGCCGCTGCACCACCCAGGACAGCACCGGCGGGGCCGGGAGCAGCTGCCCGGTTCCTCGCGGCGACAGCAGCAACGAGAGCGGCACCGATCGACGATCGAGCTCAGCGGCGAAGGAAGCGCACTCCTCCAGCAGTTGGCAATCCAAACCGGACAGCGACACCACCAGCGGCATGCTCACGCCGCTCATTGCGCCGGCCGGAGGTGACCTTCCCCTGACCCGCAGGTGTCGCCCGGGCGCCGGTTCCGCGAACGCACCACCAGGAACGGCTCAACAGCAGGTGGCGCGGAACCCAACTCACGCCGACGGCGCCGGCCAGTCGTCGAACGAGCGACCGGTGATCCGCTCGTACGCCTCGATGTAGCGGGCGCGGGTGGCGGCGACGACCTCGTCGGGCAGCGGTGGCGGCGGCGTGTCGGAAGCCCGGTCCCAGCCGGAAGCGGGCGAGGTCAACCAGTCCCGCACGTACTGCTTGTCGAACGACGGCTGCACCTGGCCCGGGGTGTAGCCGTCCGCCGGCCAGTAGCGGGACGAGTCCGGCGTCAACACCTCGTCGCCCAGCACCACGGAGCCATCGGCGGCAACCCCGAACTCGAACTTGGTGTCGGCCAGGATCACCCCGCGCTCCCGGGCGTGCTCGGCGGCCCGCCGGTAGATCCGCAGCGTCAGCTCCCGCAACTGCTCGGCCCGCTGCCGACCCACCGTCTCCACGACCGCCTCGAAGCTGACGTTCTCGTCGTGCTCGCCGATGGCCGCCTTGGTGGCCGGGGTGAAGATCGGCTCCGGAAGCCGCGAAGCCTCGGTCAACCCCTCCGGCAGCGGAACCCCGCACACCGACCCGGTGCGGCGGTAGTCGGCCAACCCGGACCCGGTCAGGTACCCGCGCGCCACGCACTCCACCGGCAGCATCTCCAACCGGCGCACCAGCAGCGCCCGGCCGCGGACCTCCGCCGGGATGCGGGGGTCGTCCGCCGAGACCAGGTGGTTGGGCACCTCGTCGGCGAGCAGCTCGAACCAGAACACGCTCATCGCGGTCAGCACCCTCCCCTTGTCCGGGATCGGGGTGCTCAGCACGTGGTCGTACGCCGAGATGCGGTCGGAAGCCACCAACAGCAGGTGCTCTTCGTCCACGGCGTGCAGCTGGCGGACCTTCCCGGCCGCGATCTGGGGGTAATCGGCGAGTGCAACCACGCCGACGATTCTCCTCCACCCGCCACCGCCGGTCGCAGGCGGGCATAGTGGGCCGCAGGAACACCCGATGCGGAGGAGGCGCGGTGGCGGAGAACTTCACCGACTGGCTGCGGCAGCGAAGCGAACCGGTGTGGACCGAAGTGGTGACCCACCCGTTCACCAGAGCCCTGTTCGACGGCGTGGTGCCCACCGACCTCATGCGGTCCTACCTGGTGCAGGACTACCAGTTCATCGACGACTTCCTGGCCCTGCTGGGCGCGGCCCTGGCGAAGGCCGACCGCTACTCGTCCCGGCTGGCCATCGCCGCCAGCATCACCACCGTCACCAGCACCGAGAACACGTACTTCCAGCGGGCGTTCGACGCGCTGGGAGTGCCGGAGGCCGAGCGGGAGCACCCGCAGCTGGACCAGGCCACGGTCGCCTTCCAGGAGCTGATGCGGGACACCAGCAGCAGGGGCAGCTACCCCGAGGTGCTCACCGTGCTGACCGTCGCCGAGTGGAGCTACCTGGAGTGGGCGGTGCGGGCACCGGCGACGCTGCCGGAGAACTTCGTGCCCGCCGAGTGGATCACCCTGCACAGCACCCCGGACTTCCGAGCCTGGGTGCAGTGGCTGCGCGACGAGCTCCACCGGGTGGGCTCCGAACTGGACGAACGCGACCAAGCCCGGTGCCTGCGCCTGTTCCAGCAGGCCACCCGGTGCGAGCTGGACTTCTTCAACGCCCACTGGCGGTGAGCGGGGCTCACAGGATGTCGCCGGGGCGGTACTCGGCCGCCTCCGGGTAGCGGGAGACCACCTTCTCCACCTTCGCCACCACTTCGGCGACCTGGCCGGACGCCGCCCCGGTGAACGCCAGCCGGTCGGCCAGCAGCTGCTCCAGCTGCTCCCGGCTCAGCGGCAGCCGCTCGTCGGCGGCCAACCGGTCCAGCAGGTCGTTGTGCTCGATCCCCTGCTCCCGCATCGCCAAGGCGACCGCCACCGCGTTCTCCTTGATCGCCTCGTGCGCGGTCTCCCGTCCGACCCCGGCCCGCACCGCGGCCATCAACACCTTGGTGGTGGCCAGGAACGGCAGGTACCGGTCGAGCTCCCGGGAGACCACCGCGGGGAACGCGCCGAACTCGTCCAGCACGGTCAGCAGCGTCTCCACCAGGCCGTCGAAGGCGAAGAACGCGTCAGGCAGGGCCACCCGGCGCACCACCGAGCAGGAGACGTCGCCCTCGTTCCACTGGTCACCGCTGAGCTCGGCGGTCATCGACACGTAGCCGCGCAGGACCACCGCCAAGCCGTTGATCCGCTCGCACGAGCGGGTGTTCATCTTGTGCGGCATGGCGCTGGACCCGACCTGGCCGGGTTTGAACCCCTCGGTCACCAGCTCGTGCCCGGCCATCAGCCGGATCGTCTTGGCCAGGCTGGACGGCGCGGCGGCCAGCTGGGAGAGGGTGGTCACCACCTCGAAGTCCAGCGACCGCGGGTACACCTGGCCGACGCTGCTGAAGGTGCGGCCGAAGCCCAGGTGACCGGCGATCCGGCGCTCCAGCTCGGCCAGCTTGGCGGGGTCCCCGCCGAGCAGGTCCAACGCGTCCTGCGCGGTGCCGACCGGGCCCTTCAGGCCGCGCAGCGGGTAGCGGATCAGCAGCTCTTCCAGCCGGTTGAAGGCGACCAGCAGCTCGTCGGCGACGGTGGCGAAGCGCTTGCCCAGCGTGGTCGCCTGGGCGGCGACGTTGTGCGAGCGCCCGGCCATGACCAGCTCGCTGTGCTCGGCCGCCAGCCGGGCCAGTCGGGCCAGCACCGCCACGGTGCGGTCCCGGACGTGCTCCAGGCTGCGGCGGATCTGCAGCTGCTCGACGTTCTCGGTGAGGTCCCGGGAGGTCATCCCCTTGTGGATGTGCTCGTGCCCGGCCAGCGCGTTGAACTCCTCGATGCGGGCCTTCACGTCGTGCCGGGTGACGCGCTCCCGGGCAGCGATCGAGTCGAGGTCCACCTGCTCGAGCACGCGCTCGTAGTCGGCCAGCGCCTGCTCGGGGACCTCGACGCCGAGGTCGGCCTGGGCGCGCAGCACCGCCAACCACAGCCGTCGCTCCAGGATGACCTTGTGCCGTGGTGACCACAGCTCGACCAGTTCCGGCGAGGCGTAGCGGGCGGCGAGGACGTTGGGGATGCTGGGCTTGACCGTCACGAACAGCGAGGATACTTGCGCGCTCGTCCGCGCCCGCACCCCGCCGGTGGCCGCCGCCCGTGCGCACCGGCCAACCGCGGCTCACCCCGTCAGGTCGAGGTCCGGCGCTGCTCCTCCGGCCCCGCCGGCTGCGGCTGGGCCTGCCCGG